>JAYWBB010000133.1:0-27846 GCA_043781855.1 Nevskia sp. | reverse complement strand
TGGGCCGGGGCGGTTCGGATACGACGGGTGTTGCACTGGCGGCGGCGCTCAAGGCCGACGAGTGCCAGATCTACACCGATGTCGACGGCGTCTACACGACCGATCCACGAGTTGAGCCGAAGGCGCGGCGTCTCGATCGCATCACCTTCGAGGAAATGCTGGAGCTGGCGAGCCTTGGCTCCAAGGTTTTGCAGATACGATCGGTCGAATTCGCCGGCAAGTACAAGGTCCCGCTGCGCGTGCTGTCCACCTTCGTCGAAGGGCCGGGCACGCTGATCACGCTGGATGAAAATTATCGGGAGGGAGCAATGGAAGAGCCGCTGATTTCAGGTATCGCCTTCAGCCGAGATGAAGCGCAATTGACCGTGGCTGGAGTACCCGATCGTCCGGGCATTGCGGCGGCAATTCTCGGGCCGATCGGCGACGCCAACATCGAGGTCGACATGATCGTGCAGAACGTCGGCGCCGATGGCACAACCGATTTCACGTTCACGGTCAGCCGCAGCGAGTATGAGCGTGCGGTCGACGTCGCGAAAAAGGTGGCAGACGAACTCGACGCCAAGGGCGTGCGCACGGCGCTCGACATCTGCAAGGTTTCTCTGGTTGGGGTGGGTATGCGCTCGCATGCCGGCATTGCCGCGAAAATGTTCAAGACTTTGGCTGCGGAACGAATCAATATTCGGATGATTTCCACATCGGAGATCAAGATATCCGTCGTCGTTGAAGATAAATATCTTGAACTGGCTGTTCGTTCCTTACATCATGCTTTCAATCTGGGGGATGTGGCCTGAAGCGGTCAGGCCGAGCTTGGACACGAGTTCTTTTCTTTTTTATCGAACAGGTGAGTTCGAAAGTTTTTCCTTACACAAGTCGTTCTCAACCTCCCGTCGGAAATTATCGCATTAGTTAATTATTCTTTGCGCTCTCTTGACTTGATCTTTAGTATCATGTGAAAAATCTGTGTATCAACAGGAGTGCCGTTACGGGCACCCGAAGCGCTATCGGAATTACAGGAAGGCCACGGAGAATTACGATGTTGATCTTGACCAGGCGAGTCGGCGAAACTTTGGTGATCGGTGAAGATGTCACCGTGACTGTTCTAGGGATCAAGGGCAATCAGGTCCGCATCGGCGTGAAGGCGCCGAAAGACGTGAGTGTCCACCGCGAGGAAATCTTCGAGCGGATTCGTATCGAGCGTGGCGAGGAAGCGACCGTCAACACGACCGTCAACAACTGAGCGGCGTTTCGCGCTGCAAAAGAGCTTTACCCCGGACATACAACAAGTTAATCTGTTCGGGATGAATCGTCGCCTTGCTCTTCCGTAATCCGGAGAGATGGCCGAGTGGACGAAGGCGCTCCCCTGCTAAGGGAGTATAGGGCTTTAAAACCTTATCGAGGGTTCGAATCCCTCTCTCTCCGCCATGAAGCAAGGATCGGCAATCGGTCAATGCGCCCGTAGCTCAGTTGGATAGAGCACTTGGCTACGAACTAAGGGGTCGGAGGTTCGAATCCTTCCGGGCGCACCAAGCTGTGCAGTGAAGCCGCCGGCAGCAATGTCGGCGGTTTTTTTTGTGTGCACGTTTCACGGATCGAGCGATCGGCGACGCGGCGGTGGTGTGCATCGGATCGGACTCGGACTGCGGTAGTGTACGGGCCGGAAAATGGCAATCCGCCCCGAGGTTAGGAGAACACCATGCGCCTTGATCGGTTCCATCGCGTGCGGCGCATCGCAATGGCGCTGTCCGCGATACTTGTTTCCGCCTGCGGTGGCGGCGGCGCAGCACCGCCGCCGCCCGTATCGCCTGGGCTTGTCACGACCCGCGTGTCCGGCCCGACACCGTTCGCGCCGAACTGCAACGGCGCAGCGCAAACCGGGACGCTGTATCCGGATGCCGAAGTAGAACCCTATGTTGCGATCAACCCGGCGAGCCCGGCAAACCTGATCGGTGTCTGGCAGCAGGACCGCTGGTCGAACGGCAGTTCACAGGGGCTCGGGCTTGCCGTGTCCTTCGATGGCGGGCAGAACTGGGCGCTGCGCGCCACGCCGCTGTTTTCCCGCTGTTCGGGCGCCGTTGCCGGCAGTGTTGGCGACTACCAGCGCGCAACCGACCCCTGGGTGAGCATCGCGCCAGACGGCACCGCGCATCAGATTGCACTCGGGGCGACCGGCGGGGTGTTTCAAGCCGGCTCGGCGAGCGCGATTCTCGCGAGTCGCTCGGTTGACGGCGGCAGCACCTGGAGCACGCCCATCGCGCTGATCGCGGACGGCATGCAATTCTTCAACGACAAGGAGTCGATCACCGCCGACCGAACCAGCCCCGCTTTTGTCTATGCCACCTGGGATCGCATTGCGGCGTCCGGCGGCGGCCCCACCTATTTTGCGCGGACCGTCGACGGCGGCCTGAGCTGGCAGCCCGCTCGCGCGATCTACGATCCCGGCACCCGCAGTCAGACCATTGGCAACCGCATTGTCGTCTTGCCTGACGGCACACTGGTGCTCGCGTTCACGCAGATCGATCAGGCGGCGAACGGCAGCTTCACGGCGTTCTATGCTGTGATCCGCTCGGCGGATCATGGCGACACCTGGAGCGCGCCGATCCGCGTCGCCGATGCCATGGCGCTCGGCGCGCGCGATCCGGACACCGGCGCGCCGATCCGCGATGGCTCAACACTGACCGAGATCGCGGCAGGCACCAACGGCCAGCTCGCGATGGTCTGGCAGGATGCGCGCTTCAGCAGCGGCCAGGTCGACGGCATTGCGTTTTCTCGCTCCAGCGATGGCGGCCTGACCTGGTCGGTGCCCTTCCGAGTCAACGGCGCACCGGCTTTCGCCGCGTTCACGCCAACCATTTTTATCGCTGACAACGGAAGCTACGGCGTCAGCTATTACGATTTTCGCGAAAACACCAGCGACAATCGCACGCTGCCGACCAGCTACTGGCTCACGGTCAGTCCCGACGCCGTCAACTGGAGCGAACGCAAGATCGACGGTCCCTTCGACCTCGCGTTTGCGCCGAATGCCGAAGGCTTGTTCCTCGGCGACTATCAGAGCGGCGTGCAGGTCGACACCGACCTGCTGCTGTTCTTCGTCCGGACCAACCCTGACCTTGCGAACCGGACCGATGTGCGGTCGGTAAGAACGCCCTTCGCGCCAGCCGGAACGATTCGGCAGGCCACTGCGAAAGCCGAGCCGCTGTCGGCCGATTTCGCGGCAACGCCTTTGTTCAAGGCCCGCGTCAGCGACATGCTGGAGCGCGAGGTAGGCGAAGGGCGTCAACCGCGCCGCGCATTCCGCAAGCGACGTTAAAGGCGCTAGCCCAGCTTCTTGTGCCGCGAACGCCGATTGACGCCGGGCTCGGAGCCGGTACGACGCCGGAAATCGTTCTCGTATTCACCGTAGTTGCCTTCGAGAAAGACGATTTCGCCGGAGTCCTCGAACGCCAGGATATGGGTGGCGACGCGGTCGAGAAACCAGCGGTCATGCGAAATCACCAGCGCACAGCCGGCGAAGTCGAGCAAGGCTTCTTCGAGCGCGCGCAGGGTTTCCACGTCGAGGTCGTTGGTCGGTTCGTCGAGCAGCAGCACGTTGCCGCCAGTCAAGAGCATCTTCGCCAGATGCACCCGGTTGCGCTCGCCGCCGGACAGGTCTTTCAGCCGCTTGCCCTGCGACTCGCCCTTGAAGTTGAAGCGGCCGATGTAGGCGCGCGACGGCATCTCGAACGAGCCCGCGCGGATGATGTCCTGACCCTGGCTGATTGCCTCAAACACGGTCTTGTCGCCGTCGAGTTTGTCGCGGCTCTGGTCGACGTAGGCGAACTTTACGGTCTCGCCGATGCGGATTTCGCCAGCGTCCGGCTTTTCCTGATCGAGCAGCATGCGGAACAGCGTGGTCTTGCCGCGGCCGTTGGCGCCGATGATGCCGACGATCGCCCCCCTCGGCACGGTGAAGTTCAAGCCTTCGTAGAGCAGCCGCTCGCCATATTTCTTGGCGACATCTTTCACCTCGATGACGACCTCGCCGAGGCGCGGACCTGGTGGGATATAGAGCTCACGCGTTTCCGCGCGCTTCTGGTATTCCTGGCTCGCCAGTTCTTCGTAGGCCTTGACGCGCGCCTTGCTTTTGGCTTGTCGGCCCTTCGGGTTCTTGCGCACCCATTCGAGTTCTTCGGCCAGCGCCCGTTGGTGCGCCGATTCGGTTTTCTCTTCGAGCCGCAGACGCTTTTCCTTCTGCTCCAGCCAGGTCGAGTAATTGCCCTGCCAGGGAATGCCGTGGCCGCGATCGAGCTCCAGAATCCAGCCGGCGACATTGTCCAGGAAGTAGCGATCGTGCGTGACCGCGATGATCGTGCCGGGGAAATCCTTGAGGAATTTCTCCAGCCAGGCGACCGACTCGGCGTCGAGATGGTTGGTCGGTTCGTCGAGCAGGATCATGTCGGGCTTCGACAGCAGCAGCCGGCACAGTGCGACGCGACGGCGCTCGCCGCCGGAGAGCCTGGTCACATCGGCGTCCCAGGGCGGCAGGTTCAGCGCCTCGGCGGCCTTGTCGAGAATCACGCTCATGTTGTGGCCGTCCATCGCGGCCAGCTTGCCTTCGAGCTCCTGCTGCTTCGCGGAGAGCTTGTCGAAGTCGGCGTTCTCTTCGGCGTAGGCAGCGTAAACGGCGTCGAGCTGCGCCTGCACATCCGTGATCTCCGAGAGTGCTTCCTCGACGTTCTCGCGCACGTTTTTCTTCGGGTCGAGCTGCGGTTCCTGCGGCAGGTAGCCGACCTTCAGGCCCGGCATCGGGCGAGCCTCGCCATGAAATTCCTTGTCGACGCCGGCCATGATCTTGAGCAGCGTCGACTTGCCCGCGCCGTTGTAGCCGAGCACGCCGATCTTGGCGCCCGGAAAGAAGCTCAGCGAGATGTCGCGCAGGATTTCCCGCTTCGGCGGGACGGTCTTGCCGACCCGGTTCATCGTGTAGACGTATTGGCTCATGGGCTTGGTATTGCGCGAGGGAAGCGTTGGCGAGGCGCGATTATCCGCGACTCGCGCCAAAGCTGTCATGCGCCGGGAAAATTCAAGCGTGACGAACCTATAATCCGCTGATGAAAATGCTCCTGTTGACGATGTTGCTGCTTGCCGTGCTGCCCGCGTCAGCGGCAGTTTATCGCTGCGAGCACGAAGGCAAGATCACCTACACCGATAAACCCTGCGCGTCGGGGGCGGCGCCGGCGCAACTGCCGGCCGTCACGTCGTTACCGCCGGATACCAACGCCCGCGCTCTCGCGAAGCAGTACGACGCCGACACCGCGCGCCAGAACAAGTCGCAGGCGAGCGCCGACACGGCGTGGCTCAAGGCGCACCGGCAGGACCGCGTGCAGGAAGACGCTATTCGCAAGGCGCTGATCGAGGATCGTGTAGTCAAGGGCATGACCCGCGAGCAGGTGCAAAGAATCTTGAACCTGCCGACGCACATCGACGATCAAGGCGGACCGAAGGAGCGCTGGCTCTACCAGAACGGCCGTGAGCGGCGCACCATTGCATTCAAGAATGGCCTGGTCAGCAGCGACAGCGCCCGCACCTCCAGAAAATGAATCGGGAAACGAATTGAAGTCCCCACTCGCCATTACTGCGGACGATGTCCGCGACGCCGCCCGCGTCATCGAAGGTCAGGTGCTGCGCACGCCGTGTGCGCCGTCGAAGGTGCTGTCGAAGCTGACCGGCGCCGAAGTCTGGCTCAAGTTCGAGAACTTCCAGTTCACCGCTGCGTTCAAGGAGCGCGGCGCGGTCAACAAGCTGACGCGGCTGACCGGTGCCGAACGGGCGGCGGGCGTGGCGGCGATGTCGGCCGGCAATCACGCGCAGGCGGTTGCCTATCACGCCACGAGGCTCGGCATAAAAAGCGTCATCGTGATGCCCAAGACCACACCGTTCACCAAGGTCAAGAACACGCGCGAGCTGGGCGGTGAAGTCATCCTGCACGGGGAGACGCTCGCCGATTCCTTCGACTACATGCACCGCGAACTGGTCGTCGGTCGCGGCATGACGCTCGTCCATCCCTACGACGACAAATACGTGATGGCCGGGCAGGGCACGATCGCCCTCGAGATGCTCGCCGATGTGCCGCAGCTTGACACGCTGGTCATTCCGATCGGGGGCGGCGGACTGTTTTCCGGCAATGCCGTCGCCGCGCACGACATCAATCCTAAGCTGCGCCTCGTCGGTGTCGAATCGGCCGGCTACTGCTCGGCGTATGCAGCACTTCAAGGGGATTCGAGCCTGGTCCGTGGCGGGCCAACGATCGCCGAGGGCATCGCGGTCAAGGGCATCGGCAAGCTGACCTTGCCGATCATCGCGGCGCACGCCGACGAACTGGTGCGCGTCGACGAGGCGGCGATCGAACGGGCCGTGGGACTGCTCGCGAACGTCGAAAAAGTCGTTGCCGAGGGCGCTGGCGCTACCGGGCTGGCCGCACTCCTTGCGGACCCCGCGAAGTTCGCGGGTCGCCGCATCGGACTGATCGTCTGCGGCGGCAACATCGACTCAAGGCTGCTGGCTTCGGTGCTGATGCGTCAGCTGGTGCACGAGTCGCGGTTGGTCAGTCTTTCGATCGAGATCGAGGACAGCCCGGGCTTTCTCGCGCGCGTCGCGGGCAGCGTTGGCGCCTCCGGCGGTAATATCGTGCAGGTTCATCACGAGCGCTTGTCGGCCGGGCGCCACGCGAAGAGCGCAACGCTCGAAATGCTGATCGAAGCGCAGGACGAGGCGCATACCAACCAGATCATCGCCGACCTGCAGACGGCAGGCTACATTGTCCGTCGGGTGCAGGGTGGGTATGGGGAATTCGAATAGGTCGGCCGATTCCGGCCCAGCGGCAAAGGCTTCACCAGACAGGAGCAGACAAGTGACGATTTCGATGTATCAGGCATCGGTACCGGTGTTCATCCGGGCATTGAAAAATCTCGCCGGCGTGCTCGAGAAGGGTGTGGCGCATGCCGAGGCGAAGAAGATCGAGCAGGCGGTGCTGATCAACAGCCGCCTCTATCCCGACATGTTCGCGCTCGTGCGCCAGGTTCAGATCACGACCGACATGGTCAAGGGCGGCGCTGCGCGGCTGGCCGGCCTGGAGCCGCCCGTGTATGCCGACGCGGAGGTGAACTTCGCCGAGCTGATCGGCCGAATTGGCAAGACCAGCGACTACCTGAAGACCTTCAAGCCCGAACAGATCGACGGCTCAGAGATGCGCGCGATCGCGCTCGTCAACCGCTTCGGCACGCTCAATTTCACCGGCCAGGATTATCTTCTGTCTTTCGTCCTGCCGAACCTGTATTTCCATGGCGCTACGGCCTATAACATCCTTCGCCATAGCGGCGTGGAACTGGGCAAACAGGATTTCCTCGGCAAGCGCTGAACCGGCGCAGCAAAGATCATTCCGATGCATGGACTGGGGAGGGCGAGTCTACAGTCTCATCTGCGATAATATTCCCGGCTAACGCTCGATCCGAATGCGGCATCAGCTTCGGGCGGCCGAGAATTCCCAGAACCCCAAACGAGCTCCACGAACTTTGTCCATGCTGGCGCCAACTCCGACCGCGAGCGGACTGTCCCGTTATCGCCCCGCCGATTTCGCCACCCTGCCACAGGCGCTGGACTATGCCGCGCTGGGCGAGACCGGAATCAATTTCTATTCGGGGAAGGGCCAGCTGCTCGAAGCATTGAGCTACCGTGAGCTTCGCGTGCAGGCCCTGGAACTTGCGGCGGCCTTGCTTGCTCACGGCCTTGTGCCCGGGGAGCGCGTGGCGCTGATCGCCGAAACCGATGGCGATTTCGCGCGCGCATTTTTCGCCTGCCAGTACGCCGGTCTGGTGCCCACGGCGCTGCCGCTGCCGGCGGCGTTCGGTGGTCGCGAAGCCTATGTCGCGCATATTCGCCGCATGATCGAGATTGCCGACACGGCCGCTGCCGTCGCGCCCACGGCGCTGGCCGAATGGTTGAATGAAGCCTGTGCCGGACTCGACCTGAAAGCGGTGGGGACCCTGGCGATGTTCCGACGCGGGTCTGCGACGACACCACCGGCGCTGCCCACCGTCGGCCCGGACGATTTCTGTTACCTGCAATTCTCCTCCGGCAGCACGCGCTTCCCGCTGGGCGTTGCGGTGACTCAGAAAGCGCTGCTGGCGAACGTCCGCGGTATCGCCCGTGACGGCCTGAAAATCGGCCCCGAAGACCGTTGCGTGTCCTGGCTGCCGATGTATCACGACATGGGTCTGGTCGGTTTCCTGTTGACGCCGCTGGTTTGCCAGATTTCGGTCGACATGTTCGCCACGCGCGATTTCGCGCGTCGGCCGCTGCTCTGGCTCGATCTGATCACGCGCAACGGCGGCACGCTGTCCTACAGCCCGACATTCGGTTACGAACTTGCCGCGCGCCGCGCCGAAACCGCGCCGATGGACGGCCTCGATCTGAGTCGCTGGCGCGCCGCCGGGATCGGCGGCGACATGGTGCGCCCGGAGCCGCTCGAAAAATTCGCCGCGCGCTTCGCCTGCCGCGGCTTCGAGGCCAGCGCTTTCGTGCCGAGCTACGGCATGGCCGAGGCCGCGCTCGCGCTGAGCTTTGCGCCGCTGGGGCAGGGCATCCGCTACGACACGCTCGACACGGATCGTCTTGAACGCGATCACCTCGCCGTGCCGGCCCGGCATGGCGCGGCGCGCACGCGCGACTTCGTGCTCTGCGGCCCGGCTTTGCCCCATCATCGCTTCGAGGTGCGCGCGGAAGGCGGCGAAGTGCTGGAGCCGGGCCGAGTCGGACGCATCTTCGCGTGCGGTCCCAGCCTGATGCACTCGTATTTCGGTGAGCCCGAAGCGACACAGGAAGTGTTGTCCGAAGACGGCTGGCTCGATACCGGCGACCTCGGTTATTTCAGCGACGGACAGATCGTCGTCACCGGCCGCGCCAAGGATCTCATCATCGTCAACGGCCGCAACATCTGGCCGCAGGATCTCGAATGGACCGTCGAGCGCGAGATCGCCGCATTGCGCAGTGGCGACGTCGCGGCGGTCTCGGTCGATCGCGGCGGCGCCGAGCGCATCGTCGTGCTCGTCGAGTACCGCGCGCCGGACGACTCCGCGCGCGACCACCTCTGCAAGGAAGTCGCCGGTGTCTTGCGCCTGCGTCATGGTGTCGACACCGATGTCGTCACCGTACCGCCACGCGCCTTGCCGCGCACGTCGTCCGGCAAGCTCAGCCGAACGAAGGCCAAGGCCCTCTACCTGCAGGGCTCGTTTGCGGCGGTGGCCGTGGCGACAGCGAGTTGAGCGCGACGCAGCGCACTGTTGCCGTCACCGGCGCGACCGGTTTTCTCGGACGTCACAGCGTCGCGGCGCTGGCGGCGCAAGGCTGGCACATTCGAATCCTGGCGCGCAGCCAGCCGCTGCATCCCTTGTGGCGGGCCTTCGAACCTGAAGTCGTACTCGGCTCGCTCGCCGATATTCCAGCCTTGCAGCGCCTGGTTGCCGGTGCCGATGCGGTGCTCCATCTCGCCGGCCTGATCAAGGCGCGTGACGATGCGGACTTTCTGCGTGTCAATCGCGACGGCGCGCGCGCGCTCGCGGACGCGATGCGCATTGGCGCACCCAACGCCCATTTCCTGCTGGTTTCAAGCCTCGCGGCACGCGAGCCGCAATTATCTGGCTATGCCGCGAGCAAAGGTGCGGCGGAAAAAGCCGTGCTCGATGCGCTCGGCACCGCGCGCGTCAGCATTATCCGGCCGCCGGCGATCTATGGACCGGGCGATCGTGCAACGCTGATTTTTTTCCAGCTCGCCGCGCGGCGTATCGTGCCGCTGATCGGCCGGCCCGCTGCGCGGTTGGCGCTGATTCACGTCGAAGATGCAGCGAACGCGCTCGCCGCCCGACTTTCGCTGCCCCCCACTGGCCATGTGCAGACAATCTCGGATGGTCGACCGGCGGGTTATGGCTGGCGCGAAATTCTCGACACCGCCGCCGTCGCTGTCGGCAACGCGCGACCGCGCTATCTGACGATTCCCGCGCCGCTGTTACGCGGACTGGGTCATCTCGCAGGCACTTTCGCGGCCCTCACAGGCAAGCCGGGCATGGTCAATGCTGGCAAAATACGTGAACTGCTCCACGAAGACTGGAGTGTCAGCGCCGCAGACCTCGTGAAAGTCCCGCGCTATGCGCTGGACAGCGGTTTTTCGATGACCGCCGACTGGTACCGGAAGGCCGGCTGGCTGCCCGCCCAAAGTTGAGTTTGCTCAGGCCAACGCCTGCCGCGTGAACGAGCTATGACAAAGCAATTAACGCTGGCTTACAATATGGGAGTCCGATGACCAATAATTTCCCGACGCCCCCGTCGGCCGATCAGGGACGCCTAGGGATGAATGAAACGTTGCGCGACACACAGGCCGAGATCATCGAGGGCCTGAGAGAGACCCTGCGCCGGCCGGTTACCCTGGATGGCACCACCAACATCGTGCGCGATCTGCATCTGGATTCGCTCGCCGTGATGGATTTCATCATGTCGCTCGAAGACCGCTTTGAAATCGTCATTCCGCTGGATCGTGTCGCGGAAGTTGAAACCTTGGCCGATCTGGCGCGTGTCGTCGATCAACTGCGGGGAAGGAATTGAAACCAGTGAGCATAATGTCCAAGTTTGCCCCGTTGCGGGAAACCTACGACGGCCTGCGTGCCGTCGGCCAGAACCCGTTCGAGATGGTCTTCGAAGGCATGCTGTCACCAACCGAAGGTCTCTATCAGGGGCGCCGCACGATTCTGCTCGGCACCAACAATTATCTGGGTCTGACCTTCGATGCCGACTGCATTCAGGAATCGGTCGAGGCAGTCCGCCTGCAAGGCACGGGCACTACCGGCTCGCGCATCGCGAACGGCAGCTATGACCGTCACCGCAAGCTCGAAACCGCGCTGGCGGAATTTTTTGGCCGGCGCCACTGCATGGTCTTCTCGACGGGCTACCAGGCGAATCTGGGCATGCTGTCGACGCTGGCCGGCAAGGGCGACTACCTGCTGCTCGACGCCGACAGCCACGCCAGCATCTACGACGGCGCGCGCCTTGGGCACGCCGAAGTCGTCCGCTTCCGCCACAACGATCCGGACGATCTGCACAAGCGCCTGCGCCGTCTATCGAACGAGCCGGGCAGCAAGCTGGTTGTCGTCGAAGGCATCTATTCGATGCTGGGCGATGCCGCACCACTGCGCGAAATCGCCGCTGTCAAGCGCGAGATGGGCGCGTACCTGATGGTCGACGAAGCGCATTCGCTTGGCGTGCTCGGCGCCAATGGCCGCGGTCTGGCCGAGCAGGCGGGTGTCGAAGCCGATGTCGACTTCGTGATCGGCACGTTCTCCAAGAGCCTCGGCAGCGTCGGCGGTTTCTGTGTTTCGAATCTCGATGACTTCGACGTGCTGCGCGTCGCCTGCCGCCCGTACATGTTTACCGCTTCGCTGCCTCCGGCCGTCATGGCGTCGACGCTCACCGCGCTGCGCCGCATGCAGGAAATGCCGGAGCTGCGCACGCGCCTCAACGACAACGCGAACCGGCTTTATCACGGTTTGCGCTCGCTCGGCTTTGCCGTCGGCCCGCAGCCGAGCCCGATTGTCTCGGTCTCGATCAGCGAAGCGCCGCTTGCGGTCGAGTTCTGGAACCGCCTGCTCGAAGGCGGCTTGTATCTCAACCTGGCCCTGCCGCCAGCCACACCGACCCAGTCGCCGCTGCTGCGCTCCAGCGTCAGCGCGGTACACACCACCCAGCAGATCGACCGCGCGTTGCAATTGTTTGAGATGGTCGGACGTCAGCTTGGCGTGCTGCCGGCGCTGCCGGAAACGCGGCGTCAGCGCATCGCGCCGAAACCGCCGGTGCATGCCGAGGTTGCGCTGGTCGCTGGCGCTGGCGGCGCGCGCTAGGCGCGCCGGCAGCGTCGCGGCGACCATGAAGCAGGATTTCACTTACTCCGAGAGCCCGAACTTCCATACGGTTCGCCGTCGCGAGATCGTCGCGAAGTTTCCTGAAGTACGCGAGTTGATGGTCAAGAACCACAGTTCCGCGCTGTGGATCGTTGCGCTGGTGCTCTTGCAGTGGGCCGCAGCAGCGCTCGCGGACAATGCCAACGGGTGGCTGCTGGTACTCGCGGCTTTCGCGTTCGGCGCTTTCGTGAACCATGCGCTGTATGTGCTGATGCACGAGTGCACGCACAGCCTCGTGTTCAAGACCAGCGGGCTCAACCGCTTGTTCGGAATCGTCTGCGACTTCGCGCTGGTGCTGCCGAGCGCGATGGGCTTCCAGCGCTATCACCTCTACCACCACCGCTATCTCGGCCAGTACGAGATGGACCCGGACATCGTCAGCCACGGCGAGGCGCGCCTGATCGGCAACAGCGCCTGGCGCAAGCTGCTCTGGGTGTTCCTGCTGCCGATTTCGCAGGCGCTGCGGCCAATGAAGCTGAAGGCGATTCGCGGCATTCCGGTCTGGGACCCATGGATCGTGCTCAACTTCGCGACCCAGATCGTGGTCTGTACGTTGCTCGTGATGGTTCTCGGGCCGAAGGCGCTGGCCTATCTCGCGCTGTCGACGCTGTTTGCGCTCGGCCTGCATCCGCTCGGCGGGCGCTGGATTCAGGAGCATCACGTCACGACGGAAGGCCAGGACACGTATTCCTATTACGGTCCGCTCAACAAGGTCTGCTTCAACATGGGCTTTCACAACGAGCACCACGATTTCCCGAACGTGCCCTGGAACAATCTGCCGAAGGTCCGGCGCGCGGCGGGCGAGTACTACACGGGCCTGAAGTCATACCATTCGTGGATCGGGGTGCTCAGGAAATTCATCTTCGATCCGACGATGTCGGGCTACAGCCGCATCATCCATCCGGCAACGCCTGTCGTGACGCCAACGCCGGCGGCTCCGGCGGCGGCCAGCCGCTGAAAGTTCAGCGGATCGCGCCGCGTTTGCGCAGATTCCAGAGCACGCGCGGCGAAGCGAGGATCGGGTGGCGACGCTGCCAGGGCGTCAGTTCCACCTTGACGCCGCTGTGCCGCTCGATCTTCCAGATCAGATAATCGACGCCGCCTTCGAACGTGTACGCGCTCTTCATCAGCCGGATGAAATTAAGCGGCTTGCCGAGCACATGGCGGAACTTCCAGCCGGCCTCCGCGCGCTGGCGCTGCCGTGATGTGATCGCTGGCCGCAGCACCTGATCGTTGTCGGACTCGAAGTCGATGCCCGACGCACGCCAGGCCAGCGGCAGCATCGCCGCATAGCGCGCCTCCGCCCAGGACGTGATGGCTTGCGCACGGCTCGCCTTTTCGACGCGCAACTCGGCGCTATAAGTCCGCCGGAACAGCCCTTCCCAATAGTCCTCGGCGACGCCGGTTTCCGGCCCCAGGCACGCAGCCCAATGTGCGGCGCTGACCACGGCCTGCGCCACGGCGACCCCGGCGCTGGTGCGCGCACCGGCATCGCGCACCCAGGCCAGTGCGGCGGGTTGCGAGTAGCGCGCCCACATCGTCGTGTCGAGGCAACCGGCGCGCATGGCGTCGTGGAACTGGTCGATCCGCAACAGAGCGACTTTCGCGCGCAGCGTCTGACCCTCGTGTTCGCGCTCGAAATACAGAATGTTCGGCGGCAGCAGGCGGTTCGCGGCGGCCGGCAGCAGGCGCTGGTACCAGCCGCGCAGCGAGTCGACCAGGATGTAGAAATCGAGCACGCCGTCGAGCATGCCGCTGCGCAGGTTGGAGCCATAGAACAGCACGGCGACGACCGAGCCGTGGCCCTGTGTTGCGAGCCACTCGGCCATCGCCGTGATTGCTTCGGGCAGCGGCAGCGCCAGTTCGGCGTCGATCGCGCGTGTGAGTTCTTCAAGCGCGCTGCGGTCGGCGTTCACGGCGGTGCGGTCGGGGTGTAGAACTCGATTTCCGGCCCGCTGCACAGCTCGACGATACCGTAGGCGCCCGGCGTGAACGCCTCGCCGTCAATTACCAGCGGCGACTCCAGGCGCAGTTCGATATGGTCCGCACCGCCGCTGCGATACGCGCCGCTGTCGCGCATCCAGGGCTTCGGCTTGCCGCGCAGGAGCGCCGGTAGCGCGCGTGCGAAGCGGGGCGGGTGGGCGTCGATATCGAGCCAGCGCAGCGTTTGCTGACCATGATCGAAGAACGGCCAGAGGTTGCCGAACAGGCGATGCAGGCTTGTCGTCATGAACAGGAAGCGGTGCCCTTCGGCTGCGGGGCCTTTGTCGATCGAAACGTCCATCGGCATGCCTACCTGCCATTCATTTTTCCGGCCTCCGGTCAGCGTCTGCCAGGCTGCTGCGGCCAGTGCTATGGAGACGCCCGCGCCGTGGAGATAACCCCGATCGCGAACGCCGCCGACAGCGAGCTTCCAGCCGCGATAGAAGCCGGCCGCGCCGACGAAGAAGCCGAGCACCGGCGCGTGCGAGCCGTCCGGCCAGCGCACTTCGATCGGCCGCCGTCGCACGCGCCGACCGGCGCCGGGCGTCGCCAGCGACTGCAGCAGCGCCGACATCGCCGCCGGTCCATGACCGGCGCTGCCCACGTCGGCCGAGGTGAGATTCGCGTTGCCGCTGGAGAACAGCGTCACCGTCGGCAGATTCTGTCCATAAGCGGGCATAAGCGCGGTCATGACTTCGCGCAGTGTGCCGTCGCCACCATCGACGACGATATGCGCGATGCCGCGCCGCGCGAAATCGGCCAGCACTTCGGGCAGATGGTCGATCGAGCCCGGCTCAGTCTCGATGACCTCGGCGCCGAACGGCAACGGCGCCGCAGCCGCAGGCTTGAGAAGACGATTGCGCTGGCTGTTCGGGTTGCGGATCACGCCGAGCCGGATCGACGCCAGGCGCGACGGGGACGGGGCTGCGGTCATTTCAATATCATGTGCGACATGTGCAGGACCGAACGCCGGCAAGGCCGCAATTATCCATGACGACGCTGCGTCTCGCTCATTTGTCCGATCCGCATCTGCACTTCGAGGCGCCCGCGCGGACGGCCGGAGAATGGTTCTCGAAGCGCAGCTTGAGTCGCTGGTCCTGGGCACGCGGACGCGGCGCGCTGCAAAAGCCCGAAGTCCTCGCGGCGGCGGTTGCCGACATCCATGCTTTTGCACCCGATCACATCCTGGTCAGCGGCGATATCACCAATTTTTCGCTGCCCGGCGAGTTCAGCGCGGCGGCCGAGTGGCTGGCGACGCTAGGGCCGCCCCGTACCGTCTCCGCGATTCCCGGCAACCACGATGCGCTGGTACCCCTGCCCTGGGCCGAAGGTCTCGGCAAGTGGCGCGAATGGCTGCACGGCGACGAGACGACGCCCGAGCGGTTTCCTTACCTGCGCGTACGCGGCGAGGTTGCGTTGATCGGCCTGTCGTCGGCGCTGCCGACGCCACCGGGATTCGCGAGCGGTGAACTCGGCGCCGCACAGCTCGTGCGTCTCGAGAGCCTGCTCAATGAGACCCGGGCGCGCGGACTCTGCCGCGTGCTCACGCTGCATCATCCGCCGGCTGATGGCGTCGTTCCGCTGCGCAAGGCATTGCGCGATCGTTCGGCATTCCGCGCCGTGCTCGCCCGCGCCGGCGCGGAACTGGTGCTGCACGGTCATTCGCGCGATGCCCGTTTCGATCCGATCCCGGGCCCGAAAGGCTTGATTGCGAGCTGCGGCCTGCCGTCCATCTCGGCGATTCCTAACCGGCTCGACGAGGGCGCGCGCTGGCAACTGCTGGAGTTTGGAAGAACTGTGAGCGGCTGGGACATTGCCGTGACGGTGCGCGTGCTGAATGCCGCGCGGGATGGCTTCGAAACGGCAGGGCGCTTCCGGCTCGCCGCGCCGGCTCAATAAGTGAGGGCGATATCGATCGAGGTATCGCCGACTGCCACCGGGAAGCGCACTTCGCGCAGCGAAGGCAGTCCGATCAGCGTTTTCGGATTGTTCGAAAACCCGTAGCCCTCGTCCGGCAGTCCGATCAGCGTGCGCTTGAATTTATTGTCGCCGTCCTCGTCGTGATAGACGGTGACGGCATAGCTGCCCGGCGCGGGCAGCGAGAAGCAGGCGCCCGTCGCGGGCAGCGTGGTCGGCACGCGCTGACGCGACAGCTTTCCGCCCTTGGCCAGAAAGCGCGCCGCGTTGTCGGGATAGACCGTGATCGTGATGTTGCCGCGCGCCGAGTGCATGCCGCTGACGATGACATGCAGACGTACTTCGTTGAGCCCGGCGCCGCAGGGTGGCAGATCATCGGCCAGAAGCGCAGCCGACCACAGGGCGGCCAGCAGCAGAAAATTTCGTCCGCGCCGGTTGACGTTTTTCGGTAGGGCAGAGCTCATGTGCAGCTTTCGGGAATCATCGGGATGCCGTTTCCGGTCTGGCGGCGGCGCAGCCACACCGCGCGCCGGCAGCGAGTCTAGCACCGGCCTTTCGGCGTAAAATGAATGACCGATCCGAGACTTACCTTGGCTGCAACCCCACGGCAGGAAACCCGCGCGACGCGCATCGGCTTCCTGTTCAATCATGATGAGTTGCATCAGATTGCGCACAGTGCGCCGATCGCCTTCGAGCTGTCGCGGCTCGATCCGGGGCTTGAGATCGTTTTGCTCGCGTCGTCCCCGTTGCAACTCGATTACCTGCGCACCTTGAGCCGCGATTTTCCCGATGCGCACTGCGAATTCCGCCTGCTCAGCCTGAGCGGGCCACTGGCCTTCTTCGCACCGGTGCTCAATCCGCTGCTGCCGTACCGGCGCGTCGCAACCCTGCTCGCGAACCGCGCCCTGTTCGCCGCGCTCGATGTGCTGGTGGTGCCGGAAAAAACCAGCCTGATGCTGCGCTCGCATTTCGGTTTGAAGACGCTGAAGTTCGTCTACACCAGCCACGGCGCCGGCGATCGTGCCGTGGGTTTCGATAAGCATAGCGACCAGTTCGATCTGGCCTTCATGTCGGGTGCGAAAATCCGCGACCGCCTGGAGCGCGCCGGGCTCGCGCGCGAAGGTAGTTACGCGATCATCGGCTATCCGAAATTCGATCTGCTGAGAGGCGCGCCGCCGCCGAAGCGCCTGTTCGACAACGACCGGCCGACAGTCCTCTACAACCCGCATTTCTCGCCGCCGCTGTCGTCCTGGTACCGCAGCGGCCGCGAGGTGCTCGAATATTTTTATCGGTCGAAGCAATACAACCTGATCTTCGCGCCGCACGTGATGATGTTCCGCAAGCACGTGCAGATTTCGCTCGACGGCTTTCGCTTCGACCGGCCCGGCGTCATCGCACAACGCTACCGCGAGTGCCCACATATGCTGATCGACACGGGCAGCGAGCGCAGCGTCGACATGAGCTACACACGCGCCGCCGATCTCTATCTCGGCGACGCCAGCAGCCAGGTTTACGAATTCCTTTACCAGCCACGACCCTGCCTGTTCTTCAACGCCCAGCGCACGACTTGGCAGAACGACGAAAATTATGCGCACTGGCGGGCCGGGCCGGTGATGACCGACATCACCGAGCTCGATGCAAAGCTCGACGAAGCCTTCGCGACGCACGAACGCTATCGCGAGAAGCAGCAGGAGATGTTTCGCTATACCTTCGATCTCGCCGACAAGACGTCTTCAGTGCGCGGCGCCGAGGCGATCCGGCGCCTTGCTGCAGGGCCGGGCAGCGCGGCATGAAACGCCGGCGCACCGTTCGCGTACCTTTAAGAATCTTCTAAGTCCACCACGCGATGCTGCCATTGACGCAAATAAAACAGACGTGATGTCCAAAGCCCCGACGACGATCAAAGTCGTAGCTCGCGCCTTGCTTCATCGGGCTGCCGCCGCAGGTCAACGGCGCAAGCCGGATGACCCCAAACGAATTCTCGTCGCGCAGGGGCTGCGGCTCGGCGACACCGTACTGATCACTCCGCTACTGGCGAAACTGCGTGCGCAGTATCCCGCAGCAGAGCTGGTGATGACGGCGAGAAAAGCGATCGCGCCGATCTACCAGAACTGCACCTACGGCGTCGAAGTCTGGCCTTACGATCCGCGCGATTCCACGACAGTCTCGGCGATGCCCAAAGATGACGGCTTCGACCTGGCCATCGTCCCTGGCGACAATGGCCCGTCATGGCTGGCCACCGCACTGGGAGCACGCTGGATCGTCGCGCACCGCGGTGATCGCCCGATCTACAAGAACTGGCCGGTTGACGAGTTCCATAGCTATCCATCGAATCCAACCGCCATCGGCGAGATCTTCGCCGACCTTGTCCCCGGACCGGCGCCGCGTCCCTTCGATCCGCGCGACTGGCCAGCGCCAGACTATCGAGCTTTTGTCCAGCCGACTTCGACCTACGTGGTATTGCACATAGGCGCTTCCAGTCCCCTGAAGCTGTGGACCCCGGAAAACTGGCGGGCGCTCGCGGACTGGCTAACCGCGCAGGCGCTGCAAGTAGTGTGGAGCGGCGGCAACGGCGAGGCGAGCCTCGTCGCCCAGATCGATCCCGAACGACGTTTTACCAGTTATGCGGGGCAACTCGATCTGCCCCAGCTCTGGCAGCTCATCGCCAACGCCCGCCTGATGGTCTCGCCGGATACCGGGGTGGCCCATCTGGCGCGCTTGACCGGCACGCCAACGATCACGCTCTTCGGTCCCGGCTCCCGGGTGCTGTTCGGCGCGGGCGAGTTCTGGCGCCAGTGTCCCTGCGCCGAGGTGATGATCGAGGATTTTCCCTGCCGCGATCAGCACGAGGTGTTCCAGCGCGAAATCCCCTGGGTTCGCCGCTGCGGACGTGGCCTCGACGAATGCCCGGCACCGCGTTGCATGTCAGCGATCGATGTGGCGAGCGTGGTCACAGCCGCGAGCCAGTTGCTGGCTGTCGAGTCGACGGCAATCGCCGCCGTCTGAATAAGTGCGAGCGAGATTCATGGAAGCACGCCATTGGAGTTTTGTATCCGGGCCGTTTGCGCGGTCTGGAGTCGAGTCGGCGGGGCGCACTGGCAATGAGAGAGCAAGGGTTCCTGCCGATGGGTGATCGCGTCGACGCGGCATGATCACGGCGACCCAGGTCCGCTCTGCGGTGTTGAAGGAACCCTTGCTCCGATTTGATTCCGCAAAATTCCCAGGTGATCGTCGACCGCCGCGTCCAGCGAATATCTCAAGGCAATCCGGTTGACTTCCACCGCCGGTCTTGGCTTCGTCAGCGCGGACTCGATGGCGCGGGCCAGCGCCGCTGCGTCGCCCACCGGCACCGGGCTGGGCAGGCCCGCCGCCGCCATCAGTTCGCGCAAGCCCGGCGAGCAGTCCGTGGTCACGACATTGCAGCCGCAGGCCAGCGCCTCGATCGGCACGGCAGGAAAGCCTTCCCAGCGCGAGGACAGGATCAATAGTTGCGCCTGTGCGTACCAGGACAGGGGGTCGGCGACGAAGCCCACGAACCGGATGTGGTGCGCGATCCCGAGAATTTCTGCCTGTTGTCCGAGCGCCGCCGCGAGCGGGCCGTCGCCGAGAATGACCAGCGTCCAAGGCCGCGATTTCAGGCGCCCGAGCGCATCGAGCAGCGTAGCGTGATCCTTCTGGGCCGTCAGCCGGCCGACGGCCAGTAGCTGCGGCGGTGCCGTTGGCGCGGCGGCCCGGGTTTGCCCGGCTTCGAGCATGGCCGCAGTGACGTAAGGGTTATGAACCATCCGGAATCGTTCCCGCAGTTGCGGAAAGCGCTTCGCGAACTCGTTTGCGTCGGCTTGGCTCAGGGTCAGGGTCTGCGCGCCCAGCCGCGAGGTGAGGCCGAACCGGCGCTCGCGAAAAAGGCGCTGCAAGAATCCCATGCCGGGGTGGAAAATCGGGTTGGTGATTTTCAGGACGGCGCGCGTCACGCCGTTCCGCGCCAGTATCACCGCCAGCGCGACCGTCAGATTGCTCTGATTGCCGGCCGACATCAGGACCTCCGGGCGCTGCATCCGGAGTATCCGAATCAGCGTCGGCAGTTGCAGGAACAGTCGTAGCCCGCGACCGCCGATCTTCGGCGCCGACACCTCGCGCACCCGTACCTGTCGCGACACCAGCGCGCGCAGCGGACCGTCGACTTCAGTCAACCAAAGTTCGGTCGCCAGACCTCGTTCGGCGAGGCCGTTGGCGATCAGGATAGCGACCCGGTCGAGCCCGCCGTCACCCGGTTCGTAGAGGAATATCGCGACCGTTGCCGGCGGTTTGCCGGCTGTTTCAAACTGGGCGCTCACCGTCCGAGGATTTCCGGTGACGCCGCGCGGCGCAGCACGGCAATGCCGGCGCGCCGGAACTCGGCCTCGCCGAACAGAGACAGCACGCGTTCGCGGCCGGCCGCGCCGAGCCGTGCGGCGCGTGCCGGGTCGCGGGCCAGTTCGATGATGGCCTGCGCGATCGCCGGCACGTCGCCGACTCGTGTCGCGATGACCGGCAGCGCCGCCTGCATCGCCTCGTGTGCCGCGATGCAGAGGCCTTCGTGATGCGAGGGCTGGACGTAGGCGTGCAGCGTCGACAGAAAAGCGATCGGATCGTCGACATAGCCAGCGAGACGGACATTATCGAGCCCGGCAGCCGCGATCTGCGCAGCCAACCGGGCATATTCGCCGCCCTGGCCACCGATCACGAATTCGAGGCGCGCGGCAAGCGCGGGATTGCGTTCGCGAATCAGCGCTGCGGCTGCGATCAGGTGACAGAAATTCTTGTCCGCATGCAGGCGACCGAGGCCGCCGATGCGGAAGGGCGTACCCGGCGCGCAGGGGCGCGCTACAGGTACTTCGGTGCGCGCGCGAAACAGCGGCCAGACTTCGATCTTCGACCGCGCGATGTCGAGCGATTGTGCGGCGAATTCGGCGACGGTGCGTGAGTCGGCGACCCAGAGCGCAGTCAGTCTGCGGGACAGCCGCAGCAGTCGCCGGTCGCCCGGCTTCAGCCAGGAATTGTGCTGCCAGCTCAAGACCGGGATTCCGCACAGCCAGCCGGCGATCGCGCCGTAGATCGTGGCCCGGGTGAGCGAAGTCCAGAGCAGATCGGGACGGTCTTCCCGCAGGATGCGCAGCAGCGCGCGCGCCGCCGGCAGCGTATCGCGGCGGCTATTTCCGAGAAGCTCCCAGGCGATGCCGGCCCGATCGAGCTGCGCAGCGCCTTTTCGATCCTTCGGCAGCAGGGCCAGCACGCGGACCGTGTGGCCCTGATCGCGCATCAGCGCCACCAGATCGGGAATGGGCTGCGCGGCGCCGCCGCTGTTGAGGTCCGTAAGCAGGTAGTGGATGTGCATGACGATCAGACATCATGGGCGGGCGGACGACGCGGACGCAGCAGCGCCCAGGCCATCGCGCCGACCGTGGTCACGGCGTAGGTGATCGCGTGCAGGCCGGCGCCGATCACGTCGAACTGCCTGAGCAGCAGATACAACAGTGGCAGCAGCACCAGCAGCGCAGCGAAGTTGATCCAGAGCGTGACATTGGGCCGGCCGAGTGCGACCAGCGCGGAGTTGAACGGGAAGCCGAGCAGTTCGAAGGTTCGCGCAAGCGCAATCAGCAGCAGCACGTGATAGCCGCCCTCGAAGCCCGGCCCGGCGAGCATCCGCAGCAGCGGCTCGCCGAATGCGGCGAAGATCAACAGGATCAGAATTCCGCCAGTCATCGCGATCCCGCCGGTGCGCAGCACGAGCCGGCGCAGCGCCTGTTGATCGTCGCGCGCAGCGAGCACCGCGAGCTCCGGGTAGACCGTGCGGGAGAGCGCGTGGATCGGGTGCGCCAGTACCGTGCCGAAGCGCAATGCCAGGTGATAAAGCCCGACCGCCGCCGGATTGAGAACGGCCCCGACGGCGAGCGGCGTGATCCGGTTGGCTGCGTCGCTCACGCTGAGCTCGATATTGTTGGTAAGCAGGAATCTCCAGATGCCCGGGTGTTCAGAGCCGATGCCGGACGGCCAGCGCCAAACGCCCTCAAGCAGGCCGCGTCGCTTCAGTTCACGCCGCGCCAGCCACCAGTCGGCCAGGCCATCGGCGACCGACCCCAGCAGCCACGCAATCAGAAATCCCCGGAGGCCGGCGTCCATCCACCAGGCGATACTGGCGCCGGCCAACCGCACCAGTGGAGTGGTGACCTGCTGCACCGAAAGCAGGTCGAAGCGCCCGAACAGATTGAGCACGGCGGATGGCGTGCTGTGCATGCTGGTGAAGATCGCCAGCGAATACAGCGCGGCGATACCGTCGAATTCAACAGGCCAGCCGAACCAGCGGCCCGCCCAGTGCGCTAAGCCCGCTGCGACGATCATGGCCGCCAGCCCGCTGATCAGCTCGACTCGCGCCGTGAACGCGAACAGGCGCTGGAAGCCGGCGCTGTCTTTCGCTGCGAGCCGCGCACTTCCGTAGCGTACGAGCGTGTGCCAGCCCTGCAGCACTACGAAACTGCCGACCAGCAGGACGTAGAAGGTGATGAGCACCAGCACGCCGTAGTTCGCCGGGCCGAGGCCTCGCGTCACCAGGCCGAGATAGAACACGCTGATCACGCCGGCCGCAATCTTGCCGCCAAGCAGTTTCCCGGCATTGGCAAACACGCGCCGCAGCGAGCTCGCAGCGGGCGCTGCCGTCCCTGCGGCCAGTTCTGCAGCCTTCAAGACGGGGCCCCGCGACCGGCCAGGCAATCACCGGCGACGACGGCGTGGTCGCGTCCGCAAATCCCGGTTAGCACCGCGTACCGCATGTCTGTAACCTTCACGTCATTCCTCGTTTTTCCCGCGTGGCGAAGCCGATCAACAACCGAATGCAAAGCCGTTTCCGGGGTCGGTGGCCGTCGATCCTCGATCGCCACCTGCTGCGCCTGTTGTTGCCGGCGTTGATGATGAGTCTCGGCACGGTGCTGGTCGCGCTGCTGCTCGAGCGCCTGCTGCGCCTGTTCGACATTCTCGCGCACAACAACCAGGCGCTGCCGGCCGTCGCGCAGCTGGTCGTCGATCTGGTGCCGCATTATCTCGGACTGGCGCTGCCGGCGGCGTTTTTTGTCGCGCTGTTCATCGTCGTCGCGCGGCTCGGCGACGACAACGAGCTCGACGCCTATCTCGCCGGCGGCCAGTCGATCGCGCGACTGACGCGGCCGTTCCTCGTGGTTGCGGTCTTTTTGTCGCTGTTCAGCGCCGCACTGTTCGGCTATCTCCAGCCCTGCGCGCGCTATGCCTATCACGCCGTGATGTACAGCGCGCTCAACGCCGGCTGGGACGCGCGCATGCAGGCCGGCACCTTCGCCAACGCCGGCAACGGCTATACGCTAACGTCCGATGAGGTCGACGAAAGCGGTCGGCAACTGACGCATGTCCTGATCCGCCGCATGGTCGAGCAGCGCGAGGAAATCACCACCGGGGAGACCGGCTCGCTGACGCCGAGCGCCGATGGCAAGCGTCTCAATCTCGAACTTCACCAAGGCGAACATTTCCGCGACAGCGCTGGCGGCGAGTTGCTCGCCGTGCAGTTCGTGACACTCGACACCAGCACCGCCTTCTCGCCGGACGCGCCGCAGTTCCGCGCGCGCGGCAGCAACGAGCGCGAGCTGACATTCGGCGAGCTGCTGCACGGTGGCCTGCCCGGCGCCTCGCCGCAGCTCACGGACGCGAAGCTGGCCGGCGAGTTCAACGGCCGTCTGGCGCGCACGCTCTCGCTGCCGCTGCTGCCGCTGCTTGCGGTGCCGCTCGGCATGTCGGCCAAGCGCGGCAAGCGCACGCCGAGCCTGATCGTCGCGACGGTGCTGCTGCTGATGTTTCATCACAGCCTGCAACTCGGTGAAAGCCTGACCGAATCGGGCAAGGTCTCGGCACTCGTCGGCGTCTGGACGCCGTGGACCGTGTTCGCCCTCTTCTGCGTATGGTTGTTCAGCCAGAGCCTCGCGCGGCCCGGCGACAATCCGGTCACGCGCCTGGTGTTGCGCATCGAGGACTTCACCAGCCGCATCGGCCGCCTGTTCGGCCGCGGCGCGAGACCGGCGCGATGATGACCGGCCCGCTGGCGCGCTACCTGCGCGGCATGCTCGCCTCGCGCGTGATCGGCGTACTGTTCGCGCTCGGCGGCTTGTTCCAGGTGCTCGACCTGCTCGATACCACGACCGACATCCTGAGCCGCGGCCAGGGCATTGCCGGCATCGGGCTCTACACGATGCTGCGCAGCCCGACGGTGATTCTGTCGGCGCTGCCGCTGTCGGCCCTGCTCGGCGCGGTGTTCGCGTTCTCGGCGCTCGCGAAGCAGAACGAGGTCGTCGCGATGCGCGCGGCCGGCGTGCCGTTCCGTCGCGTCGTCATCATCGTCCTGCCGACGGTGTTCGCGATCGGCCTGTTTCACCTGCTGCTGTCGGAAGTCGTCGTGCCGCGTACGCAGCGCGCGCTGACCGCGTGGTGGGCGTCGCTGCCGCCATCGAGCGATGCCGATCCGGATACCGAACTGCTCTGGATCCGCACCGGCGGTGCGGTGGTCGGCGTGGCGCATGTCTCGCCGAACGGCCGACTGCTCGACGGTGTGCGCATCTATCGCCGTGATGCCGGGGGTCTCGTGCAGACGCGCATCGTCGCTGCACGCGCGCTTTACGAGGACCGCAGTTGGTTTTTGCAGAACGCCGTCGAAACCGATTTCCGGCAGGGCCGGACCGAGCCGCTGAAGGACCAGATGCGCTGGGACACAACGCTCAAGCCGAGCGATCTCATGCGCCTTTCCGCCGCCGAGCCTTACGTCTCCGGCGGCCTCGCCGCCGCCGTGCTGGCCGGCGCTCAATCCGGCGTAAAGACGCCGGCGTTCTATCGCACGCGCGTCAAGCGCGCTTATGCCGATCCGTTCGTCGCACTGGTGATGTTGCTGCTCGCCACACCGATCGCCGTGGCGCTGACCCGTGGTCCACAGCGCGGCTCGCCGGTACTCGTCGCGCTGGTCTGCGGCCTGCTTTTCCTGTTGCTCAACGGCCTGAGCGCGGCGCTTGGCGAAGCCAGCCTGCTGACGCCGGAGGTCGCCGCCTTCAGCGCACCACTCGCGTTCTCGCTGCTGGGCCTGAGTTTCCTGGTGCGGCTCGACCGGCGTTAAAAAAACTAAAAATGTAGAAAGCCTTTCTCCTCCGAAAGAAGGGTTGGGGCTGAGGGACTTTCAAATAAAAGACTCAACTCCAGTTGAAAGTCCCTCATCCCGGCCCCTCTCCCGGAAGGAGAGGATAGACAAGACTCAATCAGAGATTCCACAAGTTCCTTTCAGATATTCCCGAGACCGAATTCGATGATCGCGAAGTTTAGCCCTGCCGGCATGCTGCGCATTCTTCCGGTGGATTCCACCGCACTGATGACTCGTTTCATCCGGCTTCCGACACGGCTGCACGCCAACGATCCGAACTGGGTCACGCCGCTGGAAATAGAGCGGCGCGAGGCGTTCTCCCCGGAGAAGAATCCACTGTTCGCCCACACCGAAGTCCAGTTCTGGATTGCCGAGCGGGATGGCCGCGACGTCGGCCGCATCAGCGCGCAGGTCGATCGGGTCGCGCTCGCCGCGGGCGAAAAGACCGGACATTTCGGGATGATCGCCGCCGAGGACGATCCGGCGCTTTTCGCGGAGTTGTTCGCCACCGCTGAAGACTGGCTCAGACGGCGCGGCATGACGCAGATCCTCGGCCCGTTCAATCTCTCCATTAACGAGGAAACCGGCGTGCTGATCGACGGCTTCGAGACACCGCCGATGCTCCTGATGGGGCATGACCTGCCGTATGTCGGCCCGCGCATCGAAGCGCTCGGCTACACCAAGGCCAAGGATCTGTACGCCTATCTCAGCGACATCACCAAGCCACTGCCCAAGCAGATCGAAGCCCTGGTGCGCCGCACCCTGCCGGCCGGTTATCGCCTGCGGTCGATGAGCTTCAAGCAGTACCGCAAGGACATCGGCGACATCACCGCGATCTTCAACGACGCCTGGGCCTCGAACTGGCGCTTCGCACCGCTGACACCGGCCGACACCGACCATCTGGCGAAGGCGATGAAGCCGATCCTCAACGAGCGCCTGGTCTGGTTCGTCGATGTCGACGGCGAGCCGGCGGGTTTCGGCGTCACGCTGCCGAACATCAACGAGGCGCTGCGCGGGCTCGACGGCAAGCTGTTGCCGTTCGGCTGGGTGCGCCTGCTGTGGCGTCTCAAGATGCGCGGCGTGCGCAGCGCGCGTGTGCCGCTGATGGGTGTGAAGCGCAAATTCGCGACCGGCTTCGGCGGCGCGCTGCTGCCGTTCCTGATCATCGACGCGATGCGCTGCGAGGCGCTCAAGCTCGGTTATCGCAGTGTCGAGTTGTCGTGGATTCTAGAAGACAATGTCGCCATGAACCGCATCAACCAGGGCCTCGGCGCCATTGCGTACAAGACCTACCGAATCTACGGCAAGGATCTCGCATGAGTGGACTCACCGCCCTCGTTCTCGCCGGCTCGCGCGGGCCGGACGACCCGATGACCGTCGCCTCGGGTGCTCGCCACAAGGCGCTGATCCTGGTTGGCGGCGAGCCGATGCTGCTGCGCGTGATCCGCGCACTCGCCGCCGCGCCCGAAATCTCGCGCATCGTCGTCTGCATCGAAAAGCCCGAGATCGTCGCTCAACTGCCCGGACTCGCGCAGGCCGCCGCCGGCAAGCCGGTCACCGCGTTCATGGCGGCCGGCAGCCCGAGCCGAAGCGTGGTCGCCGCGCTCGCCGAACTCGGCACGCCGTTACTGGTCACGACCGGCGATCACGCGCTGCTGCGACCGGAATGGGTCAGCCACTTCATCGCACATCGACCCTTGGCCACCGATGCCACCGTCGCGCTCGCACGTTCGGACGTCGTACTCAACGCCGCACCCGGCTCGCAACGCACCTTTCTGCACTTCCGCGAAGCCTGGTACTCCGGCTGCAATCTCTTCTACTTCGCGACGCCGGCGGCGACAAAGCTGGCGATGCTATGGCAGGAAGTCGAGGTGCTGCGCAAGCAGCCGATCCGCATGCTGCGGCTGCTCGGCTTCGGCTATGCGCTGCGCTACGGTCTGGGCTGGCTGAGTCTCGGTTCCGCGCTCGAGCGCCTCGGCGCCCTGGCCGGCGGCGTCAAGGCCGGCGTCGTCGAGATGCCCTTCGGCCGCGCCGCGATCGACGTCGACAAGCCCGACGACCTCGAACTTGTCGAACGCCTGCTCTGCGAGGATCGCGGGCGCGGGTAGGGAAGCCTCACGATTATTGGAACTACTCCCAAGTCTGATAAGTTGGCTCAGTCCATTTACTTGTAGTTGGGCAGCAACCACATGACTCTTTCGCAAACTGAAAACGCCTCAGCGACTATTGCCGGCGCGCAACGCGAGATGCGTTTCGCGTAATACGGTGGCGCGCCCTGCACGCTCACATCTGCCGCCGTGTGGCTGATCGCCGGGATTGTGTCTCTGGTCATGTCTCCTGACCGCGCTGTCTGGGCCCTATTTATTGGCGGCATACTCATTCACCCCGTATCGGTCCTCCTTACTAAGGGCCCTTGGACGATCCGGTAAACACGGCGCAGGCAATCCGCTCGGGTCCCTCGCGTTGGCTACGACGTTCTGGATGATTTTGGCGTTGCCGCTCGCGTACGGCGTGTCACGCCTGCGCATTGAGTGGTTCTTCCCAGCCATGCTTTTCATCATTGGCGATCGATATCTAAGTTTTTCCACCATCTTTGGGGCGCGGTGAAGCGTCCTCGGTTTTTCGAGTCAATCGAAAGTAGAGCTTTCTGCCATGTTTCTATCGCCAGTCGATTTCGAGCAGCC
Source organism: Nevskia sp. (assembly GCA_043781855.1). Classification (GTDB taxonomy): domain Bacteria; phylum Pseudomonadota; class Gammaproteobacteria; order Nevskiales; family Nevskiaceae; genus Nevskia. The sequence goes on along the minus strand of JAYWBB010000133.1, from coordinate 106 downwards.
AGGCGTTTAAGGATTCTCTGAAAAACCCCCACACGTTCCATTAAACTATCGCTATCTGAGAAACGCATTGGAGAAGTGGCAATGAAACAGATCACGCTGGCGTCTT
>JAYWBB010000132.1:0-3489 GCA_043781855.1 Nevskia sp. | reverse complement strand
CGAGTCCTACGTCAACCTGATTCCGACGATGCAGGGCGGCACGCATGTCAACGGCCTGCGCACGGGCTTGACCGAGGCGATCCGCGAGTTTTGCGAGTTCCGCAACCTCTTGCCGCGCGGCCTGAAGCTCTCGCCCGAGGATGTCTGGCAGGGCTGCTGCTATGTGCTCAGCATCAAGATGCTCGATCCCCAGTTCGCCGGCCAGACCAAGGAGCGGCTGTCCTCGCGCGAAACCGCAGCCTTCGTGCAGGGCGTCGTGCACGACAGCTTCAGTCTCTGGCTGAACCAGCATCCGCAGGAAGGCGAGCTGGTCGCACAGCTCGTCATCACCAACGCCAACGCGCGCATGAAGCTCGCGAAGCTGGTCGTGCGCAAGAAAATCACCAGCGGCCCCGCGCTGCCCGGCAAGCTCGCCGACTGCGTGCTGACCGATCTTGCGCAGACCGAATTGTTCCTGGTCGAAGGCGACTCCGCCGGCGGCTCCGCCAAGCAGGCGCGCGACCGCGACACGCAGGCGATCATGCCCTTGCGCGGCAAGATTCTGAACAGCTGGGAAGTCGACGCCAACGAAGCCCTGGCCTCGAATGAGGTTCATGATATTTCGGTGGCGATCGGCGTCGATCCCGGCTCGCCAAATCTCTCCGGCCTGCGCTACGGCAAGATCTGCGTGCTCGCCGATGCCGACTCCGACGGCCTGCATATCGCGACCCTGCTCTGCGCGCTGTTCCTCAAGCACTACCGCCCGCTGGTCAAGGCCGGGCACATCTACATCGCGATGCCGCCGCTGTTCCGCATCGATGCCGGCAAGCAGGTGTTCTATGCGCTCGACGACGCCGAGCGCATCGGCATCCTCGATCGCCTGCAGGCCGAGGGCAACAAGGCCAAGGTCAATGTCACGCGCTTCAAGGGTCTCGGCGAAATGAACCCGCTGCAACTGCGCGAGACCACGATGAGCCGCGACACGCGGCGACTCGTGCAGCTGACGCTCGATGGTGCGGTCGATACCGGCGTGCCCGACGAAGAAGGTGCGGAAGTGCCGGTGACCGTCGACGCGATCATGGACATGATGCTGGCGAAAAAACGCGCCGGCGACCGCAAGGCCTGGCTGGAGGAGAAGGGCGACAAGGCCGAGGTTTGAGGCTGCCTGCCCTGATCTGATCGGAGTAGACTAAGCCTTAGTCCATTTGCTGATTCAGCCATGAAAGCCAATGCGCCGGTCAATGTTCACGAGGCGAAAACGCAGTTTTCCAAGCTGCTCGCGCAGGTGCAGCGCGGCAAGGAAGTCGTCATCGCCAAGGCCGGCAAGCCGGTCGCGAGGCTCATCCCGTACACGGCGCCGAAGCGCAGGATCGCGCCGCCGGGCGGCATGGCCGGGCAGGGATTCTGGATTGCGGACGATTTCGACGAGCCGATCGATGATCTCTTCGACTGCCTGAAAGACGATTGACGTGCGGTTGCTGCTCGACACGCATATTGCCGTCTGGTGGCAGCTCGAATCTCCGCGACTGACCGCCGAGCTGCGACGCTTGATCCAGGGCAGTGACGAGCCTGTCTTCGTCAGTCGCGCGAGTCTGTGGGAGCTTGCGATCAAGGCGACCGTCGGCAAACTGAACTTTGATCTCAGGCAGTTCTGCGAGCGGGTGCCTGAAAATGGCTTCCAATGGCTGCCGATCAGCGAGCAGCACCTGTTGGCGGTCGCGGAGTTGGCGCTTTTCGATGACCACAAAGACCCGTTCGACCGCCTGCTCGTCGCCCAAAGCCTCACCGAACCGCTGATCCTGCTGACGGCGGACGCGAAGCTCGCGCGCTACGGCAGCACCATCCGCGTCATCAGCTAACAACCATTCCGATGATCGACGACGCCAAAGCCATTGCCAGCGGCACTCTGCTCACCGCCGACATCTGCATCGTCGGCGCCGGTGCGGCCGGCATCACGCTGGCGCTCGAACTGATCAATTCCGGCAAGTCGGTGCTGCTGCTCGAATCCGGCGGGCTGAAGCCGGAAGCTGCAACGCAGGCGCTCTACGTTGGAGAGTCCACCGACGAGGCGATGCATCCGCCGCCGGACAAATATCGGCAGCGCCGCTTCGGCGGCTCGACCACGATCTGGGGCGGCCGCTGCATGCCGCTTGATGCCATCGACTTCGAGGTGCGCGACTACCTGCCGATGAGCGGCTGGCCGATCACCGGTGATCAGCTCGCGCCGTTTTATCCGCGCGCGAATGAATTGGTCGAAGCCGGCAAATTCGCCTACACGGCGGAGACCGCCTACGACGCGCCGGCACCGCCGATGATCGACGGCTTCGAGAGTGAGCAGATCACGCAGAACACGCTGGAGCGTTTCAGCCTGCCGACCAATTTCGCCGCGAGTCACGGCGAGACGCTGCGCGCGGCCGCGAATGTGCGCGTGCTGCTGCACGCGAACTGCACCGGCATCCGCCTGACAGCCGATGGCGCAAGCGTCAACCATCTCGATGTCGCCGTGCTCGATGGCCCACGCTTCACCATGCAGGCAAACGAATACGTGCTCGCCACCGGCGGCCTCGAAGTGCCACGCCTGCTGCTCGCGAGCAATGACGTCGCGAAGCAAGGCATCGGCAACGCGCATGACAACGTCGGGCGTTTCTACATGTGCCATATCGCCGGTACGGCCGGTACGCTGACGGTGACCAAGCCTGGTGCCGCCGTGCACCACGGCTACGTCGTCACGCCCGACGGCATCTACGCCCGCCGCCGCTTCGCGATCACTGCCGCGACGCAGCGCGCGCTGAAAATCGGCAACTTCATCGCCCGCCTGCACTTCGCCAATCTCAACGACCCGGCGCACCGTAGCGGCATTCTCTCTGGCCTGTATCTCGCGAAGGCCTTCATCCGCTACGAATACTCCAAGCGCCTGCACGACGCGCAGCCGCGCCGGCTCAAAACCTGGCTGCTGCACGTGCGCAACGTCGTCTTCGATGCCTTCGACACGTTGGCTTTTCTCTGGCACTGGCTGACCAAGCGCACGCTGGCGAAGCGCAAATTTCCGTCGGTGGTGATCCCTTCGCGCGCCAACCGCTTCAGCCTCGATTTCCACTCCGAACAACAGCCCAACCGCGACAGCCGCATCACGCTGATCGACACCAAAGACGCACTCGGCCTGCCGCAGATCCGCATCGACTGGCGCCACACAGCCTGGGATATCGACACCGTGCGCAAGTCCCTCGGCGTGCTCCGCGACGAGCTCGCGCGCAGCGGCTGCGGCATCCTCGAATACGACGAAGCCACGGTGGCCGAGGAAGCCCTGCGCTACGGCGCCTACGGCGGCCACCACATCGGCACCGCGCGCATGGGCAATGATCCGGCGACCAGCGTGGTCGATGCCGACTGCCGCGTGCATGGTGTCGCGAATCTGTCGATTGCAAGTGCGGCGGTCTTTCCGACTTCCAGCCAGGCGAACCCGACGCTGACGATCGTGGCGCTGGCGGTGCGGCTGGCGGCGCGGTTGAA
>JAYWBB010000131.1:0-28251 GCA_043781855.1 Nevskia sp. | reverse complement strand
AGCTTTGCTCCGATGCTCTGCTGGCGGAAGCAGGCATGCAACATGAAAATCCGCGCAGTTTCCTGCGCCGATCACCTATCAACCTGGAATCGGAGAACGAACATGAAACACTCAGGATTATTGGGCAGCCGCCTGACGGCAGGCGTGGTGGCCTTCGGCCTTGTCGGAGCGGCGTGGAGCGATCCACGTCAAGTGGTGGATGGCGCCACGCTGACGGAACTGGCGAACGGCACACTCGTCGCTTACCGCACGAATCCGGCGGCTGCTACACAGGTGCATTACGCCCATCAGGCGGGCCTGGTGGCCAGCGATTGCCTGAGTCTGGACACCCGGCGTCTCGCCGCCAACGCCACGATGCCGGTGCTCACCAATCGCTGCGCCTATCCGGTTGCGGTGTCGTACTGCTTCGACGGCAGTCCGGACCGCGAAAGCGCCTGTGACGCAGTCGGTCATCGCAAGATGGAATCGCGGCGGATCGATCCGGGTGCTGTGCTGCCGCTCAAGCGCGAAGCTGCTGCCGCCGACCAGGTGATTTGGGTCGCCTGCCGGAATTTGGATGGCAGCGTCTTCAGCAGCCTGATCCAGGACGGCACGCGCGGCGAATGTCTCGGCGCAGAGACTGCCGCGCAATCGCCAGGTGAGCTGCCCTTGCTCGCAGGATCGAAGTAACGAGGCCCGGCGGGCGCCGATAACGGCAGTGTCGGCGCCTGATGGTCGCGAGGACTCACGAGCGACCCGCGACAGGGACTCGTTGGTCAACCCGGAGACGGCCTTCATGCTGCCAGATCCCGGTTTCATCGAAATTCTCTGGAAGCCGCCACGACTTCGTACCAATGCTCTGCCGGCAGAGGCAGGCATTCAACGTGAAGCACCCGCGCACGAACTGCGCCGATTGACCCAAGGAAGAAACCTCAGATGAATACACTCAAGCGCATCGGGCAGCAGCGGTTCCAGGCAGTCACGCTTGGCTTCATGCTCACGGCTGAAGCCCTGCTGGCGGGGTGCAGCGGGCACTCCGCGCCAGACGCGACCAACGTCGCGCAGTGGAACGGCATTGCCACCCAGGCCGTACTCGCCTTCGACGCGGCCAATCCGCCCGGACTCCCGCCGATGGTCGACTCGCGCATCTACGCCATGGCCTTCAGCGCCGTGCACGATGCGCTCAACGCCATCGACCGTCGCTACCAGCCGTACCTGAGCGACCTCTCTGCGCGTGGCGCAGACCCGAACGCGGCGGTGGCGCAGGCGGTGCACGACGTGATGGTCAACGAACTGCCGCCGGAGGCGACCTTCCTCAACGCGCAATTGATCGCAGCATTGGCGGCGATTCCCGACGGCACCGCCAAGCAGCGCGGCATCGACCTTGGCAGTCGATGCGCGCAGGCGATCATCGCCGCACGCTCCAACGATGGCTCGGCCAATGCCCAAGGACCCTACAGCGCGCCGACCGATCCGGGCGTCTACCAACCCACGATTCCAGTTGGCGTTGCGACCTTCGTCAACTGGGGTCAGGTAACGCCGTTCGTCGCGACCAGCGGCATGCAGTTCCGCGCACCGCCGCCGTACACCGTCCAGAGCCCGGCCTACACAGCGGACTACAACGAGGTCAAGACGCTGGGCGCCGCAGTCAACAGCACGCGCACCGCCGATCAGTCAGAGATCGCGCGGTTCTGGCTGGAGAATTCCTCGCTCGGCTGGGACCGCATCGCCATGAACGTGGCCGCGGCCCGTGGACTCAATGGCTGGGATCAGGCGCGACTGTATGCGCTGCTGGAACTGGCGATCTCCGATTCCTACATCACCAGCCTGGAGACCAAATACTTCTACCGCTTCTGGCGGCCAATCACGGCGATCAGGCAGGGCGATAGCGATGGCAATGCCGATACCGTCGGCGACGCCAACTGGGCGCCTTTCGATTTCGTGACGCCGCCGGTTCCGGACTACCCCTCCGCCCACTCCAGCGCCGGCGGCGCGGCGCACGCGGTACTCGACGGCTTCTTCGGAACCGACGCCGTCAGCTTCTCGCTGACTTCCACGTCATTGCCGGGTGTCACCCGCCACTACACCAGCTTCACGCAAGCCGAAGCGGAGAACGCCGCCTCGCGTGTCTATGTCGGCTATCACTTCCGGCTGGCGACCACGGTCGGCATCACCCAGGGGGAAGAAGTCGGCAACCTTGTCGTGACGACGCGGCTATTGCCGGCGCGCTGAGCATCATTTCGGGGCGGCTCCTTGTTGAGTCACAGGCCGACGCCTCGTCGACGACTGCCCATTCTTCTGGCGCGCGGAATGGCGCCGAACAATACGAACTCCCGCTGTATGTGCGGGCCTGCCTCTCATTTCGGAGCAGGCCCGCTTTTTTGCGACTGGACGCAGGCCCATTCGAAGCAGCAGCATGCGGCAGCGACATCGCAGGCTGCGCGAGGAGAAAGCATCTCGTGAAAAGCTGGCGCACGTGAATATGATCGGGCCGACCCGGGGTTGGGTGCGTACAGGCTCGCGTCCGGTGCTCGAACGGGTGCGCTACGCGGTCCTGCTCTGGCTGATCATCGCTCTTGTTCTGACGCTGGGCGAAATTACAGGGGCTCTGATCGGCGACCCGTCGAACTACCCGTCCGACTGGACGGTATTCAGTCTCGCGAAGTACTGGAATAACTTCCGTCAATACGGGCCTGTCGTGGTGACGATGAGCCTTGCGCTGCCCTACGCACAAGCACGGCGCGCACTCCGGATTCCGATGCTCGTCGTGTGTCTGATCCTGTCCTGTGCTGTGGGCGTATTGGTCAGAGACTTACGCAGATTCAATCCGACGGAGGGCGTCGAATGGATCAACGAGGCTGTCCGTCTGATCAATACCCTGATGCCCGCCGCGCTGACGACCGCCGTCTACGAGCTGTTCCGCCAAAGCCTGCGCGCGGACGAGGATGCGCTGAGCCTGCGCACCGCGCGCGCCGCGCTCGACCAGCATGCGGTCGCCGCGTTCGAGCAGGGCGCGATCGACTATGTGCTTAAACCTTTTTCCGCCGAGCGCCTGGCACTGACGGTGTCGCGGCTCAAGGCGCGGATCGGCAGTACACCGGCCGATCTCGGCGGCCTGCTGAATCGGCTGCGCGAACTCGTCGACCAGGAGACGCATTACCTGCAGTGGATTACGGTCTCGCTGGGGCAGGAGCTGAGGCTGGTGACGATCAGCGAGATTTGCTATTTCCGGGCCGATGAGAAATATACGGCGGTGGTCACGTCCGAGGCCGAGCACCTGATCGCGCGCGCGCTCAAACAGCTTTGCGAGCAACTCGATCCCAAGGTGTTCTGGCGCATCCACCGCAGTGTGATCGTCAACGTCAACGCGATCCGCAGCGTCCACCGCGACTTCCGCGGACGTCTGGAAGTGCGGCTGAAACAGCGCAGCGAGACCCTGCCGGTGAGCGCCGCCCACGCCCATCAGTTCCGGCAGATTTAAGCGACTGTCCCCGGCAATTCGTGCCGGTCGGTCAGATGCGCGGTTCGATCCCGAACGCCGCGAAGCCCTTCGCGTCAAAGTTCTTGCGGAACATGTCGCGCAGCCTGGTCGCCTCGGCGTCGTAGGCCGACTTGTCGGTCCAGGTATTGCGCGGGTTCAGAATCGCGGCGTCCACGCCGGGGCAGGACTTCGGCATCTTGAGGTTCAGGATCGGCTGCGTCTCGGTTTCCACACCATCGAGCTCGCCGTTCAGTGCGGCGTTCAGCAGCGCGCGGGTGATCTTCAGGCTCATGCGCTTGCCGACACCGTATTTACCGCCGCTCCAGCCAGTGTTCAGAAGGATGCAACGTGCCTTGTGCTTCTGCATCTTCTCGCCGAGGAGCTTGGCGTAGACGTTGGGCTTGTGCGCCATGAACGGGCCGCCGAAGCAGGCCGAGAACGTGGGCTGCGGTTCGGTGATGCCGACTTCGGTGCCGGCGACGCGCGCGGTGAAGCCGGAAACGAAGTGATACATGACGTCCTTCGGCTCGAGAATGCTGATGGGCGGCAGCACGCCGAAGGCATCGGCAGTGAGCAGCACGATGGTCTCGGGATGCGGACCCTGTCCGTTCGGCATCGTGTTCGGAACCACGGACAGCGGGTAGCTGAAGCGCGTGTTTTCGGCGATCGAGCCGTCGTCGAGGTCGAGCTCGTCCGGATGGCATTCCGGCATCGTCTTGCCCGGCAGCGGCGGCACGTTCTCGATGAGCGTGCCCGCCTTGGACAGCGCCTCGGCGATGACCGGCTCGGCAGACCTGTCGAGGTTGATGAGTTTGGCGTAGCAGCCGCCTTCGAGATTGCACAGGCCGTCGTCGGACCAGATCGTTTCGTCGTCACCGATCAGCTTGCGCGAAGCATCGGCGGACAAGGTCGTCTTGCCGGTACCGGAGAGGCCGAACAGGATCGCGCCATCGCCCTTCGCGCCGACGTTGGCCGAGCAGTGCATCGACAGGCGGCCCTGCTTCGGCAGCAGGTAATTGCCGACCGTGAAGATGGTTTTCTTGTTGACGCCGCAGTAGTCGGCGCGGCCGGCGACGATACAGATCCGGTTGCGCACGTCGATGATGACGGCGGCTTCGGCGCGGCAGCCGTCCCGCGCGGGCTCGCAGACGAAGCTCGGCACGTTGAGCATGGTCCAGCGGCGCGCATCGACATCCGCAACACCGGGCAGATTCTTCGGGAACATGTTGTCGCAGAAAAATGCGTGCGTCGCGTACTCGCCAACGAAGCGGTACGGCACGGCGAATCTGGGGTCAGACCCCATGAAGACGTCCTTGACGTAGAGCGTTGCCTGCTTCGCATTGAGATGTTCGATGACGCGCTTGAGCAGACCCTGATACTGATCCGGGTCGTAGGGCGAGAGATCGGCCTTGAACCAGATCTCGTCGGCCACTTCCGGCCATTTAACCGCGAAGGTGTCCTTGGTGCGCCGGCCGGTGCAGTCCGGATCCGTGTAAAAAACCAGCGGGCCTTTTATGCCGAGCTTGGTCGGAAACGCCTTCTGGGCGTTCGCCGGACCGTCCCGCTGAACCCGACCGCGATCGTTGGCAATCGCCTCATGGAACAGCTGTTCCTTGGAGAATTCATACTTGTACGTGACCGATTTCAGTCCGAACAGTTTTTCGAGGTCAGATTGGAAAGTCATGGCGGCGCCTTTGTGATCGTCCATAAAATTACTTACCGATTCAGCGGAGGAAAAATTTGCGGCAGCGGCCTGCGCGGATCGAAGAGGCGGGCGGCGGCTCGCTTGAGGTCCGCCATTTTACGGGAACCCGGCGATTTTTTCGGCGACCGGTTGGTTTTTACGGCGGCGGTCTTGGCCGCTGCGCTTGCCTCTTCCCCCGGAGCGGTCGACGCGATCACGGCGGGCGACGGACACACGTTCCGATACCAACGGGCTTGCCGGGAAAGCGCGTCCCCTGACCGCTTGATCCCGCTCCGGCCGAGACCAGGACGTCAGGCGCTTGCGGTTTCGGGCAGCTTGAAGCCCGCGACCGACTCGCGCAGCTTGTCGGAGAGTGTGTTGAGTTCGCCGACCGCCTGCGAAGTGCGATCCGCCGACTCGGAGGTCTGCACGGCGACCTCGCGAATGCTCTGCATCGTGCCGGCGATCTTGGTGGCTTCCGCCGACTGGCTGCGCGCGGCCACTGCGATCTCCTGGATCGACTTCGCGAGTTCCTGTGATGACGCCTCGATGCGCGTCAGTGACTGACCCGCTTCCTCGGCCGACTTCGCGCCCGAAACCACGTTCGCGGTCGAGCGCTCCATCGAAATGATCGCCTCGTTGGTGTCGGCCTGAATGGTCTTGACCAGCGTTTCGATCTGGCGCGTCGCGGAACCTGCGCGCTCGGCGAGACGCTGGACTTCGTCGGCGACCACCGCGAAACCGCGCCCTGCATCGCCGGCCATCGCGGCCTGGATCGAGGCGTTCAGCGCCAGCGTGTTGGTCTGCTCGGCAATGTCGTTGATGAACTCGATGATATTGCCGATTTCCTGCGAAGACTCACCCAGACGTTTGATGCGCTTCGCGGTGTCCTGGATCTGCTCGCGCAGGCTTGCCATGTTCTGGATCGTGCGGCCGACGGTATTGGCGCCGTTGTGCGCAGTCTGCACCGAGGCCTGCGCTTCGACCGCGATGCGCTCGGCACGGCCCGCGACATCCTGCAGCGAGTGGCTGGTCGCGGTGATTGCCGTCGCGGCCGAAGACACTTCGCGCGCCTGGCGGTCGGAGGCCTGGCTCATGCGGCTCGCGGTGTCCTGCGTGCTCGCGGCCGAGCCGACGATTTCCTCGGACGTGGTATTGATCGTGCCGACCAGGCCGCGCAGCGTCTGCACGGTGTAATTGATCGAGTCGGCGATGGCGCCGGTGAAGTCCTCGGTCACGGTCACGTCGACCGTCAAATCGCCGTTCGCGAGATTCGTGATCTCGTCGAGCAGGTTCAGAATCGCCTGCTGCTGGCGCGCCTCCTTCTCTTCCGAGAGGCGATTGTGATCGCGGCCACCACTCAAATTCAGGAGGACGAAAGCGGCGAGCGCAAGCAGCGCAATACCACCGAGGACATAGACCAGCAGCGGCAGCGCCGACTCGCCGCTGCCAGTCGCCTGGGTATCGGTCGTGGCGACGGCCGCGACCATGTCTTTCGAGACGACCGGAATCTGGGCCGCCGCGAGCAGGACCCGCTCCACGGCCTCGGCATGAGCCTGCAGTTGCTCGGCCGCGGGAGCGATCGGCGCAAAACGCTCCTTGACCTGCGCCGCCTGCACGCCCAGCGCGCCATCACCGAACAGCACTTCGTTGTTGCGGGCGAAGCTTTTGACTGCCGGGGCGAGCTGTGCGGCGGTGGCCTTGGCTACGAGCCCGTTGCTGAGTACGCGCTGCGCGACACTGGCGATCCTTTCGAGCACGACCAACTGGCCCGACACCAGGGCCGTCTGCCCGGCACCGGTGCCGGAGCCGGTCGTGCGCTGCATCAGCCGTTCCGCGATGCTCGTGAAATCGAGATAGAGACCGCCTTCCTCCGCGCCCGTGCCATGGATCGCGCCGACAATGGTGTCGACGCTTTCGACGGCACGCTGATAACCCGGCTCGGCGGTGAGCATTGCATCGACGGTCGGCTTCATCGCGGTCCAGCCTGCGGCGAGCCGGTCGCTCGCGCCGAGTTTGCCGACGACGGCATCGATATTCGCCACACGCTCGCGGAGCGCGACGAAATCCGGTGCAGCCCCGCGCGTGACACTGTCAGCAATGCGAACCACGGTATCGAGATCGCGCGCGACCGTTTGCGTGGCGTTGCCGCTGTCGCCCCTCAGGAAATGGAAGCCGACGACCACAGCGAACATTGCCGCGAGTGCCAACAGAAGCAACCACGACTGGCGAAAATTACCCAAAGCTCCGGTTGCACCGCTGTTTTGATCGGCCATGCCTGCCTCTGTCTACCGCGTTCAAGTTTTTGCGCCGCGCGGCCTCAGCCGCCCAGCACGCTCTGTATTTTTCCGACGAGTTCCGCTTCCTTCACCGGCTTGACGATGTATTCGCGCGCGCCCTGGCGCAGCGCCCAGAGCCGATCGGTTTCCTGGCTCTTGCTGCTGACGACGATAACCGGGATCGAGGCCGTCGCCGGATCCCGGGTCAGCATGCGCGTTGCCTGGAAGCCATTCATGCCGGGCATGACGACATCCATGACCACGCAGTCCGGGCGTTGCTGTTTAGCCATCGCGAGCGCGTCCTGGCCGCTGGCGGCTTCCAGCACGTAGTGACCCGCGCGGGTCAGGATTTGCTTGAGAAATTCCATGTCGGTCGGCGAGTCGTCGACCACCATCACGCGCGCCATGCCCCTACTCCCGATCAGTGAATTTTGACGGATTGCCGTCGACGCCGTTTTCGGCTTGTCGAAGAACTATAAACCAACACTGCCAGTCCGGTGGGCGCGATTTCAAGTCCGCCACACGCGGACCGCACGTCCCTTGAACGCATGCCCGATGAACGGCGTATTACGCCCGACGCTGAGCAGCTTGCCGGCGTCGAGCGTCCAGGCCAGCGCGGGATCGAGCAGGCAGAGATCGGCTTTCGTGCCGACTGCCAGCGCGCCGCATTCGAGCCCGAGCACACCGGCCGGGCCGAGCGTCAGGCGTTGCGCTGCCTGCAGCGGCGTCAGCAGACCCTCGTGCACGAGGCGCAAGGTGAGCGGCAGCAGAGTTTCCACTGCCGAGATGCCCGGCTCGGTCAGTGCGAACGGATTGGTTTTGGCATCGGCCTCGTGCGGCTGATGGTCCGAGCAGATCGCATCAATCACGCCACTGGCCACGGCGGCGCGCAGTGCATCGCGATCGGCCGCGGTGCGCAGCGGCGGGATGACGTGGGCCATCGCGTTGAAGCCTTCGAGATCGGCGTCGGTCATGAACAGATGATGGGCCGCGACATCGGCCGTGACCGGCAGGCCGCGCCGCTGCGCCGAGGCCAGCAGCTCGATGCCGCGCGCGCTGCTGAGCCGGCCGAAATGCACGCGCGCGCCGGTGTCCTCGACCAGCGAAATCCACTGCCGCATGGCCACCGCCTCGGCCGCGACCGGAATCGGCGCGAGGCCAAGGCGCGTGGCGACCGCGCCTTCGTGCGCGCAGCCGTTGTTGCTCAGCGCCGCGTCGAGCGGCACGACGTGCACGGTCATGCCGAGGCTCGCCGCATATTCGAGCGCGCGCCGCGCGATCAGCGCGTTGGCGACCGGCGCCAAGCCGTTGCCGACGCCGATGCAGCCGGCTGCCTTCAGCGCACTGACTTCGGCGAGTGCTTCGCCATCGAGACCCTTGGTCAGCGCGCCGAGCATGTAGACATAGGCGCCGGCCGCAGCCTTGGCGATGCGGTTGACGCGGTTGACGACCGCCGCGTTGTCGATGACCGGCCGGGTATCCGGCGGGATGCATAGCGCCGTGATGCCGGCGGCGAGCGCGGCGTTCGCCTCCGAGCGCATCGTGCCTTTCTGCGTGGCGCCCGGTTCGCGCAGCCGCGCACAGAGATCGATGACGCCGGGCATCAACCACAGGCCCTTCGCGTCGATCGTCTCGGCATAAGCAGTCTTTGGCGCGCGGACGCCGCGATAGTCGATGACGCCGTCGCGGAAGCCGACGCAGCCGATCGTGTCGGTGCCGGCCGCGGCATCGAGCAGGCGCGCGTTCTTGATCAGGACGCTGCCTTTGACGACCTTCATCGGCTACCCCGCAGGGCATCGTCGCCGCCGAGGATCATCGCCATCACCGCCATGCGCACCGCGATGCCGTGTTCGACCTGTTCGAGAATCACCGACCGCTCGCCGTACGCGACTTCGCCTTCGATCTCGACCCCGCGGTTGATCGGCCCGGGATGCATCACCAGCACGTCCGGCGAAAGTTTTTCGAGGCGCACGCGGGTCAGGCCGAAATCGCGATGGAATTCGCTCGTCGACGGCAGAAACGCGCCGATCATGCGTTCCTTCTGAAGTCGCAGCAGCACGATCACGTCGACGCCGTTGAGACCTTTTTCGAGATCGTTGAATACCGTCACGCCCATCGCCTCGATGCCGGACGGAATCAGCGTGCGCGGACCCACCACGCGAATTTCTTTCGCACCGAGGATGCGTAGCGCGTGAATGTCCGAGCGCGCCACGCGCGAGTGCAGCACGTCACCGACGATCGCGACCTTGAGCTTCGAAAAATCCGCGCCGCGATGGCGGCGGATCGTGTACATGTCGAGCAGCGCTTGCGTGGGATGCGCATGGCGGCCGTCTCCGGCGTTCAGAATGGCCACACCGGGCGCGGCATGCTGAGCGAAGAAATGCGCGGCGCCCGACGCTTCGTGCCGGATCACGAACAGGTCGACCTGCATCGCCTCCAGCGTCTTCAGCGTATCGAGCAGCGTCTCGCCCTTCGAGGTGCTGCTCGACGACACCTGAATGTTGATGACATCCGCCGACAGCCGCTTGGCGGCAAGCTCGAACGTGGTGCGCGTGCGGGTCGACGCCTCGAAGAACAGATTGACCACGGTCTTGCCGTGCAGCAGCGGCACCTTGCGACCCCCACCGCGCCGGCCGCCGTTATAGCGGTCGGCCTGGTCGAGGATTTGCGTGAGCAGCGGCCGCGACAGCCCTTCCATGCTCAGCAGGTGGCGCAGGCGACCGTCGGCCGTCAGTTGCAGGGAACTCATTTCGGGGTCGGCGGTGCATGGCCGCCAGCCGTTTCGAGCGGTGCAGTCGCACCGGACCGCGCGGCCTCGCAGGGCTTGGCATCCCTTGCCATCCCTGGCCGGGCCTTCACTTCGGCAGCAGGCAGTGCCCGCGACGCGCCTTCGCTTAGCCATTGCTCCAGAATCAAACGAGCAGCGACGCCATCGCGATCGCCCTTCTGCACGCGACGGGTCTTGCGGCCATCCGAGCGCGCCTGCCGGATTTCGTCATCGGCAGCGCGCGAGGACATGCGCTCGTCGACCAGATGCACCGGCACACCGTAACGCGTGCGGAGCTGCAGCGCGAAGTTGCGCGCCTGCGTCGTGATCGCCTGATCGTTGCCGTCGAGATCGATCGGCAGGCCGACGATCACCGCAGTCGGCCGCCATTCCTTGAGTGCCCTGGCCAGCGCGTCCCAATCCGGCGCACGGCCATTCGCGATCGCCGGCAGCGGCCGCGCCAGCCGCGTGATTTCATCGCCGACGGCCACGCCGATGCGCCGCGCGCCGTAGTCGAAACCGAGGTACAGCGCGCCGCCGCCACTCAAGAGCCGAACTCCGGGTCCATGGCCAGGCGCCTCATGCGTGCCCGGCCTGACTGGCCAGACGGCTCACGTCGACGCCGAGCAGTTTGGTCGCCGCCAGCCAGCGATCCGAGGCCGGCGTGCCGAACAGCACTGCGGCGTCGACCGGCGTGTTCAGCCAGCTGTTGCTCAAGATTTCGGTTTCGAGCTGGCCCTCGCCCCAGCCGGCGTAGCCGAGCAGGACGAGGTATTGATCCGGGCCCTCGCCGCGGCCGATCGCGCCGAGCACATCGCGCGAGGTCGTGATGTAAAGATTGCCGTCGACCTGCAGCGTGGAATCCCAGCCGCCCGGCGCGTTGTGCACGACGAAGCCGCGTTCGGGCTGCACCGGACCGCCCCAGAACACGATCGCGTCGGACGGCAGCGACTCGTGCGCGACCCCCATCTGGTCGAACATTTCGGAGAGTTTGAGATCGGTCGGACGGTTGACAATGAGGCCGAGCGCGCCTTTCTCGGAATGCTCGCAGAGCAGCGTGACGGAGTGCCTGAAGTTCTCGTCGTCCAGACCCGGCATGGCGACGAGAAACTGGTTGTTGAAATAGCTGTCGTCGGCCATGCGGCCAGTATCGGGGCAGCCTGCGGCCCTGACAAGCCGGTTCAGGCGCCTCACAAGCGCCGTTCGATCGCCTCGATCAACAGGCCGCCGATGTCGGTCTGATACGCGGCGTCGATTTCGCGGGCGCAGGTCGGGCTGGTGACGTTGATCTCGGTGAGATGCTCGCCAATAACGTCGAGTCCGACGAACAGCAGGCCGCGTCGGCGCAGTTCGGGGCCGACAGCGGCAGCGATGCGCTGGTCCGACGGGGTCAGCGGTCGCGGTTCGCCACGGCCGCCGGCGGCAAGATTGCCGCGCGTCTCGCCAGCCGACGGAATGCGCGCGAGGCAATACGGCACCGGCTCGCCGTCGACCATCAAAATGCGTTTGTCGCCGTCGGCGATCGCCGGCAGATAGCGCTGCGCCACGATCGTGCGTCGGCCGTTGTCGGATAGCTGCTCGATCACCGCGCCGAGATTCAGGCCATCGGCGCCGACGCGAAAAATGCCACTGCCGCCCATGCCGTCGAGCGGCTTGTAGATGACATCGCGATGCTCGGCGTGGAATGCGCGCAGGGTTGCGTCATCACGCGAGAACAAGGTGGGCGGCGCCAGCTCGGGGAACCAGGCGGTGAACGCCTTTTCGTTGCAGTCGCGCAAACTTGCCGGACGATTCACGACCAGAGCGCCCTGCATCTCGGCGCGCTCCAGAATGTAAGTCGAGGCGACGAATTCCATATCGAACGGCGGATCCTTGCGCATCAGGATCGCACCTAAGCTACCGAGCTTTACGGTTTGCGCCTCGCCGGTGAAGTCGAACCAATGCTTCTTGTCGTCGAACACCGTGACCGGTCGCGTGCGGCCGTACGCGACGCCGTCGCGCAGCCAGAGATCGGATTGCTCGAAGTAACGCAGCGCCCAGCCGCGCTTCTGCGCCGCGAGCATCAACGCCAGCGTCGTGTCCTTGCAGGGCTTGATCGACCCGATCGGGTCCATGACGATGCCGAGGATTTTTTTCATGCGTGGAAGCTTAGCGGCTCCCGGCGGAGGGCGGGATAGCGGCTTCACCGCGTGCCCCGCCGTTCGCGATTCGAACGCCGCTAGATCGCCGCGCGCCGCCCGGACCAGGGCTGCGCCTGCTCTAGTTGCGCAGCGAGCCGGATCAACAGCCCTTCGCCGCCCGAGGCCGCGATGAACTGCACGCCAACCGGCAGCCCTTCCGCGCT
Source organism: Nevskia sp. (assembly GCA_043781855.1). Lineage (GTDB taxonomy): Bacteria > Pseudomonadota > Gammaproteobacteria > Nevskiales > Nevskiaceae > Nevskia. The sequence goes on along the minus strand of JAYWBB010000131.1, from coordinate 15,717 downwards.
CATTTGCAAGGGCACCGACATGCTCGGCGTGCCGGTGAGATTCGATAGCTGAGTGAACGGCACGCGCTGCAGGTTCTGCTGCGCCAGCTGGTCGACGACGCCGCTTTTCAGCAGGGTCTTGCCGAGGCCGAGCCAGAGGATTGCACGCAGCGCCGCCCGTTGCGTCGGCGGCAGGTCCAGCTCGCCGATGCGCGCGGCGGGCGCGGCCACCGTCGGCGTCAGGTGCAGGTCGTATTGCCGATGAAAGCGGCCGAGCGCGCGTGCGAACTGGTTCCACTGCTTGTGTCGGGCGACGTATTCTCCAGCGCTCAAGCTGCGGCCGAGCATGGCCAGTGCGCGAGTGTCGAGTTCGAATTCGCTTTCGCGCCCGCCCGTCAGTGCTCTCGCCTCGGCAACGCTGGCGGCCGTCTGGCCGAAGTACATGCTCAGGTAGCAGCGGGCGAGCGCGATGCCGTCGATCTCCGGACTCGCCGGTTCGACACGGTGGCCGAGGCGATCGAGCAGCCGCGCGGTGTCTTCGACGGCGCGAATGCAGTCGGCATGCACCGGCGTCCCCAGCGGCGAAACCGTGCTGAAGCCAATGCGAAGGCGCCCCGGATCCCGCCCGGTTTCTTCGGAATAGGGCCTCTCCGGCGGCGCGATCACGAACGGCGCGCCGGTGTCGGCACCGTGCAAGGCGTCGAGCATGCGCGCGGAATCGCGCACGCTGCGCGTCAGCACGTGCTCACTCGACGCGCCTTCCCAGCATTCGCCTTCCTGGGGTCCGGGCGGGACGCGGCCGCGACCGGGGCGCAGCCCGAACAGGCCGCAGTACGAAGCCGGGATGCGGATCGAGCCGCCGCCGTCGGAGGCCCCCGCCATCGGCACGATGCCGGCAGCAACCGCCGCAGCCGCACCACCGGACGACCCGCCGGGCGTGCGATCAGGATTCCAGGGGTTGCGTGTCGCTCCAAACAGCACGGTTTCGGTTTGTGCCTTCAGCGCCAGCTCCGGGGTCGCGGTTTTGCCGAAGATAACCAGGCCGGCCGCGAGAAAACGGTTGACGACTTCGGCGTGCTCGGTCGGAGTCCAGGCTCTCAGCGCGCGGCTGCCCGCCGTGGTCGGCACACCGGCGTAATGCTGGCCGATGTCCTTGATCAGAAACGGCACGCCGGCGAACGGCCCGGACAATCGATTCGCCGCGCGTTCGCGCGCGAGCTCGGTCATCGGAATGCAGATCGCATTGATCCTAGAGCGCACGGCTTCCGCGCGCGCAAGTGCCGCTTCCAGCAGTTCGGTGGCGCTGATTTCCCGTCGCGCAACGAGGTCGGCGAGACTGGTGGCGTCGTGTTGCGAATACTCCTTGAACATAGCGCCCAATCAAAACCGGCTGATTTTTTGTTGATGCAGTCGCAGCTTCGCCTCGTCAGCCAGGGCGGGATTCAGTAGCGACTGCCGACGTCACGTTCAATATCCTGCGGTCGCATCCGACTCAGGACGACATTCAGGCCGCCACCGCCGCCATCCCCGGCTCTCTCGCCATCGCATTGGCCGTCTCCCGCGCCGCTGCAATCAAAGCCAGCCGCGCGACGACGCCGTAGGCATAGAACCGGTTGGGACTCGCATCCGGATTCTTTCCAAGGTCCGGGCAGTTGCAGGGATCGGCAAAGGCCAGCGGCTGGAAACTCGCGCCCGGCGCGTTGAGGTTTTCCTGATTCGAGCGGCCGCCGTGCACGCGGTAGAAACCGCCGACGACGTGCTTGTCGATCATGTAGACGACCGGCTCGGCCGTAGCCTGCTCTTCACCCCAGCGCTCGAAGGTGTAGACGCCTTCCTGGATGATCGCGCCGGTGACTTCGTTGCCTTCCTTCGCGGACGCCATTTTCTTGCGGGCGTCGCGATTCAAATTGCGGATTTCGTCGGCGCTCCGGACCGTCATCACGCCCATGCCATAGGTGCCGGCATCGGCCTTGACGATCACGAAAGGCTCTTCCTTCACACCGTATTCACGGTATTTCCCGGCAATGTCCTCGAGCAGCCGTTCGACGTTGCTCACCAGGCAGTCCTCGCCTTCGCGGGTCTTGAAGTTGATCTGACCGCAATTGCGGAACAGCGGGTCGACCCACCAGGGATCGATGCCGAGCAGTTTGCCGAATTCGGCGGTAACTTCGCGGTAGATGCCGAAATGCTGGGTCTTGAGGCGCGTGCTCCAGCCCACGCCGAGCGGCGGGATCACCGGCTGCGTGATGCCTTCGAGAATCGGCGGACGGCCGGCGGACAGATCGTTGTTGAGCAGCACCAGGCAGGGCTTGAAGTTGCCGACGAAGACCTGATCGCCATCGCGCTGGATCGGCTCCAGATGCAGTTCGCGGCCGGAATCGAGCGGGATCGTTTCCCGCTTGTTCAGGTCGGCCCGCAGCGAGCCGAGGCGCACGGTGTAGCCGGCCTTCTGGATCAGGCCCTGGAGGGTCGCGACGTTTTCGAGATAGAAGCGGTTGCGCGTGTGATTCTCGGGCACCAGCAGCACGTCGCAGGCGGTGGTCATGACGCGGTCCATCGCCGACTGGATTGCCTGCACGCAGAGCGGCTCGAACGCCGGGCTGAGATTGTTGAAGCCGCCCGGGAAAAGGTTGGTGTCGACCGGCGCCAGCTTGAAGCCGGCGTTGCGCAGGTCTACCGAGCAGTAAAACGGCGGCGCGGTGAGCTGCCACTGGTTGCGAAACCAGCGCTCGATGTCCGCAGCGCGCTCCAGCAGGAGCGTTTCGAACTTGAGCAGCGGGCCGGTCTGGGCGGTCGTGAGATTCGGGACGTCGTGCATGTGTGAATGCCGGCGGTGCGCGGTGCGCGCGGGGTTGCTAGGGTAACCGATCGTCAGCCCGTCTGGCCCGGAGTCACGGTCGTCGGCAAGGTTGGGCGCGGCTGCGCGATTGTGCTAAAAGGTGGACATCAAGAATCCGTCGTAACCACGTCAGCCGAAACGTCATAGCAACGTTCGGCGACACCCCGCCGGGGCGGGGTTGCCGCGCGATTTCATCAATATTTTCACGGGCATTTTCAGGGCGAAGTTTCGGGGGAGTCAGGGTGGCGACAGACGCGCTTGCAGCAGGTTCGGGCATCAAGGTGATGGTCATTGACGATAGTCAGACCATCCGCCGCACGGCGGAAACCCTGCTCGTCAAGGAAGGCTATACCGTGGTCACCGCCGCCGACGGTTTCGAGGCGCTGGCGAAGATTGCCGACCATCAGCCGGATCTCATCTTCATCGACATCATGATGCCGCGCCTCGACGGTTATCAGGCCTGCGCGCTGATCAAGAGCAACGCGAAGTATTCGACGACCCCGGTGATCATGCTGTCGTCCAAGGATGGGCTTTTCGACCGTGCGCGCGGCCGCATCGTCGGCAGCGACGAGTATCTGACCAAGCCGTTCACCAAGGACGAGTTGATCGGCGCGGTCAAGGCCCATCTCGCCAAAAAAGCCGTTTAACGCGCCCGGCGCCCGCGCGTGAATACCGAAACCGCCATCGACTGGAGCGCGCTGCCGGCGCACCTGTCCGGACAGCCTTTCGATCTGCTGCTGGCGTTGGAGCAGCACCTGCGCAGTGCCCGCACCGACGTCACCGCCAGCGAGAGCAATGCCTGGACCGGCCTCGGCTTTCGTCTCCACGGTCGCTGGTTCGTCGCGCCACGCGAGGACGTGCGCGAAGTCACCGTGCCGCCGCGGCTGACACGCATTCCGGGCGCGAGGCCCTGGCTGCTGGGTGTGGCCAATGTTCGCGGCAACCTCCTGCCGGTGACCGATCTCGCACAGTTGCTCGACCTGCCGCGCGCCGCCGAGAGCCGCAACCAGCGCGTGATGGTGTTGAATGCCGAGGGTCTTCCGGCCGGTTTCCTGGTTGACGAGGTGGCCGGTTACCGGCAGTTCGCACCAGGCGAGCAGCGCCACGATCTCGTGCGCGACACCGGCACGCTGGAACCCTGGCTGCTGGGCGGCTTCCATCGCGATGGCCGCGACTGGCTGGTGATCTCGCTGCGCAAGCTCGCGCGCGGCGATATTTTCGTCCACGCCGGAGCCTGAAAATGCCGACCCTGCCCGGCCTCGCACCTGCCGTTCGCGGATTCGCCGCATGAACGTCCCGCGCGTGCAGATGGTGAACGGCCTTCACTGGGTGCGCGCCGAACTCGAATTGAGCCTGGTGCGCGCCCGCGCAGCGCTTGAGCAGCACCTCGAAGCGCCGGATGATCCGCAACCGCTGCAAACTGCCGCCGAGGAGCTTCAGATCGTGCGCGGCACGCTCGGCATGATCCAGTGCTTCGGCGCCGCGACCTTCGCGCATGAGATGAACCTGCTGCTGCAGGCGTTGCGCGACGGCACTGCGGCGCAGCACGATGAATCGTATTCGGCGCTGTCCGGCGCCACGCTCCAGCTTTCCGACTACCTCGACCTGCTCGCCCACGGCGAGGCCGATCGCGCCGTGATCCTGCAGCCGGCGTTCAATGAACTGCGGGCCGCGCGCGGCCAGCCGCTGCTGACCGAGGCCGAGCTGTTCGCCGCCCAGGCGCAATCCGAAGGCGTGACCCTGCGGCTGCCCGATTCCGGCGCGGCGCGCGCACCGGGCATGGCGCAGGGCTTCGCGAAACAGGAACTGACCCGATTCCAGAACGCCTTCCTGCAATGGTTCCGCGGCGTCGGCGCAAGCGACGCGCTGGCGCGGATGGGGCGCATCGCCGAGAGCGTCGCCAATATCGTCGTGCAGCCGGGGCTGCGCACGATGTGGCTGGCCTACAGCGCGCTGGCCGGCAGCCTGCGCGGCGCCGGCCACGCCGATTCGCTCGAGTTGAAGCGTCTGTTCGGACGCGCCGGTACCCAGCTCAAGCTGCTGGCCGAAGCCGGCGAGGACGCCGCCGCCGCACAGGTCGGCGACACCGCCCTCCTCCTGGTTTTCCATACGGCCCGCGCGGCGCGGCCGAGCGAGGCGGCGCGGGCGCTGCTCGCCGGGTTCGGCATCGCCGACGACCTGCCGAATGCCGCGCGGCTCGATGAGCTTCGCCGCCACCTGCGCGGCCCGGGCTCGAGCATTCTCAACCGCCTTTACGCCGAAATCCGCGCTGACTTCGCCGGCATCAAGGACGGTATCGACCTCGCCGTGCGCACCGGAGGCCGCACGCCGCTCGACGTGGCGGGGACACCGGTTCGCCTGCGCCGCCTCGCCACCACACTGACTGCACTCGGCCTGCCGGCGCCGCAGGCCGCGCTGATCAACCAGGCGCGGGTGCTCGAAGCCGGAACGCCGGATGCACTGACCTGGATGGAAGTCGCGACCGCGATTCTGCGCGTCGAGCACAGTCTCGAAGAAGCACTGTTCCGCACGCACGGCCGGCACGGCAACGAAGTAGCCAGGCCGTACGAAGAGATCGCGACGGAAATTCCGCACGCCCAGGATCTGCGCAACAGCGTCAAGGCGCTGCTGCGCGAATCGCTGGTCGACTTCGCGCAGATCAAGAGCAGCATCGATACCTACTTGCGGGATGGCGACGCCGCCGTCCTCGCCGACGCGCCGCGACTGCTGCACGAGGTTTCGTCCGGCCTGATGATCCTCGATCAGGAGCGCGCCGCCGGATTCGTCGCCGAACTCGAACGCTACATCGCCGTTGGCGCACTCGAACGCCTGCAGGCGGCCCATTTCGGCCATGAGCGTTTCGCCGATGCCGTGGCCTGCATCGAGGTTTACCTCGAAGCGCTGCGCGATGGCTTGCCGAGCCCGGCGAAGATCCTCGACGATCTGGCGTTCTACATCGGCCGCCTGGAAAAGCTGGCGCCGGTCGCAGCGCCCGCACCGGCCGAAGTCGTGGAACTGGCGCTGGTCACCAAGGCGGAAAGCGAAGCGCTGATCGCCCGGGCGGTCGCCGCCGCGCCGGTTGCGCCGTCGTTCGAGGAGCCAACAGCGCCCGCTCCGATATCAGCGCCGGTCGCCGATGACGTCGACCCGGAGATTCGCAACATCTTCATCGAGGAGGCCGGTGAAGTGCTCGACGAACTGCGCCGGCACCTGCCGCAGTTCCGGCGCGATCCGGGCAACCGCAAAGTGCTGCTCGGCGTGCGCCGTGCCTTCCACACGCTCAAGGGCAGCGGCCGCATGGTCGGCGCGCTGCGCATCGGCGAGTTCGGCTGGGCGGTCGAGAATATGCTCAACCGCTTCCTCGAAGGCGCGCTGCCGCTGAGCACGCCGGTGTTCGAGGTGGTCGGTGAAGCCATCGACCTGCTGCCCGGGCTGATCGAAAACTTCCGCGGTGTCGGCAGCGAAAGCGCCGCCGCTGCCGCGCTGATCGCTCGCGCCAGCGGCCTCGCCGAAAGCGAAAAGCCGCAGCCCGAGCCGGACATGCGCGTAGTCTTCTGCGACGACGCGCGCGAGCGTCTCGGCATCGTCCGGCACTGGCTCGAAGCACAGGACCCTCGGGACGCCGAATTCGATCTCGATGCCGAAGCGATCCGGTCGTTCCATACACTCAAGGGCAGCGCCGCCGTGGTCAATGCGGTGGCCATCAGCCGTCTCGCCGCAGCGATCGAAAGCCATCTGAACGGCCTGCGCCTGAACGGTCGCCGCCTGACGCCAGCGTCGATGGCGCTGCTCGCCGATGCGCTGCGGACGCTGTACGCCTGGGTCGAGGCGCTGGCCGGCGATACCCACGTCGACGATGATGCATCGGCCGACTGGCAGGCGCGCCTCGAAGCGCTCGAAACGCCGGCTGACAGCGCCGTGGCCAACGCCGCGCCGAGCGTCGACAGCGGTTTTGCAATGACCGCACTCGACGCCCTGCAGACGCTCGAAGCCGAGGCGCGTCACTGGTCCCGGCAGCCGTCGCAGACTGCTGGAGCGGCCCTGCACGATGGCTTCATACGATTGGCCAAGGCCGCCGAGGTGGTGCCCTGCGAGCCGCTCTCGACGATCCCGCGGGCACTGGCCGAGCGGCTCGCCGCTTGGCGAGCCGCCGCACCGGGCGATCCCGGTTCCGGCTTCTTCGCGACCCTCCTCGAAATCATCGAAGGGCTTTACCAGCAGCTCGATCTTTACCGCGAAGGCGCCTTGAATCCGGCCCCGCCGACGCCGGCTGGCCCGGGCATCCCCGCATGGCTGACGCGCGTGCAGACGCTGCCGCAGCCGTCGGCTGCCGGGCCGCCGATCGCTTCCTGGGCGGGAACCGAGGCGCTCGTCGCGGAAGTCGAATCGGCGCCGGCGCCGGAGATTGCCGAGCACATCGAACTGGCGTCAGCCGAAGAAGAATTTTTGACCGAGTCCATCGGGCTCGATCCCGAGCTCACCGACATCTTTGCCAGCGAAGCCGACGAACTGCTCGAAGCGCTGCACCACGACCTCGGCCGCTGGCTCGGCGAACCGCCGGACGACAGCGCGCTCGGCGATATCCGTCGCGGCCTGCATACACTGAAAGGCAGCGCGCGCACGGCCGGCGTCGATGGCATGGGCGGCGTTGCGCATCATCTCGAAACCCAACTCGAAAATGTTTTCGCGCAGCCGCGCGACAGCCTGAAGCGGCGGTTGGCGGTTGGCATGGACGGCCTGCAACGACAGCTCGACGGCCTGCGTCGCGGCGTCCTGATGCGAGCCGGACCGGTGCTTGATGCGATGTACGCGATCGATGCGGCGCCGGTGACGACGCTCGCAGCGCCCGACGTGCCCGCTGAGGTCGAGCTTCGGGAACCGCAGCCGGTCGAACTTGCGCCATTCGAGACCCAGCCGGTCGAAGCGCAGCTTCAACCGGAACCGGAACCCCTCTTCGACCCGCCGCCGATATTCGCGGTGATTGCGCCGATCGCAGTGCCGGCGGAGCCGCCTTCCGCTACGGACGGCCGGTACGACGAGGCGGCGAAGCAGACCACCGAACCGAAGCCCGCACGGCCGGCGTCGTTCGGCAGCTTCGATATCGAACTCGGCGATATCTTCTCGTCGGAGGCGACCGAACTGCTCGAATCCCTCGATCTCAATTTCGAGGCTTGGCAGAACGGCGACGCCGGCGCGCCCGTGCGCGACATCCAGCGCGCCTTGCACACGCTGAAAGGCGGCGCGCGCATGGCCGGCATCGACGCCATGGGCGACGCCACGCACGAACTCGAATCGCAGGTCAACGCCGTCGTCGCGGCTGGCGACTTCCCCGATGTCGCCGCGTTCGCAAGCCTGAGTGCGCAGCTCGAAACCTTGCAGCGCATGCACGACCAGATTCGCCGCGGCGAAGCGCAATTGCTGGTGGTGCCGCCGCTGGCGGCGGACACGCTTGCGCGCTCGCGGCCCGCTGCAGCAGCGAGCACGCAGTGGGCGCCGGAGCTGTCATGGAAGCCCGAGGACGATTCCGGCAGCTTCGCAGCCAAACGCCGCGAAACCGCGCGCGTGTCGGTCAACGTGCTGGATAAGATGCTCAACGAGGCCGGCGAGATTTCGATCTACCGCTCGCGTCTCGAGGAACACAACGCAGGTCTCAAGACGCAGCTCAACGAGATGGTGCAGACCATCGCCCGCGTGCGCGAGCAGCTGCGCATGATGGACATCGAGACCGAGGCGCAGATCGCCGCGCGCGGTCTGGCTGGCGGCGCGAGCGGCGCCGGCGACGACGTCTACGGCCAGGATTTCGATCCGCTCGAAATGGATCGCTATTCGCGCATGCAAGAACTGTCGCGTGCGCTGTCCGAGTCGATCAACGACCTGACCTCCCTGCAGGCGACGATGGACGATTCCGTCTCCGGCACGGAAACTCTGCTGTTGCAGCAGAGCCGCATCAACACCGAAGTGCAGCAGGGCCTCATGGGCACGCTGATGGTGCCGTTCTCGCGTCAGGTCCAGCGCCTGCTGCGCGTCGTGCGCCAGACCGCCCAGGAAAACGGCAAGCAGGCCGATCTCCAGTTCGTGGGGGCGGAGGCCGAGCTCGATCGCAACGTGCTCGAACGCATGACCGCGCCGCTGGAGCACTTGCTGCGCAACGCCGTCGTCCACGGCATCGAGGACCCTGCTGCGCGCCTCGCGGCGGGCAAGTCCGTAGTCGGCGTGATCCGGGTGCAGCTCAAGCGCGAAGGCGCGCAGCTGGTGCTCGAAATCTCCGACGATGGCGCCGGACTCGACTTCGCGGCGATCCGCAGCAAAGCGATCGAACGCGGCCTGATGGCGGCCGAGGCCGAACTGTCCGACGATGCCCTCGCCCGCTTCATCTTCGAACCCGGTTTCTCCACCGCCCGCCGGCTGACGCAGGACGCCGGTCGCGGCATCGGCATGGATGTCGTCGGCAGCGAAGTGAAACAGCTCGGCGGCACGCTGGAATTGCGCTCCGAATTCGGCCTCGGCACGCGCTTCCTCGTGCGCCTGCCGCTGACGCTCGCCGTGTCGCAGGCGCTGCTCGTGGGCCTTGGCGGCGAAACCTATGCGGTGCCGCTGCCGAGCATCGAGGGCATCGGCCGCATTCCACGCGCCGAACTGGCGAACTACTATCGTGACGACGGCCCGCTCTACACCTACGGCGCCCGTGATTACCGAGTCCACTACCTGGGCGATTATCTCGACCTGCCGCGCCCGCTCGATGCCGAATCGCGCACGCTGACCGTGATTCTCGTGCGTCTCGGCGAGGGTCTCACCGCGCAGGCCGAGCGCCGCGTTGCGCTGGTCGTGGACCAGCTGATCGGCAACCGAGAAATTGTTTCGAAGGCAGCCGGGCCCCAGATCAGCTCGGTGGCCGGCGTGGCGGGCGCGACGATTCTCGCCGACGGCCGCGTCGTGCTGATCCTCGATGTGCCGGCGCTGATCATCGAAACCGCGCGTCGCGCGCTGCTCGCAGAAGTCGCGAGCCGGGTCGAGGCCAAGGCGGCGGAAGTACGCGAGACGATCATGGTCGTCGACGACTCGATCACGATGCGCCGCGTCGCCGAACGCCTGCTGGTGCGCCATGGCTACCGCGTCGTCACCGCCAAGGATGGTCTCGACGCGATCGCGTTATTGCAGACCGAACTGCCCTCTGCCGTGTTGCTCGACATCGAGATGCCGCGCGCCGACGGCTTCGAAGTCGCCGCGTTCATCCGAAACCATCAGCGCCTCAGCTCCGTGCCGATCATCATGATCACCTCGCGCAGCGGTGAGAAGCATCGCGAACGTGCGCGCAGTCTGGGTGTGGATCGCTATTTGATCAAGCCGTATCAGGAGGAGCAGCTGCTCGTCGAAGTCAACTCCGTGCGCGGGAGATTGCATTGAACGAAACTGCGCAGGCCGCCACTAACGCAAAGGTCGAGCAGCTCTATGCCGTGCTCGTGTCGATACAGAACGACACTCTCCTGCTGCCGAATGTAGGTATCGCCGAAGTTGTTTCGCGCGAGGGCCTGCGGGCGCCCGCACCCGGCTCGCCGGGCTGGTACGCCGGGCTGCTGCACTGGCAGGGCGTGGAACTGCCGGTCGCGAGGTTCGAGCGCCTGAACGGCGCCACCGTCGATGCGCCGGGACGACGCACGCGCGTCATCGTCATCAACACCGTCAGCGGCAAACTGTCCGCGGGCCGCTTCGGCCTGCTCTGCGAGGGCTATCCGCACCTCGTCACGCTGAACCGCGCGGCCGTCCGCGTCGCCGAAGCCCGCACCGGCGACAACGCGAAGCTGATCCTGACGCGGGCGCTGGTCGCGAGTCAGGAGACGGTGATTCCGAATCTCGATTTCATCGAGAGCGAGCTGGCGCGGGTGCTGGCGGGCTGACGGACATGGGGTGGGCTGGATTCAAAATAATTATCGTCTCGTCAGCGAACCGAGCAGGCCACGCAACAACTGCCTTCCGACTTCGCGCCCGACCTGCGACCCCACGGAGCGCACGACGGAATTGACCGCCGCTTCCATCGGCGTCTGGCGAGTCGATGTGCGCGGGGCGGCCGGCGCCCGCGGGGCCGGTGACCCCGACGGCGGTGGCGGGGACGCTGGCACGGCCTGCCCCGTCACGCGATCCCACCAGCTGGTTTCCTGCGCGGCAGCGGGCGCGGCTCCCGCCGGCGCCGTTGCGGCGGTTGCCGAAGTGCGCTGCGTCAGTTTTTCGTAAGCCGACTCGCGGTCGACCATCGTGTCGTACTTGCCGCCGATGGGGCTGCGCCCGCGCACCATCTTGCGTTCGTCGGGCGTGATCGCGCCGATGCGCGAACGCGGTGGGCGAATGAGGGTTTTGTCGACGATGCCGGGAATGCCGCCTTCGCCGAGACAGGACACCAGCGCTTCGCCCACGCCGAGCTGGCCGATGACTTCTTCGACGTTGAGCTTGGGATTCGCGCGGAAGGTCTCGGCAGCGGCCTTGACCGCCTTCTGATCGCGTGGCGTGAATGCCCTGAGCGCGTGCTGCACGCGGTTGCCGAGCTGGCCGAGCACGGTGTCCGGCAAGTCGAGCGGGTTCTGGGTAACGAAGTAGATGCCCACGCCCTTCGAGCGGATCAGGCGCACGACCTGCTCGACCTTGTCGACCAGCGCCCTGGGTGCATCGTTGAACAGCAGGTGCGCCTCGTCGAAGAAGAATACGAGTTTGGGCTTGTCGAGATCGCCCGCTTCGGGCAGACGCTCGAACAGCTCGGCGAGCATCCAGAGCAGAAAGGTCGCGTAGAGCTGGGGCTTTTGATAGAGCTTGTCGGCGGCGAGCACGTTGATGATGCCGCGGCCGCTCATGTCCTGGCGCATCAGGTCGTCGAGGTCGAGCGCCGGCTCACCGAAGAAGTGATCGGCCCCGTCGGCGTCGAGCGCCACCAGCCCGCGCTGGATCGCACCGACCGAAGCCTTGGCGACGAGGCCGTAATCGGCACCGAGCGTTGCGGCGTTGTCGGCGACGAAATTCAGAGCGCTCTTGAGATCCTTCAAATCGAGCAGCAGCAGGCCGTTGTCGTCACAATATTTGAACACCAGTTGCAAGACCGCTTCCTGTACGTCCGAGAGATTCATCAGACGCGCCAGCAGTAGCGGCCCCATGTCCGAGATCGTGCCGCGCACCGGGTGGCCCTGCTCGCCGAAGACGTCCCAGAACACCACCGGATAGACCGTCGGCTGGTAGTTCGCGAGCCCGACCTGTGCAGCACGCTCGACCAGCTTCGGCTTGGCCTCGCCGGCCATCGAGAGGCCCGAAAGATCGCCCTTGATGTCGGCCGCGAACACTGGCACGCCCAGATCGGAAAAGCCTTCGCAGAGCCCTTGCAGCGTGACGGTCTTGCCGGTACCGGTCGCACCGGCGATGAGGCCGTGGCGGTTGCCGTATTTCGCGAGCAGCCACTGCTGCGGGCTGTCCGATTCCATGCCCTTGCCAACGAGTACATTGTTATCCATTGCCTGACGATCCCCGTGATGACGCCGCTATCTTCACGGCTGCACGGCTCCGGGGCAATGGGGCCGTAGGCGCGGCACGAAGATGAATGTGCCCTCATCGGTTGTGCCGGAGGTCGTCCCTCGGGCGGACGACGTTCGGCAATACCGCGCAGTTGCAATTGATCCCGTACGCGATGGTAGAGTCTTTCGTCTGATGCAAGCGGGGGGAGAGCATTAATGGAACTCAAAAACGCCCTTGTGGTGGACGATTCCAAATCCGCCCGGTTTGCGATGCGCAAGGTTCTGGAAGGAGTCGGGTACTCCGTCGAAACCGCCGAAAGCGCCGAGGAGGCCTATGCGGCGCTGAAGCACCACTCGCCGGACGTGATCTTCCTCGACCACCTGATGCCGGGCGTCGACGGCTTCGATGCGCTGCTCGTGCTGAAGCAGAATCCGCTGACGGCGGCGCTGCCGGTCGTGCTCTGCTCATCCAACGAGGGCAGCGAATTCGTCCGCCTCGCGCGTTCGCGCGGGGCCATGGGCGTGCTGCTCAAGCCGCCCTGCCCGCAGCATCTCGCCGACGTGCTGAGCCAGATCGAAACCGCCGGACACACATCACCCGCGCTGCCGCCGGCCGCGCTGCTGCTGTCCGCGCATCGACCGTTGCCGCCGCGCGCTGAACGCGTCGAGCCGAAGCCCGATGCGCTGCGCGACGAAATGGAGCAACGCCTGCGCGGCATCGTGCAGGATCTGCATCGGCAGCTGGCGGAAATGCGTGTGCAGCTCGGCCATCTTGACGGCGAGGTGCGGCGCGAACATCAGGTGCAGGCGCTGGTGTCGGAAGTCGTGGATACCCAGTTCGCTGCACTCGGGGGGCACGTCGACGCCAGCCTGGCCGCGCTGCGCGCGGAAATCGAGGCGGTGCTGCAAGCGCAGAACCAGCGCATCGACCGACTTGGCGTCGAATTGCATACTGCCGTCAGCGCCGAAGCGCACGCCGTGTCGGAGCGCATGGTGATGAACGCCGCGACGCGCATCTCGGAGCAGATTGCCGAGTCGATCCTGAAGGTGCTGCGCCCGACGACTCCGGGCCGCGCCTTGGGTTAGGCCGATCGCAGCGCCCAGATCGCGAGCAAGGCCCAGCCCACCAGAAACAGCAGTCCGCCGACCGGCGTAACCGCGCCCAGCCCGCGCGGGGCGCCAAGCGCCAGTGCGTAGAGGCTGCCGGAAAACACCGGAATGCCGAGCGCGAAGCACGCGCACGCCGCCGTCAGCAGCGGCGATGGCCGCTGTGCTGCCAGCATGCCGACCGCCAGCAAAGCGAGTGCGTGATAGAAGTGATGCTCCACTCCGGTGCGCCAGACAGCAAGCAGTTCGGCGTCCAGTCGGGCCTTCAGCGCATGCGCGCCGAACGCGCCGAGCACAACGCCGAGAAAACCGTAGCCCGCCGCCAGCGCCAGCCAGAGCCGCGTCATGGCAAGCCGCTGGACAGCATCTCGCGCACGATGTCGCCGTCGAGAATCGTCGCCTCGCGGCCGAAATCGCGGCGCATCTTGGTTGCCACACGCTCCGAGATCGTCGACTCGCCGGCGCCGGAAAGACCGGTCAGGAACAGCGTGAAACCGCGGCTTGCGGCCTTGCTCATATGAATTCTCCATCGATCGTTGGAAAGTTGCGCGTCGGCACGCCAGGATGCTCTGAAAAAATAGTTAAACCATTCTCCCTCCGGGATAAGGGCAGGGATGAGGGACTTTCAATCAAAGCCTTACTTTAATTTGAAAGTCCCTCACCCCACCCTCTGCCGGAAGGAGAGGACTTTTTCAGAGTTTCCCTAGGGCGCGTCGTAACCGCGCTCGCCGTCCTCGACGTCGACAACCCGGCCATTTTCCAGCATTACGCGGCGCAGGAAGTATCGTGCGCCGAAGTTATAAGTCCATTCCTCGCGGTAACCGGGTGTCAGGAAATTGCCGGGCGGCAGGGTGTCGTAGCGGCCGCGTCGCCGGAACGGTTGCAGATAACCCGCCGCCTGACGGAGTGCTGGCTCGCCGCAGTACGAAACCAGACGGTATTTCGACAGGCCTTCGACGATGTCGTTGGGACTGCAACGGCCGTCGGGTGTCGCGTTGAAACCGTAGCCTTCGGTGTCGATGCGGGTCACTCGGCCGTTGCGGAAGCGCAGGATGCGCAGCAGTTGGTTCGGGCCGAAGTTGTAAGTCCAGGCCTCGGTATCGCCGACGAAGCCGGCGTAGCTCTGGTCGTAATAATTCCAGACTTCACGGTAAGACGGCTCGCCGCAGGCCGCGAGTACGGCCGGCGCGATGGCTTCCACGGCAATGATGCGCGAGCGGCAGCGCAGACTGTCGGCGGCGTGCGACGGCGCCGGCGACAGCAGCGCGAGCAGCAGCAAACCGGTTGCAACGGCGGAACCCGTCCCTGTGTCGAAGGTCATTACGTTCCCGCTTCTTGCGTACACTTCGATGCTACGCCTCGTTCCGAATGCACCCATGCGCTTCTTACCTTACTCCGCCGCCGCGCTGCTTGCGGTCCTGTCGATAGCGGCCCCCGCCGAGCCGGTCAAGACCGAGCACGTCGAAGCCGAACTCATCGCCGAAAACACCGCCGCGACGCGCACCGGCGCCAACTGGCTGGCGCTGCGTCTGGTGCCTGAACAGGGCTGGCACGTCTACTGGCGCAATCCCGGCGACTCCGGCCTCGCGACCGCGATCGCCTGGACCTTGCCCGAAGGCGTGAAAGCCGGTGACCTGGTCTGGCCTTATCCGCATGTCGAGACGCTCGGCAACATCGTCAACTACGGCTACACCGCCGAGACGCTGCTGCCGGTTGCGCTGAGCGTGCCGGCAGACTGGCCTGCCGGCCAGCCGCTGGAAATTCATGCGAAGGCGAAATGGCTGGTCTGCAAGGACATCTGCATTCCTGGCAGCGCTGAGCTGGGCCTGACATTACCCATCGGCATAGACGGCACCGCACCGGCTACCGAGGAGCGCTGGCGCAAAGCCTTCTCCGACGCCCGCGCGAAATTGCCGCAGCCGGCGCCGGCCGACTGGAAGATCGCGTTCGATATCGTCAACGATGGCAAGCACAAGGACTTCTCGCTCGCGATCACCGGCGCCAACATCACCTCGGCCGGCGATGCCACGTTCTTTCCCTACGCGAGCGATCTGATCAATCATTCATCGCCGTCGCGCAAGGCCAACGATGAAAAGCAGGGTCTGCGCATCACGCGAAACTTGAGCGACTTCTACGTCAAACCGCCGGCGCAGGTCGACGGCGTGCTGGTGCTGCATGACGGCGATACCGACAAGGCCTGGGAAATCCACGCGGCGCCCGGCGAGGTCGTGCCGGTATCCGCTTCGGCAGCGACGGCCGCTGCACCTGCGTCAGGTATCGCGCCAGCGGACGCGGCGCCGGGCC
>JAYWBB010000130.1:0-10698 GCA_043781855.1 Nevskia sp. | reverse complement strand
GCCGGTGACGGCGGCTTCGATTTCACCTTCCGCCGCCACCGCGATCGCGACGATCTCGCGCAGACGTCCTGCGGCGTTGGCGCTGGCGATCGCGACGGTTTCGGCGCAGAGGCTCAGGCCGTAGGAGACGTTCTCGAAGTTCGCGCCGCTGAGCATCGTGCCGTCGCGGAACAGCAGCGCGGCGCCGACCTTGAACCGCGAGTACGGCGCATAGGCATTGCGTGTCGCGGCGACGGCAGCCGCGAGCAGGGCGCGGCGGTCGGCCGGCAACTCGGCGAGTGCGGATTCGGTCAGGGTCATGACCGACGTTCGTTTCGCAGGCAAAGCGCCAGCACTGCGTGCACCGGCAGCAGCAACAGCACCCAGTGCAGATTGGCCTGATACAACGCCGGCACGAGTCGAATCACCAGCGCCAGCGCAGCGCCGATGCCGATGAGACGCGCCAGCCGCAGCGCCCACGCGCCCGGCTGCCAGCGCGTGCGGGCGCTAGTCAGCCACACCGGCAGCAGCAGCAGGCATAACGGATTCAGTACCAGCAAATTCTCGTTGCGCCAGCCGGCCCAGTGATCGGTCACGCCCCAGAGCAGCGCCAGCGCAATCCCGCCAAGGCCGCAGAGCAGCGTGAACAGGCTGGCGACGCCGGCAAAGGCCAGACGCGCCACGCGCCGCTGCCGCTGCCGGGAGAATGCGAACAGCAAGCCGGCAAGTGCGAGGCCGACGAGCAGGAACGGCAAGCG
Source organism: Nevskia sp. (assembly GCA_043781855.1). Classification (GTDB taxonomy): domain Bacteria; phylum Pseudomonadota; class Gammaproteobacteria; order Nevskiales; family Nevskiaceae; genus Nevskia. The sequence continues at coordinate 9,961 of JAYWBB010000130.1, read as the reverse complement.
CAGGTCCGGCGGCAGGCTCGGCGGATCGGGCAGGGCGCCACCCTGGAGCAGCCGGATCTCGGCAGCGACCAGCGGATGCTCGACGCCATCATCCCCTTTGATCCGCACCCCGCGCAGCGCCTGCATCAGGCTCAGCGGCCCGAAGCTCTGTTGCCAGACATCGATCGGACGGTCGGCGGACGGGCCGAGCGCGACATCCATCGCGATCATCAGCGGGCGATCCGGCGAAATCAGGCGGAGTGCTTCGTTGCGGTAGTCGTAGCCACTCGCGCGGCCTTCGAGCTGCTTGCGCAGCGCGCCGCCGAGCGCGCGATCGAGCGCGTCGCGCACGCGGGTCGAGCAGTTCGAGACGAAGTAGTCGTAGCGGTAGTCGGCGTGCTCGCGCTGCACGTTCCAGGCGAGGTAGTCCCGCAGCCAGCCGCGCTGTTGGGGGCTTAGATCGAGCTTTTGCTCCAGCGCCCAGCGGCCGTCTTCTGCGTAGATTTGGAGATCGTTCGCGAGGTAGTTCGGCGCAACGCGGTAGACCATCCAGCCGCGTGCGAAATTCAGGAAGAAGTTTTTCTGCCGGAAATCGAACAGGCCGTAGTTATAGGCGACCGCCACGCCGGTCGTCGACTCACGCAGCAGCAGTGCGTTGTGGCCGAAGCGCTGCCAGTACTCGGTGCCGGGCTGGAAAGTGACGAGGCTGACGCTGAGCGTGTCGCCGGGAATGCCGCTGGCCAGGAAGCCGTCGTCATCGGCGCGGACGGATGACGCCGCCGCCAACAGAATCATGAGCGCGAGGAGTTTTCGGAGCATGGGCGAGATCGTCGATGACCGATGCAGATTCCGGCTTTCGCCGGGGTGATGCTGTCTCAGGCTCAGGCCTGAGACAGCATCACCTGCAACATGTGTACACGCCGGGAGTCGGCGCGCTGCACGTTGAACTGGAAGCGGTCGATCTGCACACTTTCGCCTCGGCGGGGCATGTGGCCGAGCGCATGCATCACCAGGCCGGCGACGGTGTCGAATTCCTCATCGGAAAATTCTGCGCCGAAGTAGGTGTTGAACTCGCCGACCGGCGTCAGTCCGTGCACCAGGTAGCGGCGATCGTCCTGCTTCTGGATACGCGCACTTTCGGATTCGTCGTGCTCGTCGTCGATCTCGCCGACGATCTGCTCGAGCACGTCCTCGATCGTGACCAGCCCGGCAACACCGCCGTATTCGTCGGCGACCAGCGCCATGTGATGGCGGCTCTTGCGGAAGTCTTTCAGCAGCACGTTGACGCGCTTCGACTCGGGCACGAACGAGACCGGCCGCAGCCAGCGCGCCAGATCGAACTCGCCCGGCGTCGAATCCGATGCGGTCGAGGTGAAGCGCAGCAAATCCTTCGCGAGCAGGATGCCGACGATCTCGTCGCGCGAGTCGCCGATGACCGGAAAGCGCGAGTGGCCGGCGTCGACCACCTCATGCAGCAACTTCTCGGGCGGCCAGTCGCGTTCGACCACGACCATCTGCGCGCGCGGCACCATGATGTCGCGCACCTGGAGTTCCTTGGTTTCGAAGACGCCGCGGATCATCAGCGCGGCATCGGCGTCGACGAGGCCGGCCTTGCACGCGTCGTCGAGCATGTCGTTGAGGTCCTTGCGCGTGCGCGGCCCGCCCGCCAGGTGCTGTGTCAGCCGGCGCCACCATTTCGATGGGCTGCGCTCGTGTTCGCGCGGCGCGGAAGGACTACTCGGACCGTCATTCATGGAGCATAGGGATACCGGAAAAAAGCCTGCGCCGCAGGGGCCGGTAATGGACCACCCGCGTGGATCGTCGTTTGTGCGGGGCAACAAACGGGCCATATTTTTACCAGTCTAGCGCAAACACTCGCGGCGCCCGTGACGGCGCCGGACATCAGTAGGGATCCGGAAAGCCAAGGCCGGCGAGGATGGTTCGCTCTTCGGCTTCCATGATTTCGGCTTCCGCATCGTGTTCGTGATCGCGTCCGAGCAGGTGCAGCACGCCGTGCACGACCATATGCGCCCAGTGCGCGCGCGGTTCCTTGTTCTGCTCCCCGGCTTCGCGCAATACCACCGGTGCGCAGATCGCCAGATCGCCCAGCACCGGGCCGTCAGAGGTTTCCTCGAAGCCCTCGGATTCGTAAGGAAACGACAAAACGTTCGTCGGGTAATTCCTGCCCCGATAGCGCGAGTTGAGCTGCGCGCTCTCGGCTTCGTCGACGATACGGATCGTCAGCTCGCCGTGCGTGTGACCCAGCGCCGCCAGCGCCCAGGAGCGCAGCGCCGCCGGCGCGGGCACGCCGGCCGGCGGCACGCGCCGCTGCACGGTGATGTTGTGCGTGACGCTCACGAGCGATGCTCCCTGACGGCGCGCTCGCGCGCCTCGAAGGCCTCGTAGGCGCGCACGATCGTCTGCACCAGCGGATGCCGTACTACATCTTCCGCGCGGAATTGCGTGAAGGCGATTTCGTCCACGCCGGACAGCACTTCCATCGCGTGCTTGAGGCCGCTCGGCACCGTCTTCGGCAGGTCGATCTGCGTCACGTCACCGGTCACCACGGCCACCGAACCGAAGCCGATGCGGGTCAGGAACATCTTCATCTGTTCGACCGTCGTGTTCTGCGCCTCATCGAGAATCACGAAGGATTCATTCAGCGTGCGGCCGCGCATGAACGCCAGCGGCGCGACCTCGATGACGCTGCGCTCGATCAGCCGCGCGACCCTCTCGAAGCCGAGCATTTCGTAGAGCGCGTCGTACAGCGGCCGCAGATAGGGGTCGATCTTCTGCGCCATGTCGCCGGGCAGGAAGCCGAGTTTTTCGCCGGCTTCGACCGCCGGCCGCACCAGCACCAGCCGGCGCACACGATCGCGTTCGAGCGCATCGACCGCGCTCGCGACCGCGAGATAGGTCTTGCCCGTGCCGGCCGGTCCGATGCCGAAGCTCAGCACGTTGCCGGCGATGTCGTGCAAGTATTTTTTCTGCAAGGGTGAGCGGCCGCGGACCACGCCACGCTTGGTACGGATGACCACGTCGTCGCCATGGTGCGCGCCGGGCGTGGCCGAAACATTCGCGCCATCCGCCGCGAACTCGCGCAGCGCCAGGTGCACGTGTTCGCCGTCGATCGCATCGTCGCCGGTCTGCTCGAAGAGTGATCGCAACGCCGCCTCCGCGCGCCGCGCCTCGGACTCGGGCCCGACGACGACATAACGGTTGCCGCGATTGCGAATTTCGACGCCGAGGCCCACTTCGAGTGCACGCAGGTGCGCATCGAACGAGCCGTTGAGGTTGGCGATGCGCTGCGCGTCGTCCGGTTCGAGGACGAAGTCGGTCTGGAATGCGCTCAAATGGGGGCGGGTCGCAGTCAAAGGGCTGACAGTTTACCGCCGGGGCCGTGAACGCACCGAGACGCTCACGAATCACCCTGGCGCGGTGACGATGTCGCCGCGCAAAGAATTGGCAAGACTCGCCGTCACGCGCAGGTTCACGAACTGTCCGATCAGCTGCGTGTCGCCGTCGAAATTGATCGAGCGGTTGCAGGGCGTCTTGCCGGTCAGCTGGCCATTGCCGCGGCGCGACGGACCCTCGACCAGCACCGACTGCGTGCTGCCAACCAGCCCAGCCGCGTACTCCTCGCCAATCTGCCGCACGCGCGCCTGCAAGCGGTCGAGCCTGGCCTGCTTGACCGCAGCCGGCACACCGTCACGCAGGTTCGCGGCCGGTGTTCCGGGGCGTGGACTGTAGACGAACGAGTAGGCGGCATCGACGCGCGCCTGTTCGATCAGGTCCATCGTCGCCTCGAAGTCCGCTTCAGTCTCGGATGGAAAGCCGACGATGAAATCGGTCGACAGACTGATGCCGGGTTTCAACCTGCGCAGCCGGTGGATTTTTTCGAGGTATTGCGCCTTGGTGTAGCCGCGCTTCATCATCGCCAGGATGCGGTCAGAGCCGCTTTGTACCGGCAGGTGCAGCACTGCGGCGAGCTTCGGCTCGGTGCTGTAGGCGTCGATCAGCCCGTCAGTGAAATGTGCCGGGTGCGAGGTCGTGTAGCGAATTCTGCCGAGCGTCTCGAAGCGCGCAAGGATGTGGATCAACAACGCCAGATCGCAAATGCCACCGCCAGCCATGCGGCCGGCATAGGCATTGACGTTCTGTCCGAGCAAGGTGATTTCGCGCACGCCCTGCGCGAGCAACGCGTCGACCTCCGCCAGCACATCGTCGAGCGGCCGCGAAATCTCTTCGCCGCGCGTATACGGCACGATGCAGAACGTGCAGTACTTCGAACAGCCTTCCATGATCGAGACGAAAGCGCTCGGACCTTCGGCGCGCGGTGCGGGCAGGTTGTCGAACTTCTCGATCTCCGGAAAGCGCACGTCGATCGCGGGCCGATGCGTGCGCCGCGTCTCGTCGAGCATCTGCGGCAGGCGGTGCAGCGTCTGCGGCCCGAACACCAGATCGACGTCCGGCGCACGCTTTGAGATCGCCTCGCCCTCCTGGCTCGCCACACAGCCACCGACGCCGATCACGCGGCCCGGCTGCCGCGCCTTCCACTCGCGCAGGCGACCAAGATCGGAGAAGACTTTTTCCGACGCCTTCTCGCGTACCGAGCAGGTGTTCAGCAGCACCAGATCGGCCGTCTCGATATCGGCGGTGACCTCATAGCCATGCGAAGCCTTCAGCACGTCCGCCATCTTCGACGAATCGTACTCGTTCATCTGGCAGCCGAAGGTCTTGATGAAGACTTTGGCGGCGGCAGGCTTCGAGGGGATAGGGGTGGTCATGCGGGGCTGCGGCAAAAGCAAGACCGAATTATAGCGGACGGCCCTGCGGCCCCGTCTGACGAACCGCTTAATCCAAACCCGGCCCTTGTTGCATCCAACCCGTGCCGAACAAAAAATCGGCCCAGGACGGCAACCCGACAACCCCCGACAGGAAACGCGAGAACACCATGAACGACAACGACGCCAGCTCAGAGAAACATCCGCTCCGCTTTGCCATTGCGATGGTCGCGGCGCTCACCGTAAACGTGGCGATCGGCGCGGCGGTCCTGCACAGCGGGATCGACGACCGGCTGCTGCGCGAGGGTGCCGTGGCGGCGACGCCGCATATCGTGGCGGATCTCGGCACGCTGCCGGCGGTCATCGTGTCCACCTGCCGCGCGAAGGTCTGATGACGATGACGCGGCCGGATTCAGCCGGGTCCGGCTGCGTCAGGGAACCAGCACGATCTTGCCGGTGACCTTGCGCTCGAGCATGTCGCGCAGGGCACGCGGCGCTTCGGCAAGCGGGTAGGTTTTCGAGACATAAGGCTTGAGTCGCCCTTCCGCCTGCCAGGCGAAAAGCTGCGCGAAGTTGTCGGCATTGAGTTTCGCCTCGCGCACGATGAACGCGCCCCAGAACACGCCGACCGCCGCCGCGCCCTTGAGCAGCAGGCGGTTCATTGCAACTTCCGGAATCGTGCCGCTGGCGAAGCCGACCACGAGGTAACGGCCGTTCCAGTTGATTGCCGAGAAGCAATCCTGCGCCAGCGCGCCGCCGACCGGATCGTAGATCACGTCCGCGCCCTGGCCCCTGGTCAGTTTTTTGACCGCCTCCTTGAGGCTCTCTTTCGAGTAGTCGATGACTTCATCGGCGCCCTGCGCCCGGCACAGCGCGAGTTTCTCGGCGCTCGAAGCAGCGGCGATGACCCGCGCGCCCATGATTTTTCCCAGCTGCACGGCAGCGAGGCCGACACCACCGGCGGCACCCAGCACCAGCAAGGTTTCACCGGGTTTGAGATGGGCGCGCTGCTTCAGCGCGTGGAGGGTCGTGCCGTAGGCGAGCGTGAAGCCGGCGGCGACGTTGAGATCGAAATCTTCCGGCAGCTTCATCACGCCATCGGCCGGCGCGACCACTTCTTCGGCATAGGCGCCAACCGGCACCAGCGCCGCGACGCGATCGCCAACGGCGACATGCCGCACCTTCGCACCGGCCTCCAAAACCGTTCCGGCCAGCTCCGCGCCTGGCGTGAACGGCAGCGTGCCCTTGAACTGGTACTTGCCCTCGATGATCAGTGTGTCCGGGAAATTGACGCCGGCCGCTGCGACCTTGATGCGGACATCGTTGGGCCCGACCGGCGCCAGCTGGACGTCCTCGAACACCAGTTTTTCCGGCGGACCGAGTTCTCTGCAGACGATGGCTTTCATGCGCTGTCCTGTGGAGTATGCCGGCGCAGTCAGTGACCGTGCGTCGAATGGTCGTGCCCGTGATGGCGCAGCTGGTAGTTGCGGAAATGGCCAATGGCGAGCATCACCGCGCCGATCACGGTCAGCCAGCGTTCGCCGCCGGCCGAGAGATCGTTGAGCCCGCGCCCGAACGCGGCATAGGTCATCAGGCTCATGCCGGTGAGGCCGAGCCAGAGCACGGCCGGGTCGCGATGCCGACGCCAGCCCCAGCCCAGCGCGAGCACGCTGGTCGGTACCACGCCGAGCAGCAGCCATTGATGGAAGCGTTCGTCGGCGACGAAACTCGACATCGCGATCGGCAGAATCGCCACCAGCACCGGCAGCGCCAGGCAGTGCACGAGGCAGAGACCGGAAAATACCAGCGCAACCGCATCGAGCCCGCGCACCGGCGGTGCGGCGGCGGCGCCATCGGGCACGGCGAGTTCGGGCGAGCGATTCATGGGGACGGAAGATTAGCATTGCCCGACTTGGCATTGTCCGACGGAATCACGGCGACGCGACCCGTTGCGAGCCGTCGTCCGGCCGCTGAAACGTCGAAGCCGTAAAGCCAGCCGCCGCCGCTCGCGACGAGGCGCTGCGCGTGGATGTCGAGCGCCGCCTCGATGTCGTCGATGCGTTCGACGTCGAGTTGCACGTCGCGCGCCGAGACCAGTACGCCCGGCGCGGCCACGCCGCCGGCGGCGGCAGCCCTCAGCCCGCCATGGATCGCCATGGCCTGCGCGCCGTATTCGAGCAGGTGCAGGGCGGCGAGCCGACCGCCGCGCGCGAGTGGGTGCGCCGCGTCGCGGTGGGTGGTGCTGCGGCAGTGGATGCTGGCCTCGTCCCAGCTCAGAACTTCATCGAGCAGGCACATGGCTCCGGCGTGCGGAATGAGCCGGCGGATCGCGGCTTTGTCGATGATCGCGCCATTCACGACGGCGAAACCTCGACTGCCAGCGAGAGATTCCCCGGCAGCGCGAGCACCACCGTGCCGGCCTCGCGCGCGGCCAGCAGCCGCAGCAGCGGCAGCGCGCGCGTCGCCGGATTGGCGCGGCGCAGGATTTCGAGCGCGGCGTCGCCAAAGCGCGTTTCCGCCGCGTGGCCGGTGACGATGCGCAGCCGCGCCAGCGACGCCGGCATCGGTTCACGGCCCAGCACCAGCGCAACGCTCGCGGCGCAGCCGAACGCGCGCTTCGCCTGCAACAGCGGCGGGCCGGGCACGTCGTAGCAGACCAGCAGCGTGTCTTCGCCATCGGCGCCGGTCAGTAACGCGGCTTCGAGCAGGCCGGCGGCGAAGCTCGCGTCATAAGCACAGACCGTCGTCGACGGCCGCTGGCTGTGGGTCGCGATACTCCAGTAACCGGCTGCGGCGTTGTGCACGGAGTTGTGGAAATCGGTCGGCGAGACCGCGCGGGCCGGCTCCGTCAGCGCGATGCTGATGCGGTTGATGATGCCGAGGTCGGCGTCCGAGGACGCGAACACCGCAGCGAGACGATCCGGCGGGCCGGCGTAGGTGGACAGTGCGTCCTCGGCTGCGCGGAACGCCTGCCTTACGGCGGCCGTCGTGCGGCGGCGTTCATTCGGCGGCAGCAGGGCCGGCTGGTACGGCAGCGGCTCGACGGCATCGAACGTCGCTGCGCCGCGCAGCACGTCGCGGGCGCGGGCCCAGTCCGGCAGGCCCGTCGCATTGATTCCGACCGCATGGACGTACAGCGCACTCATCGCGGGGCATTCACAGTGCGCGGCCGAACAGCAGGCTGCAATTGTTGCCGCCGAAGCCGAAGGAGTTGGACATCACGCGGCGCAGCGGCAGCGGTTTCGATTCGCGCAGGATGTTGCCCCGCAGGAGTGGGTCGACGGTCCGCGTGTTGAGGCTGCGGGGGACGTGCCCTGCTTCGATGCAGAGCAGCGCCAGCCCGGCTTCGACGATACCCGCCGCACCCAGCGTGTGGCCGGTCCAACCCTTGGTCGAACTGCACGGCGTATCGTGGCCGAAGAGTGCGCAGACGGCCTTGTCCTCGGCGAGATCGTTGGCCGGTGTGGCAGTGCCGTGCAGGTTGATGTAGTCGACTGCGCTCGCCTCGACGCCGGCTCGTCGCAGCGCCTCGCGCATCGCGTCGCGCGCGCCGCGTCCGTCAGGATCGGGCGAGGACATGTGGTAAGCGTCGCTGCTTTCGCCGAAGCCTTCGAGCCGCAGCGCGTGGCCGGCATCGGGTTCGAGCAGCGCGAAGCCTGCAGCCTCGCCGATCGACAGGCCGCGTCGCTGCGCATCGCCCGGCCGGCAGGGTTCGTTCGACAGCAGTTGCAGCGCGTTGAAGCCGTAAAGCGTGGTCAGGCAGAGGCTGTCGATGCCGCCGACCACCGCCGCATCGCAAAAACCCGCTGCGATCGCACGCTGCGCCGAGGCAAAGACTTTCGCACTCGACGAACAGGCCGTCGATACCGCGACGGCGATGCCGGCAAGCCCGAGCCGCAGGCGCACGTAGTCGGCGACCGAAAACGAATTCTGCGTCTCCCGGTGGTGAAACCACAGGGGCAGGCATTCCGGATCGCCGCCACGCTCGCGGTAGGCGTGTTCGGTTTGCAGCACGCCGGAAGTGCTGGTGCCGATGAACACTCCTATCCGCGCAGCGCCAAGACGGGTGCGGGCGACGGCGACGGCATCGGCGAAGCCGTCCTGCATCAGGCCGAGTTCGGCGAGCCGGTTGTTGCGGCAATCCCAGTCGGCGTACTCGGACGACAGCGGCGTGTCGAGACCCGCCACCTCGCCGATCCAGGTCGGCAGCGCACAGGACTCGAAGGCGCGGTCGCTGAGGCCGCTGCGTTCGGCGAACAGAGCCTCGGTCTGCGCCCGGCAGCCGGCGCCGAGTGCGGTCGTCAGTGTGTAGTGGCTGATGCCGAGTGGAGTCATCCGGTCGGTGAGGTGGGGCCGGTCGGAGGTCCGGTCGGGTTGGGGGCGTCCGCCCAGAAATCGTAGAAGTTGAACCAATTGTACGGGGCCTGCCGGACGTAATCCTCCAGGCGTTCGGCAAAGCGCTGCGCGGCCGCCTGGGCGTGCGCCGCGCGCAGCGCACGGGGCACCGAGGCGCCATCGGAAAATGCCTCGAAGTGCATTTCGTAACGACGCCCGCCCCGATAGAGGCCGAAGCAGATCAGCACCGGCGAGCCGAGCACTGCCGCGAGTTTCCATGGTCCCGACGGTAGCCTAGCCTGGCGCCCCAGGAAGCTGACGGTCAGGCCGGCATCGGCGCCGAACACGCGGTCGGCCATGAGGCCGACGACGCAGCCCTGCGCCAGCGCCTCGTGCAGGGCCAGCGTCAGCTGCGGGCCGGCGCCGGCATCGATGATCTCGCTCGCGTGTTCCGGATTCAGCCGGTCGAGCACCGAGCCGATCATCTGCCCGTGGCCGCGATCCATGACGATGCGGAAGCGCATGCCCTTGCGCCGCGTGCCGAGCACGCGCAGCACTTCGAAGCTGCCGAGATGCGCGGTCAGCACGATCGCCGCTCCGCCGGCGTGCAGGCGCGGCAGCACCAGGCCGGGGTCGTGGACGCTGACGTCGAGCTCGTCGTGATGACCGGCAAGCACATAGATGCGATCCAGACCGCAGGCGGCGAAGGCATGGATCTGGCGAAACACGTCGCGGCGCGTCGGCGGTCGCTGGAGCGCCAGCGCGAGGTAGCGCCGTGACTCGCGGCGCACGCTGGCCGAGGTCAGATAGAAATAGGTCACGATCGGCCAGAGCAGCGCGCGCGCCACCGGGCGGCCGAGGCG
>JAYWBB010000129.1:0-10727 GCA_043781855.1 Nevskia sp. | reverse complement strand
GCCTCAAGGTGCCCGAGGGCACGCAGAGCGGCAAGCTGTTCCGGATGCGCGGGCTCGGCGTCAAGCCGGTCCGTGGCGGCGCGCAGGGCGACTTGTTGTGCAGCGTCATCGTCGAGACGCCGGTGAATCTGACCCGGAAGCAGAAAGACTTGCTGCGCGACTTCGGCGAAACCGTGGACAAGGGCGGCGAGCGGCACAGTCCAGCCGCGAGTTCCTGGTTGCACAAGGCGAAGATTTTTTTCGAAGAGCACATCAAGCCGGGATGAACGCCGGAGATTCCCGCTCGCCGCGCGAACCCGCGTAATCTATGCGTCCTCGCTGACCTTTCGGGCCATGACCAATCCTTTACGCATCGCGATCCTTGGCGCCTCCGGGCGCATGGGCCGCGCCCTGATCGAAGCGGCATTGTGGACGCCGGAAATGCAACTTGCCGCCGCCGTCGAGCGCGCCGGCAGCGCGGCACTGGGAATGGATGCCGGCGCGATGGTCGGGGTGCCGCCCTGCATGATTGCGGTGACCGACGATGTCGCTGCCGCCGTCGCTCGGGCCGAAGTACTGATCGATTTCACGCAGCCGGCGGCGACGCTCGAAGCCCTGGCGCAATGCCTCGAAGCAGGCAAGGCGCTGGTCATCGGAACCACGGGGTTCACGGCCGAGCAGAAAATGCTCATTGCCTCGGCCGCACAGCGGATTCCGGTCTGCTTCGCCGCCAACTACAGCATCGGCATCAACGTCTGCCTGCGGCTGCTGGAGGTCGCTGCGCAGGCGCTGGGGCCGGGTTATGACGTCGAGATCGTCGAAGCGCATCACCGGCACAAGGTCGATGCGCCGTCAGGCACCGCGCTGGCGCTCGGTGAAGCAGTTGCCAGATCGCTCGGACGCGACCTGCGCGCGAATGCGGTCTACGGGCGCGAAGGCCAGACCGGCGCCCGCGATCCGAACACGATCGGCTTCGCCACCGTGCGCGGCGGCGATGTCGTCGGCGATCACAGTGTGCTGTTTCTCGGCGACGGCGAGCGCGTGGAGATTTCCCATCGCGCCAGCAACCGCGCGAACTTCGCCAATGGCGCATTGCGCGCCGCCGGCTGGCTGAAGAGGCGCGCGCCGGGCTTGTATTCGATGCGCGACGTACTCGAGTTGAACCCCTGAACGTTCCGCACCACGCTGAGGCCCCGCAGAAGCTCAGCGATCCCCGAACGCTGCCGCTGAGTGTGGCGGCGCTCGGCGTGGTCTACGGCGACATCGGCACGAGTCCGATCTACGCGCTGCGCGAATGCTTCTTCGGCGAGCATCGCATCGAGGCAACGCCGGCCAATGTCCTCGGCGTGCTCGGCCTGATCACCTGGTCGCTGGTGCTGGTGATTTCGATCAAGTATCTGCTGGTCATCATGCGCGCCGAGAACAAGGGCGAGGGCGGCATCGTCGCGCTCGTCGCGCTGTTGAATCCCTGGCGCGCGCGGGCCGGCTCGACCCGTTACTTTCTGATGCTGCTCGGCCTGTTCGGCGCCGCGCTGCTGTACGGCGATGGCGCGATCACGCCGGCGATCTCGGTACTGTCGGCGATCGAGGGTCTGAGTGTCGCGACGCCCGCGTTCCAGCGCTTCGTCGTGCCGATCACGGTCGTGATCCTGATCGGCCTGTTCGCGATCCAGAGACGCGGCACCGGCCGCCTCGGCTCGATCTTCGGGCCGGGCATGATGCTGTGGTTTCTGGTCATCGGGGCGCTCGGAGTCAACGGCATCATCGCCAATCCGTCGGTGCTCCAGGCGCTGAATCCCTGGCTCGCGATCGATTTCTTCCTGCGCAACGGCGTCATGGGCTTCGTCGTGCTCGGCTCGATATTCCTGGTCGTGACCGGCGGTGAGGCGCTGTATGCCGACATGGGGCACTTCGGCCGCACGCCGATCCGCTTCGCCTGGTTCGCGCTGGTACTGCCGGCCCTGCTGCTGAACTACTTCGGGCAGGGCGCGCTGATCCTCAATGCCCCGGACCTGGCGACCGAGCCGTTCTATCACCTGGCACCCGACTGGGCCACGTATCCGCTGGTCGGCCTCGCGACCTTCGCAACGATCATCGCCTCGCAGGCCATGATTACCGGTGCCTTCTCGCTGACCAGCCAGCTCGTGCAGCTCGGCCAGCTGCCGCGCGTCAACATCATCCAGACTTCGAGCGACGAGCAGGGCCAGATCTACATTCCGATCGTCAACTGGCTGCTGATGATCGCCACGCTCGCGCTCGTGTTCGGCTTCCGTTCCTCGACCGCGCTGGCCTCGGCCTACGGCATCGCAGTCTGCACGACGATGGTGGTGACGACGATCCTCGCGTTCTTCGTCGCGCGGCGCTACGACTGGAATCCGGTTGCCGCCGCGCTGCTGATGTTGCTGTTCCTCACTGTGGACCTCGCGTTCTTCGGCTCGAACCTGATCAAGATCGCCGACGGCGGCTGGGTGCCGGTGGTCATGGCCGTCGTGCTGTTTGTGCTGATGACCACTTGGAGTCGCGGCCGCCAGCTATTCCAGCGACGCGTCGCCGAGGACGAGGAAACCACTCAGGAACTGGCGCGCCGCATCGCGCTCGATCCGCCGTACCGCATTCGCGGCACCGGCATTTTCCTGACCGGCGGCGAGCATGCGCCGGCCTATCTCCTGCGGCATCTCGAACGCAACAAGGTGCTGCACGAGCATGTCGTGTTGCTGACCGTGCAGACCGTCGACGAGCCGCATGTGCCCGTCGTCGAGCGGCTGCGGGCGTACAGCATCTCGCCGGGGATTTACCGCCTGGTGATTCGCTACGGCTTCATGCAGACGCCGCATGTGCCGCTGGCGCTGGCGCAGGCGGAAGCGCTCGGTCTCGACATCGATCACGAAAACCTCACCTACTATCTTGGCCGTGCGACGCTCATCCCGACCGACACGCTGCCGGGCATGGCGCTGTGGCGCGACTACCTGTTCGCATACATGGCCCACAACGCGACGCGCGCCACCGACTTCTACCGCCTGCCGCCGGAGGATGTGGTCGAACTGGGCTTCCATGTCGAGATCTGAAACGGCTGGCTTCACGATCATGAGCGCCGTAGATACGGACGTCCCGACGATCCTGCGCCTGATCGGGGCGCTCGCCGAATACGAAAAACTCGCGCACGAAGTCGTCGCGACCGCAGCGAGTTTGCGCGAAGCGCTCTTCGGCGCGTATCCCGCCGCCGAATGCCTGATCGCGCGCGAGGGTGAGCGGCCGGTCGGCTTCGCGCTGTTCTTCCATAATTTCTCGACGTTCCGCGGCCAGCGCGGCATCTATCTCGAAGACCTTTTCGTCGAACCGGACTGCCGCAGCAAGGGTTATGGCCGCGCGCTGCTGCAGCGGCTGGCGCAGCTCGCCGTCGAGCGGAACTGCGCGCGGCTCGAATGGTCGGTGCTCGACTGGAATGCGCCGGCCATCGGCTTCTACCGCAGCCTCGGTGCGCAGCTCATGGACGAGTGGCGGATCTTCCGCCTGACCGACCAGGCCCTGCAGGCGTTCGCCGCCTCGCCGCGCTAATCTTCGGCCTTGATTTCGGAACCGGAAGCCCGACGATGCCAAAGCTCGCAGCGAGACTCGCCATCGCACTATTTTTGCTGCCGATCGCGGCAGCGCAGGGCGCCGCGTGCACCGGCCACGGCGTCGAGCTCCAGGTGCTCGGCTCCGGCGGCCCGGAGCTTCTGACCGATCGCGCATCGAGCAGCTACCTGATCCGGCGGGATGGCCGGGCCAGCGTGCTGATCGACAGCGGCGGCGGCAGTGCGCTGCGTTTCGGTGCGGCGGGCGCGAAAGTCGTCGATCTCGATCTGGTGCTGTTCACGCATCTGCACGCCGATCACAGCGCCGATTTTCCCGCGCTCGTGAAATCGTCGTACTTCCAGGAGCGGCAGCGGCCGCTGCCGGTTTTCGGCCCGCCCGGCAACACGATGTTTCCGTCCACCACGCAATTCCTGCGTTCGCTGTTCGATCGCAAGAGCGGCGCGTTCCGCTATCTCGCGGACTATCTGCCGCCTGATGGCAAGGCCGGCCCGGGCGCGTATGCCTTGCAGCCGCACGATGTCCGGCTGGCCGCGTCCGAAATCAAGGCGGTGTTTTCGGCGGATGGTTTGAACGTCAGCGCCACGCCGCTGATTCACGGCGGCGTGCCGGCGCTTGGCTGGCGCATCGAGACCGACGGCGCAAGCCTGGTTTTCAGCGGCGATACCAATGGCGACAACGGCAATCTCGAACGGCTCGCGAAAAATGCCGATCTGTTCGTCGCGCACAACGCGGTGCCGGAAGCTGCATCCGGGCCGCCCCGCGCGCTGCACATGCCGCCTTCGGTGATCGGCCGTGTCGCCGGGGCTGCAGCGGTCAAGGCGCTGGTGCTGTCGCATCGCATGTCGCGGACACTCGGCCGTGAGGCCGAGACGCAGGCCGAAATCGAGAAAAAATACACCGGGCCGCTGAGCTTTGCGGACGATCTGGATTGCTACGCGGTGGGAGCGAGTCGATGAAGATGCAGATCAGGATCGGCGGTGTCGCAATCGCAATGCTGGCCACCGGTGCGGCGCAGGCAGATACCGCAGCGCAGACCGAAATCGACCGGCTGGCGAAGGCGGTCGAGCCCGAAGTCATCGCCAATCGGCGTCACCTGCACGAGCATCCAGAACTCTCGAACCGCGAAGTCGAGACCGGCAAGTTCATCGCGCAGAAACTCAAGGCACTCGGCTGGGAAGTGCAGACCGGTGTTGCGCATACCGGCGTGATCGCCGTGCTGCGCGGGGACAAGCCGGGGCCGGTCGTCGCGCTCCGCTCGGATATGGACGCGCTGCCCGTCGCGGAAGAGGTCGACCTGCCGTTTGCGTCGAAGGTCAAAAGCACATACGACGGCAAGGATGTCGGTGTCATGCACGCCTGCGGCCACGACGCCCATATGGGCATTCTGCTGGGTGCCGCGAAAGTGTTGATGCAGATGAAGGCGACGCTGCCGGGCACGGTCAAGCTGATCTTCCAGCCGGCCGAGGAAGGCAAGCCCAAGGGCGAAGAGGGCGGCGCGGAACTGGTGGTCAAGGAAGGTTTCCTGAGCACCGCACCGGTGCCTGAGGTCATTTTCGGCTTGCACGTGCTGACCGAGTACGAGACCGGCCAGATCGCGTATCGCGCCGGTGGTCTGATGGCGAGCGCCGACAACGTCACCATCATCGTCAAAGGCAAGCAGACGCATGGCGCGATTCCCTGGCAGGGGATCGATCCGATCGTCGTGGCTTCGCAGATCGTGCTCGGTCTGCAAACCATCGTCAGCCGCCAGATCAACATCACGCGGGCGCCGGCGGTGGTCAGTATCGGCAAGATCGACGGCGGTGTGCGCAACAACATCATTCCGGAATCGGTCACGATGAAAGGCACGCTGCGCGCTTTGGAGCCGGCCGATCGCGAGCAGATTCGCGCAGCAGTGAAGCGCACCGCCGAAAACATCGCGGCGGCATCGGGCGCCACTGCGGACGTGGTCATCGGCGACGAGACCGCCTATCCGGTGACCTACAATGATCCCGCGTTGACCGCGCAGATGTTGCCGACGCTGACGCGTCTGGTCGGCGGCGCCAACCTGTTCAATACACCGCCGCAGACCGTCGCCGAGGATTTTTCCTTCTACCAGCAGAAGATTCCGGGGTTGTTCGTGTTCGTCGGCGTGCGCAAGCCGGGCGCTTCGCACGAAGAATACGCGCCGAACCACTCGCCGCGTTTCAAGGTCGATGAAAGCGGGCTCGGGCTCGGCGTGCGCACGCTGGTGAATCTGACACTCGACTACATGAACTCAAAGGACACAAAACGATGAAAGCAATCTGGAACGGAAGTGTCCTCGCCGAAAGCGACAACACCGTTGTCGTCGAAGGCAATCACTACTTTCCGCTTGACTCGATCAAGCGCGATTTCTTCCGCGACAGCGCGACCCACACGACCTGCGGCTGGAAGGGTATTGCCTCGTACTACTCGCTGATGGTGGATGGCATCGCCAACACCGACGCGGCCTGGTACTACCCGGACCCGAAAGCCGAGGCCGCGCAGATCAAAGGCCGCATCGCGTTCTGGCGCGGCGTCGTCATCGAGCCCTGAGGAGTGCCATGCAGCCCTTGGCGCGCAACGGTCGTGGTGCGGCCTCGAATGGCGAGGGCCGCTTCGAGGCGCTCACGCGGGAAGCGGTCGACGATGGCTGGGCGCTGGAAGAAGAAAAACTGCCGGCATTCGAGACCATCGTCCGCCCGGTGCAGGCGAAGTCGATCGTCAGCCACAACACCTCGCCGGATATCGGCTTCGATCAGTCGATCAATCCTTATTACGGCTGCGAGCACGGCTGTATCTACTGCTATGCGCGGCCCAGCCACGCTTACTTGAATCTTTCGCCCGGCCTCGATTTCGAGACGAAGCTTTTCTACAAGGCCAACGCCGCCGAACTGCTCGACGCCGAACTGCGCCGGCCCGGCCACCCGATTTCGACGATCGCGCTCGGCGCGAACACCGATCCCTACCAGCCGATCGAACGCGAGCATCGCGTGACGCGCGGCATCCTCGAAGTGCTCGCGAAATTCCGGCATCCGGTCGGCATCGTCACCAAGGGTGTCTTGATCGAACGGGACCTCGACATCCTGGCCGATCTCGCGCGCGACCATCTCGTCAGCGTCGGCATTACGCTGACCACGCTCGACGCGGCGCTGAAACGAACGCTGGAGCCGCGCGCAGCGTCATCCGCGGCGCGGCTGAAAGTCATGCGTCAGCTTGCCGATATCGGCGTGCCGGTACGCGTGATGTTCTCGCCGGTCATTCCGTTCGTGAACGATGCGGAACTGGAGCGGGTACTCGAAGCCGCGGCAGCAGCCGGGGCAACGGCTGCGAGCTACGTGCTGCTGCGCTTGCCGCACGAGGTGGCGCCGCTGTTCCGCGAGTGGCTGGAAACGCATCTGCCGCTGAAGGCCGCGCACGTGATGAGCCTCGTCAACCAGAGCCGTGGCGGCAAGGATTACGATTCCGCCTGGGGCAGTCGCATGCGCGGCAGCGGCGAGTTTGCCGACCTGATTGCGCAACGCTTCCGGCTTGCGATGCGGCGCCACGGCCTGGACGGCGAACGGATCGCCCTCAATCGGGGCGCGTTCCGGGTGCCGGCCAGGATCGGCGACCAACTCGGCTTGTTCTGAAGTCGGATGGCGCGATATACACGCTAATGGCGTGACCCGGTTCACGCTCTGCGGTCTTCGCGCAATGTGCGTCACATCATTTCAAGTTCTCGCTGCCTAGGATGGTTGTGCGGCATCGTCGCCGCAACCCCGAGGAGAACGAGCCATGGCAACTAAAGAGCCAAAGACCGGACAGGATCCGGCGCAGGTGAAACTGGTGGGGAGTCAGGCGCTGCGTCTCGCAGCCCTGACCGGCGTGCCCGCCAAGCAGCTGGAAGGACTTACGGTCGCGACCATCGCCGAAAAATTCCGCTTCCAGATCGATCCGCAATTACTGTTTTTCCGGAAAATCTGCGGCAAGGTCGTCAAGACCGATCCGGCCACCGGCATCGAATACCCGGTGCCGTTCGCCACGGTGCAGGTCGAAGACACCGACTGCTCCCTGCTCGGGTTTTTCCCCTTCGGTTCACGGTGGTCCTGGTACTTCCCATTCCGCTGCCACCGCGAAGTGATTGCCAGCACTCGCACCGACGCTTGCGGTAATTTCTGCGTCTGGGTGCCGCGTTGGGATATCGACTGGGTATTAGGCTGGCGCGCCGAGCGCATCTGCTACCCGATCGTTTTCGAGCGGCCCAACCTCGGCGATCTGGTCAAGGAATTGATCCCGATTCCGTTCCCGATCGACCCGGGCGACCCGGCACCGTTCACCGACATCGACCGCGCCCGCATCAGCGCCAGTCTCGGCCCGGTCGCCGCGCGCAAGCTCGATAGCCTGCGCAGCGGCGGCTTCGGCGCCAGCCGCGGTGCGTTCGATCAGGCGCAGGGCGATACGGCATTCAATTTTTCGCTGGCGCCGCCGTTGCCGCCGGAGCTGGGGCACGCCCGGCACAGCGCCGCTTGTGGCGGCAACGAAGCACTCACCGCGCTGGACGCCGGACGCAACAATCTGGCGGAACGGATCCAGGTCGATGCCAAGGAGCTTCGCGGACTCGACCTGCGTCGCTACATCGGTCCGTTCCAGCGTTGCCACACGGTGTTCGTCCCGCAGTGGGTGCCGATCATCGACATTCCCGACATCACTTTCCGCGTCACCCAGGACATCGATGGCGATGGCGACGAGGAACAGATTTATGGCGAGGGCTATTTCCAGGTCCGCTGGGACGCCGGCAACATTGGCCCGGTGAAGCTCGAAGCGGGTCCGCAGGCGCGGGCCGGGCTGCTCTGCGGTCCGAGCACCGTTCCCTGCACCGGTCAGCCGGCGATCGTACTCGCGGGCTTCCTGCCCTTGGTCCGATCGACACCGGCAGCGGCCACGGATGCCTACGACCCGGGCAGCGGCTACGCGCGGCTCGCCAACCGACCGCACCCCAACTCGGGTTTCCACGATGCCGCGAGCACGCCCGGCGCAGCGCCATTCACCGGCGTGCTGACGCTGTACGGCTGCAACAAGACCAATCCAGGCGCCACGCAGTACCGGCTGCTTTACGAGTACAGCGCGGACCACGGTGCGACGTTCAGCTCGCCAACGCCGTTCCTCGGGCTGACCTGGCCGCTGTACCGGATCGATCGACTCGGCCACCTGCAGACCCACTTCCCGGCGGCCGACGCCAGCGGCTGGTACCCGATTGCGCTGCCGCCTGACGCGTCCCCCAACCCAGGGAGCCTCCCGGATAATCCCTTCCTGCCGGAAGACGTGCTGATCGAGTGGCCGACCGGAAACTTTGCCAACGGCCGCTATCGTCTGACGCTGGAATTGGGCGCCGGAGGCGTCGCTATCGCCCCGACTTCGGCGCAGGTGAATTTCAACGTCGACAACAACGCTCCGACCGGCGCGCTGACGGTGGAATGGGGACTCTCTGCCGCCGGCCCGTTCCAGCCGCTCGGAGGCATCTGTCCGGTCGTGCGTCGCGGCGTGACGCCGGTCGATACTTACTTCCGCGTCATGCTGCACGCAGCGTCCCCGCATCTCAAGGCGGCGCGGCTGGCCGCGAACAGCTGCGGCGGCGGGGACTTTGTGTTCATCAGCGGCAGCGGTGGCGTGCAAAGCCTGGCGGGTCCCACGGTGCCTGCGCAACCGCTCGATCCGGCGAACGTGGTCTATGAGCACTGGCACACCGCCGCAGGCGATCACGATGACGTCCTGCAGGTGATCTACAGATTGCCGGGCGGCACCCTCGAAGGCACTTACGGATTCAGCAGCTACGTCTCCACCCGTGCCTTCAATCCCAGCGGCGGCGATGGCGGACAATTGGCGACGCCACCGTGGCAGTACGACACGGATTACATCGCGATCTATCCGAGCGCGCAGTTCTCCGTCATCAACGCCAACCCCTGAGCCTGGGAGAGAAAGCGTGGCGGGGACGGTCGCGGCGGCCGTCCCCATCACCTGAATCGAATGAGCGACGCGCAAACCCGGCTGGTTTTTCTCGTCGCGATCCTCGCGACCTGGCGGCTCGCCCATCTGCTGGCCCACGAGGATGGCCCCTTCGATCTCGTCGTGCGCCTGCGTCTGCGCGCCGGCGACGGCGTCTGGGGACGTCTGATGGATTGCCCCTATTGTCTCAGCCTCTGGCTTGCGGTCGTGCCGGCTGTCTGGCTGGCGCATCGAATCGCGGCGGACCCGTTTTTCACGCTGCTGCTGTGGCTGGCGATTTCCGGCGGCGCCTGCGTGATCGAGCGCGCGTTGCCGCAAACACCGACAGGCCGGCCGAACCCCGAGGAGTAAAACCGCTATGTCCTGTTGCGGAAATCGTCGTGCGGCATTGAGATCCGGCGCACTGCGGCCGGCGCCCCCGGCGCCAGAGCACATCGATCCGGTCAGCGTGCAGCGGCTGATCTATGGCGGGCCGGTGCCGATGGTGTTGGCCGGGCCGGTGAGTCAGCGCGTTTACGAACTGTATGAGGCGAATGGCGCGGTGGCCGTGGACCCGCGTGACGCTGAGGCCTTGCTGCAAACCGCATGGTTCACATCGGGCGAAGCCGCGATGGACGCCCCCGCCACGCGCCGGTAAACTACTTTCTTAATCCTGCGAGGGGCGCCATTCGGAAGGTTCGGGTGCCCCTTCGCGTGTGCGCGACAGGAGAGCTCCCAGATCACTCAAGGACCCCAGCCGCCACCATGCCTGACACGACTCCGGCCCTCCTCGCGCTTGCCGACGGCAACATTTTCCACGGCGTTTCCATCGGTATCCGGGGTTCGACGGTTGGCGAAGTGGTCTTCAACACCGCGATGACCGGCTATCAGGAAATCCTGACCGATCCGTCCTACTGCCAGCAGATTGTCACGCTGACTTATCCGCACATCGGCAACGTCGGTATCAATCCGGAAGACGACGAGTCCGAAAAGACCCAGCTTGCCGGCCTGATCATCCGCGAAGTGCCGCGTCCGGCCAGTAACTTCCGCTCGAAGCAGGATTTCGGCGACTACCTGCGCGAGCAGAATGTCGTCGCGATCGCCGGCATCGACACGCGCCGGCTGACGCGCATCCTGCGCGACAAGGGCGCGCAAAGCGGTTGCCTGATGACCGGTTCGATCGACGAAAAATCGGCACTCGCAAGCGC
>JAYWBB010000128.1:0-3586 GCA_043781855.1 Nevskia sp. | reverse complement strand
CGAAGCCGTCGGCCCAGATGCCGATGATGAAGCCGAACAGGCTGAAGGTGACGGCCGTCAGGACGAGGAAGCCGATCATCGCGAACGGGTGGGCGATGGAGTACGGCACGAACAGTCGCGCGGTGGCGAGGATCAGGAAGCCGAGCAGGATCGACTTGCTGGCTGCAGCACCCACGTAGCCGATGACGACTTCCACATAGGACACGGGTGCCGACAACAGCTCGTAGATCGTGCCCGTGAACTTCGGCATGTAGATGCCGAACGAGGCGTTGGACGTGCTCTCATTGAGCATCGACAGCATGACGAGGCCGGGGATGATGAAGGCGCCATACGCGACGCCATCGATAGCGCCCATGCGCGAGCCGATGGCTGCGCCGAACACGATGAAGTACAGCGAGGTGGACAATACCGGCGAGGCGATACTTTGCAACAGTGTGCGGAAGGTGCGCGCCATCTCGAAGCGGTAAATCGCGCGAATCGCGTGAATGTTCATGTGGAGGTTCATGGCCGGCTCCTGACCAGGCTCACGAAGATATCTTCGAGCGAGCTTTCAGTGGATTGCAGACTCTTGAAGTCGATGCCTTGCTCGCTGAGGCGCCGCAACAGCGCGGCGATGCCGGTTTGCTCGGCCTGCGCGTCGAAGGTGTAGACCAGTTCGTTGCCGTCGGCTGAAAGCTCCAGCGGATAGCTGGCCAGTTCGGTTGGAATGCTGACGAGCGTCGTCTGCAATTGCAGGCGCAATTGCTTCTTTCCGAGCTTGGTCATCAGCGCGGCCTTGTCCTCGACGAGAATGATCTCGCCTTTGCTGATCACGCCGATGCGGTCGGCCATTTCCTCGGCTTCTTCAATGTAGTGCGTGGTGAGGATGATGGTTACGCCGCTCATGCGCAGGCGCCGCACTATCTCCCACATATCGCGGCGCAGTTCGACATCGACACCGGCGCTGGGCTCGTCGAGAAACAGGATAGTCGGCTCGTGCGAAAGCGCCTTGGCGATCATCACGCGCCGCTTCATGCCGCCGGACAACGTCATGATCTTCGCGTCGCGCGTGTCCCAGAGCGAAAGCTCGCGCAGGATTTTTTCGATGTGCGCCGGATTCGGCGACTTGCCGAACAGGCCGCGGCTGAAGCCGACGGTGTTGCGGACGGTCTCGAAGGCGTCGGTCGCGAGTTCCTGCGGCACGAGGCCAATTTTGGCGCGTGCCGAGCGGTAGTCGGTGGAGATGTCGTGACCGTCTGCGAGCACGGTGCCCGAAGTCGGATTGACGATGCCGCAGATGATGCCGATCAGCGTGGTCTTGCCGGCGCCGTTCGGGCCGAGCAGCGCGAAAATCTCGCCGCGGCGAATCTCCAGGTCGACATTCTTGAGCGCTTGAAAACCCGAGGCATAGGTCTTGGTCAGGGACTTGACGGAAATGATCGGCGGCAACGGAAGCCTCTGGATGGATAAGTGTCTGGGCCGGATTCTACTTGGCTGCGTCGGAAAACGAAGCCGCTCGATTCATTTTTTATTCAGCGTGTCGCGAACGGCTTTTCCGTCTTCGCCGTCCCAGTAATCGGTCGTGCCGCGCTGATCGTCGGCGACGACGAAGCGGGCCGGGCCCGGCGCGCCATAAGGTACGGCGGCGACACCGGTTTTTCCGGAATCCGGATAGCCGACGACTTCCGGCGCGTTGCGGGTAGACAGGCCGAGATAGACGAGGTCCTCGTTACCCGTGTTGACCAGTTGATGAGCAAACTCCGGTCCGCCCGCCGGGGCGACAATGTAGTCGCCGGGTCTGACCGCGTGTACCGTCTCGCCAAAACGCAGCAGCCCATTGCCGCGCACTACGAAGAAGTGTTCCTCGTTTGCGTAGTGATGATGAAAAGGGAATGCGGCCTTGCCGGGCGGGACGGTTGTCAGGTTCGCACCAATGCGTGTTGCGCCCAGCTCATCACTGAACGAGGCCATGCGCATCTCGAAAATATCGCCGTGTGCCAACAAATGGGAAACCGGCGCGTCGGCAATATTGACGATGGGTTTCATAAGGAGGACCTCCGCCGGTATTTCGCGCGAACCATCGGCTCGGAGGTGGCGGCCAGCGGCCGATGCACCCTTACAGCATGACAGTCAATCGCGTCCCGGGCCGCGGCGTGGAATCCGAATCCGGCCGGATTCCACGCCGCGGAGGACTCAGCCCGCGTGATCCGTCGACAGACGAACGACATCGTTCATGAGTTCGCGCAATACGGATGCAACGGACGCCGGCATGGTCCGCGCCAGCTGATCGAGCACGAGCAGCTTTTCCTGCGCGCGATCAACCGGCGACAGACGCCGCGCCAGTCCTTCGAGCGCTTCATGCAGATCGCGCGGTACGTAGGCCGACACCAGTGCGGAACTGGTCTTGCGCGAGGACTTCGGCGCGCTCAGCACTTCGCCTTCGATCGGCGTGTCGACGGTTGCGCCATGCTTGAGAGAGATCAGCACCGTGCGGCCGTTGCGGCGGGTCGACACCATCCCTTCCTTCTTCAGCACCTTGAGATTCAGATACAGCGACGCTGCGGAAAATCCGCCCTTGGCGACCAGTTCCGAACTGGACATTGCACCGCTGGCCAGCAACGACAGCACCCGACCGCGAACGCCGGTCTGACGGGTACGCTTCTTCCTCGCCTTGACGACCGGCTTCTTTTCAGCGGCATTCTTCGTCGCAGATTTAGATGTTTTCAATTAAGTACTCCGATTGAGTGGAAGGTTACAATGGTGGTGCAAACTGGAATGGAAAAACGTTTGCTTTTTGAGGAACGAAAGGTAACTTACCTTGGTATTGTAATGCAAAGTCCATAAATACATTTTCGAAGGCAGGGTTTGGTGTTGTTCCAGCGTGAGTTCGTTGGCGGCTCGATCCTTGAAAATGGAATCAAGCCGGGTTGCCGGTATGGCGCCACCAATCCGAGGTAACAAGATGTCGTGGCAAATTCAGACGAAGGCCCGGAGTCCATATGGCGATAGAACCATTTTCGCGCCTTGTCCCCTGGTGGTTGCGCGTCGACAGACGCCAGGACGATGAAGAGCCATTGTATGCTCGCTGCTTTGCGGGGTTTATACCGATCGAAAAACGCAGTCGAGGGAATTCCCTCAGAGTGTCCACCGAGCCAACGGCAGCAGCGCAGCCTGCCGAACCAAACAGCCCGGCTCAGTCTCTAAATTATGAAATCCCGGCACAATCCATTCCGGAGTGAATCCAACATGAATCATTTTCGCCTCGTCCCGATGCTGTTCGTCACGATCGGTCTTGCGTCCTGCGGGATGTTCCGGGAGAAGCGCGAAGCTGTGGTAGTGACCGCAATCCCCAAAGATGTCGAGCGTTGCAAGAATGTCGGCTTCGTTTCGACTGACAGCCCCGAGCTCGACAAGGACGACGGTCTGAATCAGTTGCGCGGCAACGCCGTGGTGCGCGGCGGTAATGCCGTGCTCGTCATGTCCTACGCCAATTCGACCAACGGCACGGCTTACGCGTGCAATCCACCGCTGAAACCGGATTCTCGCGCGGGCAAGCCGTAACAGGATCGTTGGGGTTCTTGATCGGGTTCTGCACCGGGATTTTCTC
>JAYWBB010000127.1:0-28917 GCA_043781855.1 Nevskia sp. | reverse complement strand
GGTAGATCTGCTCTTTGAGCACCAGATCTTCGACTCCGTAGTCGATGTTCGGATTATCGTTGACTTCGATGACCTTGACGACGTTGCCAAACTGCTTCAAGTCCACTCCGTAGAGTCCGTCGCCGACGGCACGGGCGGCCTGCACGGCGACGTTGAGCACCTGCTTCGGCACGTTGGCGATGTCGAGGGTTTCGTGGTCGCCCTCGCGCTTGGCGCCGTTCTTGTCGCGCTTGACCACCTGCCAGTGCTGCTTGGCCATGAAATAGCGGCAGGCGTACAGCGGCTGGCCGTCGAGCACGCCGACGCGCCAGTCGTAATCGGTCGGCTCGAAAGCCTGGGCGACGATGAGGTCCGAACGCTCGAGAAACTTCTGCGTCTCGCGGCGGAACGAGGCCGCATCCTCGACCTTGATCACGCCTTTGGAGAACTGCGAGTCGGGCTGTTTGAGCACCATCGGGAAGCCGAGTTCGCGCACGACTTCGTTGAGGTTCGCGCGATGCACGAGCAGCGTCTTCGGCTGCGGAATGCGGTGACGGTCCATGAGCTGCGCGAGGAAGACCTTGTTCGCAGCGCGCAAGATCGACTCGGGGGCATCGACGACGACCAGACCCTCGCGCGCAGCGCGGCGGCTGAAACGGTAGGTGTGGTGATTGACCGCCGTGGTCTCGCGGATGAACAGTGCGTCGTACTCGGCGACGTGGCCGTAGTCGCTCTTGTCGATGAAGTCGACCGAGAAGCCGAGGTCTTCGGCGGCTTTCTCGAAGGCCTTGAGTGCGCGCGCGTTCGACGGCGGTTCTTTCTCGTCCTCGTTGACCAGGATCGCGAGGTCATAGCGCGTGGAGTCGCGCTTCTTGCGCGGCGAGCGGCGGCGCGTGAAGTAATCGCGCGCCGTTTGGTAGAGGAATTCGTGGTGCGTGGCCGGTACCTCGCCGAGCGCGACCGGGTTCAGCGTGTTGACGCGCCATTCGTCGCCACGCCAGACGAACTTGGCTTGCAGCAGCGGCGCCGGAAAAAGATTGAACAGCGCGCGTGCGAGCTTCTCGTGACGGATGTAGGGACTGTCGCCGAAGTAGACATTCAGCACGTACTCGCTGGAGCCGAGCCGGGCGAGGCTTTTCTGCATCAATTCCTCGATCTCGTCGTTCAAGACACTCGGCGATTCGGCGAGCTTCAGATCCTGCACGGTGGTGATGTCCGGCAGGATGCGATGCCCGCGCGCGCCGGCGAGCAGCGAGACGTAATAACCGGTGGTCTGATAGCTGAACGTGCGGCAGAGGTTGTAGACGCGCGCGCCGCGGATGCGCGTGAACTCATCCTGTGTGAGGTAGTTCCAGGCGGTGACGACATCGACGCCCGGAATCTCGACCGGCCAGTCGCCGCGTTGATCGACGACGACCAGGCCGCTCATGTGCGCGCCCCGATCGACCCAATCAGAGACTGTTGCGGGGGGTCTTCGGATGAGTCGTCTTCGATGGGTTTGGGCATGAGGCCGAGCGGCGCAGTCCTGGCGTCAGTGGTTTTTTTGCTGGCGATTTGCGCGGCAAATGCTAGCACGGGCTCATTGGCCGGGATGGTGCGACAAGGAAAGTTACACATGCTTGTAAAGCAGTCTTCATGCCCGCGCCACGCTGAGGTCTCCATGTTGATCGTTCAAAGTCTCGATGACAGGGGCGCGCGCAGCAAAAAGGGGCTGCCGTGGCAGCCCCTCGGGTCAACGGCGATCGATCAGAACCGGATCGTCGCCTCGACGTAGGCGAAGCGGCCGGCGATGTCGTAATTCGATGCGTCATAACCGTTCAACGAGCAGCTGACGCAGATCGGCGGGCCTGCGTCGAAGACGTTGTTGACTCCGGCGCTGATCGTGGTTTTCAGCTTGTACACGATCGGCAGCGTGTAAGCGGCGCGGATGTCGCTGTAGAGAATCGAATCGAGCCGGTTGGTGGTGCCGACGCCGCCGTTGCAGGTCAGCAGGCCCGCAGCGTCACCGCATTGCTCGGTCAGCGCCGAGATGTAGCGCAGCGTGTAGGTCGCGGTGAACGGCTGCAGCGTCCAGCTCGTACGCAGCGTCGACTTCCAGCGCGGGATGCCGCTGTCGGTGACTTCGACGCCGACGCCACGCGGTTCCGCCAGCCCGGTGTCGCTGGCCACCGACGAGTAATGCTCGATATAGGTCGTCTGCCAGTTGACGCCGAACTGGCCAACGGCCCAGCGCGGGCTGGTCCAGTTGGTACCGAAGTCGATGCCGCGAGTCTTGATCCGGCCGAGGTTGCGCAGCGTGTTGTTGAAGCCGTTGATGTCGCCGGTGCGCGAGCGCGTGATGCCGTTGCAGAACGTTGGATCGAGCGCGTCGACGCAGCGGTCGAGCTGGGTCTGCGCGTCGGGCGCCTGGATCGCATTGTTCACCCGGTGGCGGTAGTAGGTCAGCTCGAAATCGACACGATCGGACCACACCGTCCGGTCGGCCCAGGACGGGCTGTAGACGGCGCCGGTGGTGAAGCTGCGCGCAGTTTCGGGACGCAGGGAAGTGCTCCCGCCGGTGCGTACCGAAATCTGCGGATTCGCCTGCTGGAAGCCGCCGGGCACGCCGAGCGTTGCGCAGTTGGTCGCGCGCTGGCCGGTGGCGTTCGAGCAGGGGTCGCTGATCGAGGCGTCGAAGCGTGCCGGCGAGCCGAAGGATTCGCCGACCGAGGGCGCACGGAAGCCCTGGGCGTAAGTGCCGCGCAGGGTTAGATCGGTGATCGGTTGCCAGCGAACGCCGAATTTGCTTTTCACCGTGCTGCCGAAGGTCGTGTAATCGGAGTAGCGCGTGGCGAGGCTCAGGTCGAGCTTCTTGGCGAACGGCTGGTTCTTCAGCAGCGGCACCGCAAGCTCACCGAAGATTTCGTCGATCGAATACTGGCCGCTGGTCGGCTGACTCGGTACGCCGTTGGACTCGCCGGCAACCACGACCGCATCCGGCGAATACGAACCCTTCAGCTTGCGGTGCTCGTAGCCGGTCGCGAAATCCAGTGGGCCGGCCGGCAACTCGAGAATGTTGCCGGAGAGATTCAGCGAGATCACGTCGAGCGACTGGCTGCTGGTATCGCGCTCGGTGAACTGGATATAGGCGAGCTGATCCGGCGTGATCGTGCCGGGGCCACCGAAGAAATTCAGCGGCACGCAGGGCGCCACGCAGTTGGCGACCGGACCGAGTGCGTTGGCGATGTGCCGGATGTTGTAAGTGCCCCTGACGGTTTGCGTGGCATCGTTGACGCTGCCGACGTAGTTCGCGTCCCAGGAGAAGAAGCGCTCGAACAACTGGAACGCGCCTTCGAAACCGGTTGCGAAGTAGCGGGTGTTGACGTCCTGCGCAAACACGCGCGGGCCGCCTTCCACCGGACGCCGCCCGGCGAACGCGAAGTTGCCGTTCGGGTCCAGCGAGTAGCCGAGCGGGTTGTAAGGGTTGGTGACATCGATGCCGACCGTGTCGGCCAGCGTGCCGGTGCCGGCGCCGGGGCCGATGAAGATCGGCTCGGGCGCGGCCTGGTTGACCGAGCGGCGTGCCTGGTACAGGCCCTTCACATAGAAGCGGATATCGTCGTTGATGCGGTAGCGGCCCTGCGCAAAGATCGCGCTGCGCCGCGATGGCGTCAGGAGGTAGTTGAACGGCGCGAAGTTGAAACGGTCATCATTGGTGAAGCCATGGTATTCGCCGGGAAAAGCGGCATTCACACCATTGGGCGTTATGTTGCAGTTCGGATTGCAAAGACCACCATAGGTATTTCCGTTGGGTGGCGTGAAGCGGAAACGGCCTGTCGGCGTCGCCGAACTGCCGAACGCGAGACCGCCACCGGGCACCGGAAAGCGCGACTGCTCGGTTTCGTTCGAGCCAATCTCGCGCTGCACGTAGTGGCTCAGGTCGACGAAGAATTCGTAGCGTTTTTCCTTGACGCCGAGCGAGAGATTGCCGGTGTAGGTCTGCCCGTTGCCGGTTTCGTAGTCGCCGTAATAGACGTGGGCGAGGCCGCCGTCCTGACTTTTCTTGGTGATGATGTTGACGACCCCGCCGATCGCATCCGAGCCGTACAGCGAGGACGCGCCGTCGGTCAGGATTTCTATTTTCTCGATCGCGCTCGCCGGAATCGTGTTGAGGTCGACCGCACCCGAAACACCGGAGGCCGAGGACTCATTGACCCAGCGCAGGCCGTCGACCAGCACCAGCGTGCGGTTGGCGCCGAGGTTGCGCAAGCTGATCGTCGTCGAACCGGAGCCGACACCCCCGCCATCCGCCGGAAAGCCGAAGTTGCCGGCCGAGTTGAACTTGGTGTTGAGCGAAGAACCGCTGACCGACAGCCGCTGCAGGATGTCGCCGACCGAGGCGATGCCGGTGGCCTGAAGCTCGGCGCCGCTGATCGTCAGCACCGGCGAGTCACCCTCGCCTTCGGATTTCTTGATGCGCGAGCCAGTGACCTGGACCGCGTCGAGCCGGGTCGCGACGCTATCGTCGCCGCCCTGTTTCTGGGCCTGGGCCGGCAGTGCCGTGATGGCGATGGTGCCGGCCAGCAATAACGCGCCGATAGCGCCGGTCTTGCGATTGCGCAGTTTCATGTTTGCCTCTCCCTTGTTCCTGAATGATGAGCGGCCCGGACGCTCGACAGGCCGGCGACAAAATCAACGCCCGTGCCCGACCGCGTGCCCCGCAGCCAGATTCAATCGATGGAAACCTCCCAACCCTGTCCGACGACGGTGCCCCGTTCTCCGTTACCGTCGACAGACCATGGGCCAACATTACACTGCCGTTGCCGGCCGCGCTAAGCCTTTCGCAAAGCCCCTGCGAGGCGCTATCTTGACCCGCTTGAGCCTAGGCAGGAACGAGACGATGACGCCGCGCGATCTGGATTTCCACACGCTGGACGCTTTCACCGCTGTGCGTCACGGTGGCAACCCGCTGGCCGTCGTCCTCGACGCCGACGGGATCGGGCCGCAGGAGATGCAGCGCATCGCGCACGAGTTCAATCTTTCCGAAACCACGTTCGTGCAGAAAGCCACGACGCCGGACGCGGTGTTCCGCGTGCGCATCTTCACGCCGACGCAGGAGCTGCCGTTCGCGGGCCATCCGACGGTCGGCACCGCGTGCATCCTTGCAGAGCTGGGGCTGGCGCCGCCGGGTGCGGACGTGAGCTTCGTGCTCGAAGAGAGTGTCGGCCTGGTGCCGGTGCGTGTGCGTCGCGACGCTGGGCAGCCGGCGTTCGGTGAGCTGACCACCGCCGTGCCGCCGATCTTCGGCCCGGCAGCACCCGCGAACGAAGTGCTCGCGCGCATGCTCGGGCTCGAAGCGACAGACATCGGCCTGCCCGGCGAGCCGGCGCGCACCTGCACCTGCGGCGTGCCCTATGTACTGGTGCCGCTGCGCCAACCGGAACTGCTCGCCGCAATCGCATTCGATGTCGCGGTCTGGCGCGTCGCGCTGGCCCGAGCCTGGGCGCAGCAGATCTATGTGTATGCGCGCGGCTACGAGGGCGAGCTGCGCGCGCGCATGTTCGCGCCCGGCGTCGGCGTGCTCGAAGATCCGGCGACGGGTTCTGCCGCTGTCGCGCTGGTCGGGGCGCTGGCGCTCGAATCGCCGCTGCGAGACGGGCGGCTGGAATGGCGGATCGCACAGGGTCAGGAGATGGGCCGGCCGAGTTTGCTGTACGGCTCGGCGGAGAAGCGCAAGGGTGCCGTGACGGCGGTGCGCGTCGGCGGTCACGCCGTGCGTGTTTCCGAAGGCCGTGTTTACCGCTGAGGCACAGGATCACCGGCGGCTTGCCGCCGCTATACTTCTACCCAAGGCCCAGGCATCGGGCGCGCCGCACTACTTTTTTTCGGAGATCGACAATGGCGGATTCGTACCGGCGCATCGCGCGGTTGGACGAGGAGTTTCCCGGACTGCTCGCCGCGCTGAAACCGGCGCTCAAGGGTCTGGTTCCGGACGGCAGCAACTTCACGGAGGATTCCTACGACGAGTTGTTCGCGATCCTCGCCTCGGCGCTTTACTACGCCAGGGACGCGAAACTGCGGAAAGCCTCGGCGAACGATTCCGGTGGCAACCCGAAACTGGTCAGCGTGCTGCTCGACGAAGGGGTCAAGGACAAGGACGCGATCCTGGTCGAGAAGATCCTCGATCGGATAGCGCCCTACGTGCCGCCGAAGGTCTTCCTCGCGACACTGAAGACGATGCATGCGAATCAGGATCACTTGTTCCGCGAATATCACGGCGCCATCGAGCGCATCACCGCTGACCTGTTCCGCATCGCCTCCGGCTTCAAGCCGGCCGAACACTGCCCGGTGGCGTTGACGCAGTGGGCATCCGGTCCGCTGCGTCCGACGATCTACGCCGAACTGCACGAATAACAACCGCTGCCGCGCGCGACCGGCGCAAAAAAAAAGCGGCCACGAGGGCCGCCTTCCTTTACCGTTCGAAGCTCCGGATTCGATCGAAGATCGCCAGAACTGCGAAAGATGCTTACTTCGCGGCAGCAGCCGACGCCTTCTTGGCGTGGTGCTTCCGGTGATGCGCGTGCTTCGTGCCCTTGGCCGGGGCCTTGGCGGACGGTTCGGCAGCGACGGCAGTCGGCTCGGCGGCAGCAGCGAAGGCGGCGCCCTGGGCGCCAACGAGCAGGGCAGCGGTAACGGCGAAACCGGTCAACAGTTTGCAAGACATAAGTACTCTCCTAGGGTGGGTGTCGGCTGGTACGAATTCCGTATACGCAGGCGACCCGCTTATTATCTGGGACCAGCCTTAATGCAGGCTTTCATTTACGCCGGACCGGCCGTCAATTTTTTTGCAAGGGGACCGGCATATGTCGATACCGCGTCGGCAGAATCACGCCAATGCGCAAACTCGGCCGGGAACGGGATCGCGGCCGGGAACGCCCACGACCTGATCGCAGGGCTCGCCTCGTTCGTCGACGACGACGGGTTCCGCAGTTGCCCGGCAGCGGCAATGACCGGCTGCGGCACCGCACCATATGGCGCGTCGGCGCGCTGAGGCGCACTCGCCGCCCGATCGGCTCGACGCCGATGCGGCGCGCGCCGCGATCCTCGCGACCATCGCGAAGATTCCGTCGGGAC
The DNA here is from genome assembly GCA_043781855.1 of Nevskia sp. Lineage (GTDB taxonomy): Bacteria > Pseudomonadota > Gammaproteobacteria > Nevskiales > Nevskiaceae > Nevskia. Next base: position 21,825 of record JAYWBB010000127.1, on the reverse strand, counting down.
GGATCGCGAGCTACGGCCAGGTTGCGTGGATCGCCGGCCTGCCGGGCCGGGCGCGACTGGTGGGCCGCGTGCTCGGCAGCGGTGCCGCCACCGACGCAACGCCGTGGCATCGCGTCATCAACGCCAAGGGTGAAATCTCGTTGCCGAAATTCAGTCCTGCGCATCGCGAACAGAAGCGCCGGCTGCGCGCCGAGGGCATCGTCTTCGAGGGCGGCCGCGTCAGCTTCCGGCGTTACGGCTGGCGTGCAGGCGATGCCAGTCCGTTGATCGACTGAATCGCTAACCACAAAAAAGCCGGTGCCGCCACCGGCCCGTCGTTACGTTCCGCCTTGCGCGAGGCTCACCAGATGCTGACGCGCTGGTCCGGCGCGAGAAACATCTTGTCGCCGTCCTTGATGTCGAAAGCCTTGTAGAACCCTTCCTGGTTGACCAGTGTGGCGTTGCCGCGAACGCTCGGCGGGGAATGCGGATCGACCGTGATGCGGCGGATCGCCTCGGCCTCGCGGTCCTTGCCGCGCCAGACCTGCGCCCAGCCGTCGTAGAAGCGCTGGTCGCCGGTGAGGCCTTCGATGGTCGGCGCGTCCTTGCCGGCGAGCGAGAGCTTGTAGGCTTTGTAAGCGATCGCCAGCCCGGAGTTGTCGGCGACGTTCTCGCCGAGCGTCAACTCGCCGTTGACGTGATAGCCCTTGACCGGCTCGTATGCGGCATATTGCGCGACCAGCGCCGTGGTCTTGACCTTGAAGTTCTTGAGGTCGTCGGCGGTGAACCACTGGCGCAGGTTGCCGTCACCGTCATACTGGGCGCCCTGGTCGTCGAAGCCGTGGCTGATCTCATGGCCGATGACGGCGCCGATGCCGCCATAGTTGACCGCATCGTCGGCCTTCACGTTGAAGAACGGCGGCTGCAGGATCGCGGCCGGGAACACGATTTCGTTGAGTTCCGCACTGTAGTAGGCGTTGACGGTTTGCGGCGTCATGCCCCATTCGTCGCGGTCGATCGGCTTGCCGAGCTTGTCGATATTGCGCTTGTACTCGAAGGCATTGGCGCGCGCGACGTTGCCGGCCAGATCATTCGGCTGGATGGTCAGCGCCGCGTAATCGCGCCACTTGTTCGGATAGCCGATCTTCGGCGTGAACTTGGCGAGCTTGGCCTGCGCTTCCTTCTTGGTCTCCGGGCTCATCCAGTCGAGCGTATCGATGCTGGACTTGTAGGCCGCAAGCAGATTCCTGACCAGCGCTTCCATCCGCGCCTTGTTCTCGGGCGGGAAATATTTCTCGACGTAGAGTTTGCCCAGCCCTTCGCCGATCGAGGCTTCGACCACTTCCACAGCCCGCTTCCAGCGCGGACGGATTTCCGGAATGCCGCGCACGGCGGTGCCGTAGAACGCGAAGTTCTCGTCGACGTAAGCCTTCGGCAGATACGGCGCGTAGTCATTCAGCAGACGCCACTTGAAATACGCCTTCCAGACCGGCAGCGGCGCCTTCGCCAGCTGCTTGGCGAAGCCCGTGAGATAGGTCGGCTGGCTGACGATGACGTAGGTGATCCTGCCGGCGATCGCGCCGGCATCGAAATAGCTGTTGAAGTCATAACCCGGCGCCAGCGCGGCGAGCTTCTTCAGTTCGACCTTGTTGTAGGTCTTGACCGGATCGCGGTTGACGACCTTGTCCCACTGCACTTTCGCGAGTTCGGTTTCGAGCGCAAAAACATCCTTCGCGTTTTTTGCTGCGGCTTTGTCGCCGGCCATGGCCATAAGCTTCTCGGCGTAGGCGACATACTGCGTCCGCGTGGTCTTGTACTTGTCCGTGTCCTTGAGATAGTAGTCCCGGTCCGGCAGGCCGAGGCCGGCCTGATACAGGTCGACGACGTACTTGGTCGAGTCCTTGTTGTCCTGATGGACGTAAGGCACGAACGGCACGCTGACGCCGATCGCGGTCAGGTGCGCCATCAGCGGCGCCAACTCCTTTTTGTCCTTGATGTTGTCGATGTTGGCGAACTCATTCTTCAACGGCGCGAGCCCGAGTTCCTCGATCCCGGCCTCGTCCATGAAGCTGTTGTAGAGATCGCCGATCTTCTGAGCCTCGGAACCGGCGGCGTTCTGCGCTTTCGCCGAGGTTTCGATGATCTCCTTCGACTGCGTTTCCGAGTCGTCGCCGAGCTTGGTGAAGGAGCCGTAGCGCGCCTTGTCCGCCGGGATTTCGAACGTGTCGAGCCACTTGCCGTTGACGTGGCGGTAGAAGTCGTCCTGCGGCCGCGTGCCTTCCTCGACGTATTGGAGGTCGATGCCCGATACCAGCGCCGGTGCGGCGGCGACGGCAGCCACGGGCTTCGGCGGTTCCGCCGGTTTGGAGCAGCTCGCGGTCAGGACGGCGCCGATCGCGGTCAACAAATATCGGTTCACGAATGAGATCCTTGAAAAGTGAATGGGGTGCAGCGCCACGGTGCGCGAAAGTCTATCCGCTGCGCCCGCGTCTTGGATGCGGCGCCGGCCGGAAAGGTTGAAGTGGCGCAGCGCGTTCGCTCAGCGCGGCCGAGGGACCCGCAGCAGCGGCGCGGCGTCCCCAACGGGCGCCTGGCACACCGCAGCGAAAGCCGGAGGCGAAGCCGGGAACTGTCGCCCGGCTTCGCCTTTCGCGCGATCAGTCGTTGTCAGGCAGGAACACCCGAATTTGAAAACCGCCGGCGCCCAGCTGCTGGACGATCATTTCGCCTTTCACGCCGCGGAATCGTCCCGTCCCCCCGGCAATCGTCTGCGGATAAGTCCCGCCGAGGGCGAACTGCTTGATCGGGCCGGTCGTGTCGAAGGCACCGCGACCATCGACGCGGAAATGCCAGTTGACGTAGGCCAGATCGTCGTCTGCGGCCTGCGGCAGTTTTTGCGGGTTCGGAGCAAAGCTGCTGACGAAAGTGCCGTTGACGAAGAACGTTCCAACTTTCTTCGCGGCATAACTTGCGCACGTCGGGTCGCCGGTACCGTCCCTTGGCACAGTGCCGACGGGCAGCATCATGCCGACGGCGGTCACGCGATCGCCTGCCGACGGCGGGAAATTTGTCAGTCTTGCACCGGTGCTGCCATCGACACACACGTCAAACGCGCGCGGCGACCTGCCCCTGTCGTCGTCCGCAGATACCGACACGCTTGCGAACGCGCCCGCAATCGCCAGCGCCAAACCGACCGTTACCATCTTCATATGCGTCTCCTCGTGAAGTTATTATAGAAAAAACGGCGCGCAGTACATCGGCGCCTTGTTCGCGGCCAATACTCGACCCCGCCTAGTAAGTTCCCTGTCCGGGGCAAAAGGTTGCACGCGCCAAACCAGGAGACTTAGTGATCGAAAGTACGGGGAAAAAAAACGGACGTCAATCTAGTGCGGGGCGATAAAATCCTCTACGCCGACGGCCCCGACCTCCTCTACCCGAGGCTATTCGTGAGGCCGGCGATGACCATTGCGCAGCGTGATCGATCAGCGCGGCAGGGGAATCCGCAGCAGCGGCGGCGCCTGCCCCTCGCCGGAAACATACAGCGCGGACTCGTCGGCGCTGATCGCTCCGGCCTCGGTCTGGCGCAGAGGCGGCAGCGTGATCGCCTGCGGCTGGGCAGCGAACGCCTGCGGCCAGTCCTGCCCCGGCGCACGGCGATAGAGAAACGCATTCTTGTAGGTCGTGATCACCGCAAACGCGCCGGACGCCGCGATGTCAAGCGCAGTCGGCCCGCTGAACTGGCTGTAGAGCGGGTTTTCGAGCAGATCGCCGAGGCCCGGCGTCGGCAGCGTCGTCAACGTGCCGAGCGCTTCGGCGACGACCGGTCCGCCGATCGGCGGTTGCTCGGGCAGACGCAGGCGATACAGATGCTGCGGCCGGTCGCGCTTGGAGATCAGGATGACGCTGTGCTCACGCGGATCGACCGCGACCGCCTCGCAGTCGCGTGCGCCGTCCGGATAGCGGAAGTCCAGCTTCCAGAGCAGCTTCGACTCGCCGGCCCGGCCCGGATCGCTGACCGCGTAAGCGTCACCACCTCCCGCCGCGCGGTGTTTTCGCCGGTGTCCGCGACCAGCAATGCCGGCTGTCCCTGCCAGTCGAATGCCGCGATGTCCTCCCAGTCCACGGCCCTTGCGCCGGCCACGGCGATACGCCCGTCGTCCTCACCGTTGACTCCAATGCGAAACAGGTTCGGGCCATCGCCGCTGTCGTTGTGACCCCAGAGCAGCGTCGGTTCGGCGTGCGCGATCGCCAGGCCGCTGAGTTCGTCCAGTGCAGGATTCCGCACGCGCGCGCCGTCCGGTTGCGACAGCAGCGCGCAGGAATTCAGCAACAGCGCGGCGCCGAGCACGGCGTGAAGCCACCATCGGGGTCTCGTCATCGGTCGCCTGCCGCGCCAGAAAAAAGCCCGGCCGGAGCCGGGCGAAGTCGAGAAGAGACGGTAAAACACCAGCAAAATATCTGCCCGATTCGAAGACAACAATCGCTTGGCTGCGGACGCTTCACAAGCGCTTTCCTGCCTCGCAGGCCGGCAGCCGATTCAGGTGCTCGCCCACATCCGCATCAGATGGTGATAACAGCCGGTCAACCGAATCAGCTCGGCGTTCTCGCCGTGGCGGTTGCGCAGATTGTAGATCGCCATGTCGAGTTCATAGAGCAATCCGCGCTGCTCATCGTTGCCGACCATGCTCTCGACCCAGAAGAACGACGCGAGTCGCGTACCGCGCGTGACTGGCTCGACGCGGTGGATGCTCGACGCCGGATACAGGAGCAACTCGCCCGCGCGCAGCTTCGCGGCCTGCGGGCCGAAGCTGTCTTCCACGACCAGTTCGCCGCCGTCGTATTCGCGCGGATCACTGAGAAACAGCGTGGCCGCGATATCGGTGCGGACATGCGTACCGGTCGGCGTCCAGGTGCGCACGGCGGTGTCGACGTGATTCGAAAATTCGTTGCTGCGGCCGTCGTAACGGTTGAACAGCGGTGGAAAGATTTTCTTCGGCAGCGCGGCCGTGAAGAACAGCGCGTTCTGGCTCAAGCCTTCGAGCACGAGCGCCCGCGCCGCCCGCGCCGCCTTGCCGTCCTCGGGCAATTGCCGGTTGTTGCGCGTGGCCATGGCCTGCGCGCCGGCTGCGTTGCGCCCGTCGCTCCAGTCGGCCGATTCAATGAGCGAGCGGACCCGCGCCACCGCCGGCGCCGACAGCACGTCGGGTACGCGCAGCATCATGTCTGATCTTCCGGTTTCATCCGGCGATTAGAAACCAGCGCTGCTCGCTGCGGAAGTCGTCAAACCCTGTCAACTGTGTACTGGCGCATATCGCCCGCGTCGATTTTCGGAATTTTCTACGGCGACCCACCGCCCACGCCCAACAGCGCCGCCATTCCGAGCAGCGCGAACAAGGCGGCGGCGACCGTTCGAACCAGCCTCAAGGGCACCCGCTTCGTCAGCTTTTCCGCGAACAGAACGGCCGGCGCGTCCGCGATCATCATGCCGAGGGTGGTTCCGGCGACGACCGCGATGAGCGAATCGAAACGCGCCGCCAAAGCCATCGTCGCGAGCTGCGTCTTGTCACCGATCTCGGCGAGAAAGAAAGCGACGACGGTCAGAAAGAAAATGCCGTACTTGTCGGCCGGCTTCGCCGCTTCGTCGTCGTCCAGTGTGTCCGGCACCAGCGCCCAGGCGGCGATGCCGAGAAATGACAGGCCGACGACCCAGCGCAGCGTTTCCGCCGAAAGCTGCGTGCGGACCCAGCCACCGACGAAGCCGGCGAGGGCGTGATTGGCCAGCGTCGCGACCAGGATTCCGAACAGGATCGGCGCCGGACGCCGGAAGCGCACGGCGAGCAGCAACGCCAGGAGCTGTGTTTTGTCGCCAATTTCGCCGATGGCGACGAGCACGGCGGAGATACTGAAGGCTTCGAGCATGGATTGGGTCCTTCAGTGCGAACGGCCGGCGAGTGCGGCGTCGATCGCCGCGTCCTTCTCTGCCCAGAGGCCGTTGACCCAGTGCTGGAAACGCTCACGAAATGTGCCGTCGTCCTGGTAGTCGCCGCCGAGCATCGCCACCGGCAGTTCGCGTACGCGCGCCCGCACGCTGGCGCCATGCTGCTCGCCGCAGAGAAAGCTCCAGAGCTTGCTGCGCCCGTTGCTGGTGGATTGATAGACCAGCGTCACGTCGATCATGCCGGCGAACTGCTCGCCCATCGCGTTCAGCGTGAAGCTGAAACCGGCCGATTTCGGCCGCAGCAGGTGGCGATAGGGCGACTGCTTCACGCGCGCTTTCCGGGGTGAGTAACGGGTGCCCTCGAGAAAATTGACGACCGTGATCGGCCGTTCCCTGAACTTCGCGCAGAAGCTCCTCGTGGTCTCGAGATCCTGGTTGCGCAAGGCCGGATTCCGCGCGACCGCCGAGGCCGAATTGCGCTTCATGAACGGCATGTCCAGCGCCCAGCAGATGAAGCCGACGACCGGAATCCAGATCAGTTGGCGTTTCAGGAAGAAGCGCGGGAACGGCACCTGCCCCTTGAATACATCGAACAGGATCAGGATGTCGGCCCAGGACTGGTGGTTCGCGACGATCAGCCAGCTGCGTTTCGGATCGAGCACGCCGTCCATGGCAACATTGCCGCGAGGCCCGTGCAGCGTGTCGAAGATCAGCCGGTTGCCGCCCAGCCAGAGCGTGTTGGCCAGCCCGCTGATCCAGCGATCGAAGTAGCGGCGCAGCGCCGGCACCGGCACGAGCAGCTTGAGGAGCGCGACCGGCAGCATCGGCGGCGCGATGACGACGAGCAGCACGAACAGCATCGCGATGAAGGTCAGGACACCGATCAGCGGCGCCGGCAGCCGGCGCTTCATCCCGCCTCAATCCTCATCGGGTTCCATCGTGACGTGGTAAGCCGGGCTCAGCTCATGCACCGCCTGCACCAGCGCCGCAACGTTTTCCGGCGGCGTGCCGGGCAGGATGCCGTGACCGAGATTGAAGATGTGGCCCGGCGCGTGGCCGTAGTCGTCGAGGATCTTCGCAACCAGATCGCGGATCGACTCCGGCGATCCGAACAGCGCGGCCGGATCGAAGTTTCCCTGCAGCGCAATGCTGCCGCCAACGACATGCCGCGCATCGCCGATATTGGTCGTCCAGTCGACCCCGAGCCCCGTAGCACCCGTGCCCGAGAGTTCCAGCAGGTACTGCGCGCAGCCCTTCGAGAACAGGATCACCGGCACGCGCGGCGCCAACACTTTCAGACGCTCGACCAGCCGGCCCATCGCCGCCAGCGAGAAAAAGCGATAGCCGTCCGGATCGAGCACGCCGCCCCAGGTGTCGAACACCATCAGCGCATCCGCTCCCGCGGCCGCCTGCGCCGCAAGATACAGCGCGACGCTTTCGGTGAGCTTGTCGATCAGGCTTTTGAGCACCGCCGGCGCGCCGTAACGCATCGCTTTCGCGTGACGGAAATCCTTGGAGCCAGCGCCTTCGATCATGTAGGTCGCGAGCGTCCAGGGACTGCCGGCGAAACCGATCAGCGGCACGCGGTTCGCGAGCCCCTGCTTGCAGGCGCGCACGCCATCCATCACGTAGCGCAGCTCGGTTTCGGGATCGGGGATCGGCAGTGCGGCGACATCGGCGGCATTGCGCACGGTGCGCTGAAACGCCGGGCCTTCGCCATCGACGAAGTGCAGGCCAAGCCCCATCGCATCGGGAATCGTCAGGATGTCGGAAAACAGGATCGCGGCATCGAAGCCGTAACGGTCGATCGGCTGCAGCGTGACCTCGCAGGCCAGCTCCGGCGTCTTGCACAGCGTCAGGAAGTCGCCGGCTTTCGCACGCGTCGCCCGGTACTCCGGCAGATAGCGGCCGGCCTGCCGCATCAGCCACAGCGGCGTGCGATCCACGGGTTTCCGCGCGAGCGCGCGCAGGAAGCGGTCGTTGACGTAAGTCGGTTTTGTCGGAGTCATCAGATGCAGGCTGCGGCGATTTCGGACTGGATTGCGAGTGCGGCCGTGCGCGGATCGGCGGCATCGCGGATCGGACGGCCGACGACGAGATAGTCGGCGCCGGCCTTCAGCGCACGGCCCGGCGTCATCACGCGCTTCTGATCGGCATCCACGCGATTCTCGACGGGGCGGATGCCCGGTGTCACCACGATCAGCTCACGCGGCGCGCCGGCGCGCAGGCGCTCCACTTCCAGGCCAGACGACACGACCCCATCGCAGCCCGCCGCCAGCGCCCGACGCGCGCGCGACAGGACCAGCTCGGCCACGTCGCAGTGAAATCCGAGATCATCGAGATCGCCGCGATCGAGGCTGGTCAGCGCTGTCACCGCGAGCACCTTGAGGCCGTTGGACTTGGCCGCAGCGGCCGCCTCCATGATCGCCTGGTTGCCGTGAATCGTGCAGAACTGCGCACCGCGTTCGGAAAGCCGGCTCACCGCGCGAGCAACCGTCTCGGGTATGTCGAAGAACTTCAGATCGACGAAGACCTTCTTGTCCTGGCCGCGCAGCCAGTCGAGCAACTCGAAGAAGCCGGGCGCCATGCACAACTCCATGCCGATCTTGTAGAAGCCCGCGGCATCGCCGATGCGTGCGATCAGTGCGCGCGCATCGCTCGCTTCGGGGACGTCGAGCGCGACGATCAGACGGTCGCGGGCAGGAATGCGGTGAAGTTCGCGCAAGTTTTCAAATTCCGAAAAAAAGAAGATCGATAGACCGCTTGATCGCCGCTTGATCGGCGAGCAGCGAACCCGTCGGCCTGCCGAGCACGGCGCGCGGCAGCGAGATCAGCTGTTCGATTGCCAGCAGGTAGGACTTGCCTTTGAAGGCGACTGCAAGGTGCAGACCGTCGATCGGATGAGTGAGGGTTTTCGGTAAATGCAGAGGTGCGACGACGACCGTTTGCAGGTCCGCCAACAGACCAGCCTGCAAGGTCACGATATAAGGCGCGAGCCGCGCGGTTTCTCCCCGTGTGGCGTGGACATCAAACTGAGCCATCGCCGGTCAATACCAATCCGTCAGACCGCGGTGCCAGAGGCCGTATTTCTCTATGTAAGCGTTGTACTCCACGATCCCCTCGCGGTTTTCCTCCAGCCAGCGCCGCTCGCGTTCCTGTTTCAGGCGCGCTCCCAGACTTTCCTCCAGCACGCGCGAGAGATTCACGCCGGCCTTGCGCGCCTGCTCGAGATAATCCTGGCGCACGGTGAGATTCACGCGCTGCTTCACGCTGCTTGTTTTCGCTGGGGCCACACTGCGCGCCATGATCGAGCCTCACTCGCTGGAATGCGCATTTTCGATGCGCATGGCCTCTGGGTCAAATGCGCCGCCCCGCCGGCCGAACCGTGCCAACGCGATTTACGCCGCAAGCGCAGCTTGAATCTTCGACGCAGTCGGCGAGCCATTGGCCTTGAGTTCTTGCGCGAACAAGGCAATACGCCATTCCTCGATCAGCCAGCGCGCGCCGTGGAACGGGCTCTTGAGATGCAGCGCGACGGCGCGAATCTGCTTGAGCATTTCGAGATCGCGCTGGGGTTTCTGCGGCAGGCGGTCGAGGCGAATAGCCGCAGCTTTGAGATAGACCGCGATGCGCGGCCAGATTTCTTCGGGAATCTCGGCGATGAAGCCCGACGCGAACAGGGTTTGCAGCTGATTTCGCAGATCGGTTGCGACATCCGGCCAGGGCTTGGCGGTGGCATCGATTTTCTTGCGTAATTCCATGCCGGCATTGAGCCAGCGGCAGGCTTCCTCAAGGCGGCTCAAGGCTTCGCGGCCAAATTCGCCGCGACGTTCGAGCGCAGCGTGGAACGCGGCGGTATCGCGGATTGCGGCGGGGTTCCAGTACGCGCGCGCGGCGCGTTCCGCGACTTGCAGCGCGAGCCCTTCGGCGCTCAGCCCGGTCTGTGCCAGAGCGATGCCGAGTCGCGCACGCGCGGTCTTCGCGAGATCCTTGAGCCGATCGGCGACACCTGCGAGCAGTAGCGCCTGCGCGCCAATCGCATGCGCGGCGTTTGCGGCTTCGCGTGACTCGAACAGCTTCAATCCGACACCGCCCTCGTTCGCGACGAGCGCCGGATACGCCTTTGCGCCGCCGACTTCGATGGACTCTGGCAGCGCACCGAAATCCCAGTCGAGCACGGTTTCGCGTGTCCAGCGTTTCGCGTCCGCGCTGGTCGCGGCGCGGCGCGTCAGCTCGCTGCGCGCCGCACCGCCGTGGCGCTGCTGAAGGTCGACCAGCGTTTCCGCTTCGCCGATCAGCCCGCCGCTTGCATCTTCGAGCAGCAGGCGCGGCCGCAGGTGGGCTTCGAGCTTGTTCGGCGCGAAGGCATCTGGCGTGAGCTTGATGCCAGTCATGCGCTGGAAGTGCGCGCAGATCGCGGCGAGAAGAACGCCTTCGGACGGCGTCGCGGCCTGCGCAATTGCGTCTGCGTATTCAGCGGCCGGCGTACAGAGCCGGCGCAGTGGCATCGGCAGCGTGCGGATAAGCGCTTCGATCTTTGCCGGTAGCAGCCCCGGCACCAGCCAGTCGAACACCGTCGCCGGCAGCGCAAACAATTGCGCGACCGGAATGTGGAAGCTCACGCCATCGGTATCGACACCCGGATCGTGTGAGTAGCTCAGGACGACGTCGTGGCCGGCAATGCCGAGATGATCCGGGAACAAGGCGGCGACATCGGCATTCGCACCAGGCTTCAGTGCATCGGCCTCGACCATGTGCAGGCTGCGCTGCGCGCCTGCATCCTTGCGCAGCCAGTTCTTGAGGCCGACGGTCGTGCAGATGTCTGCCGGCAGAGCGGAGTCGTAGAACGCAAAGAACTGATCGTCGGCAGCCAGCAAATCGGGCCGGCGCAGTCGTGCTTCCTTGTCGCGCACGTCGTCGATCAGCGCGAGGTTCTTCTCCAGGAACGTCGGCTTGTTCGGTATTTCGCCGAGCACGAGCGCTTCACGGATGAAGATTTCGCGCGCCTTCTCGGGTTCATCCTTGCCGTAATGACGCGCGCGTTTCAGCACCAGCACGCCGAACAGCGAAACACTTTCCATCGCGATGACTTCGCCGCGCTGGGCGTTCCACTCGGGGTTCTGCAGGACGCGCTTGACCAGATGCGGCGCGACGTCCGCGAGCCATTCCGGCTCGATCGCGGCGTTGACTCGCGCGAACAGCTGGCTGGTCTGCGCGAGCTGCGCGCTCATGATCCAGGGCGGTGGCTTCTTGGCGAGCGTTGAGCCGGGAAAGACCTTGAAGCGACGGCCGCGCGGACCGCTGTAGTCCGGTTTGTCGGGCGCTTTCTGACCGATATGGTCGATCAGACCGGTGAGCATGGCCTTGTGAATTTCGGTGTAGAGCTTGTCGAGCGGCAGTTCAGTTTTCGGCTTGTTTGCATCGTCTTTGCCAAGCATGTCGACGATCTGCTTGTAGACCGACTCCCATTCCTCCATTCGCAAATAAGAGACGAAGTTTTCTTTACAGAGTTTTCGCAACTGACGATTGGAGGCGTTAGCGCTCCACTGGTCGTAACGTTGCCAGAGATTCAACAAGGTGAAGAAGTCCGATTTCGGATGTCTCCATTCAGCGTGCTTGAGCCGCGCGGCATTCTGCTGGTCCGGCGGGACCTCGTGCGGGTCCTGCACCGACATCGCGGCGGCGAGCACCCAGATGTGTTCGCAGTGCGTGGTGCCCTTGCCCGCGAAAGCAACACGCGCGATGCGCGGATCGAGCGGCAAGCGGCCCAGCTCACGGCCGAGCGGCGTCAGGCGTTTGTCGTCGTCGAGCGCGCCGAGCGTTTGCAGCAGGCGATAGCCGTCGGCAACATGCCGGCTCTCGGGCGCATCGAGCCAGGGAAAATCCTCGACATCGCCCAAGCCCAGCGCCGCCATCTGCAGGATCACGCCAGCGAGATTCGAGCGCAGGATTTCCGGATCGGTAAATGCCGGCCGCGCGACGAAGTTTTCTTCTTCAAACAGACGCAGTGCAATGCCGGGACCGACACGCCCGCAGCGCCCCGCGCGCTGGTTCGCGGCGGCCTGCGAGACCGGCTCGATCTGCAACTGCTGCACGCCGAGCCGCGGCGAGAAGCGGTTGATGCGCGCGGTGCCGGTGTCGACGACGTAGCGGATGCCGGGCACTGTCACCGAGGTTTCGGCGACGTTGGTCGCGAGCACGATGCGTGGCGCGCCGCCGGAAGAAAACACGCGGTCCTGCTTCTCGGCCGACAGGCGCGAATACAGCGGCAGCACTTCGGCCTGCGGGAAGCGGCCGGGCAGCGAGCGCGCGAGGTCGTTGATCTCGCGCTCGCCGGGCAGGAAAACCAAGGTGTCGCCAACTTTGTTGTCGCGCCACAGTGATTCGATCCCGGCGCCGACCTGCCCTTCGAGATCGTCGTCCTGGTCCGGCTCGCGATAGCGCAGCTCGACCGGGTAGGCGCGACCTTCGACGGTCAGGATGGGGGCGTCGTTGAAATGCCGGGCGAACTTTTCCGGATCGAGTGTCGCCGACGTGACGATCAGCTTCAGTTCGGGCCGACGCGGCAGCAGGCGCTTGAGCCAGCCGAGCAGGAAGTCGATGTTGAGACTGCGCTCATGCGCCTCGTCGAGAATGATCGTGTCGTAGGCAAGCAGCTCGCGGTCGCGTTGCAACTCGGCGAGCAGGATACCGTCGGTCATCAGCTTGATGAGGGAGCGCTCGGAGACGCGCCGGTCGAAGCGCGTTTCGTAGCCGACGAGTTCGCCGACCCGGGTATTGAGTTCGCTCGCAATGCGGTTGGCGACACTGCGCGCTGCGAGCCGGCGCGGCTGCGTGTGGCCGATCAGTCCACGCAGGCCGCGTCCGAGTTCCAGGCAGATTTTCGGCAACTGCGTGGTCTTGCCCGAGCCGGTTTCGCCGCAGACCACGACGACCTGATGCGCGCGGATTGCCTCGGCGAGCGCCGCCTTCGCCTGCACCACCGGCAGTTCGGCGGGATAGTTGATCGTTTCCGGCCTGAGCCGTGCGCGGTTTTCGGCGGCGCGCAACGCACGCTTCACGTCGTCTCCGAAGCGCGTCGCATCGAATTTCGGATTGTTGCGCGCAGCGGCCGCCTGGCGTCCGAGGCGCGCCGCATCGCGCAGCAGCAGCTGCGGGCGGACGCGATCGAACTGTGCTTGAAGCGAGGCGGAAGCGGTCACGAAACGGATGGAGAACAAACAGCTGCCATGATAAGCCAGCGGCCCGCGCGGGCTTGCCGCCGCAGCGTCAGTAGACCAGCAACGCGGCGCCACACAGGGCGGCGCCCATGAACCAGCCGGCGATCACGTCAGACAGGTAATGCACGCGCAGCACGATGCGCGAGGCGCCGACCGCGCCGGCGATCAAGGCTGCGGCCATCAGCAGCAGCGGCTCGCCGCTTGGCCAGGCACCATTGGCTACGAGCAACACGGCGGCCGTGCCGTACAAAGTCGTGCTCATCAGCGTATGGCTGCTCGGATAGGACGAGCCGAAGTGCGCGGCGACCGCAAGCTTCGGCCGGGTGCGCCCGGTCAGGCGCTTCAGCATCGTGCCGGACCAGCCGGCGAGGATCGACGCAGCGGACAGGATGACCGCCGCACGCAAATCGTGATGCCCGAGGAAGGCGAGCCCGAACAGCGCCGTGAACGCGGCAACCAGGGTGGGTGAGCCGAGCGCCGCAATGTCCGCCGCCGTCTCGCGCAGGCGCACAGTGTCGAAGCGCGTGGCTGCCCAGGCGTGACCACGGCCCGGCGCACCACTGAAGCGGCCGCGCTGTCTAAGCCATCCAGCCCACAGATAGATCGCGGTCGCCGCCAGCAGTGGCAGCGCCACCGCGAGCAGCCAGCGGTACGAAATGATCGACATCATGAAGCCATGACTCCTGAGCCCTCCCTTTCCGCTTCCGGCGCACCGGCTGGGGCGCCGCGTCGTATCGTGATCATCGCCAACGACCAGTCCGGCAGCGCCGACGGCAACGAGGCTGCGACGGCGGTCGTCGAGGCGCTGCGCGCTGGGCTGCGATGCCGAATTATGGACTGCGCAGACTCCGGGAGATTTACCGGGGCTACTGGACTGCGCTCGCGCGGCGTCGCCTGACGTGGTTGCGGTCTGTGGCGGCGACGGCAGTGTCAACGCCGCAGCCACTGCGCTCGCGGACAGCGGCATTGCGTTCGGCATCGTGCCGCAGGGGACGTTCAACTACGTTGCGCGGCGGTATGGTCTCCCCGAAGAACCGGGGGCGATCGCCGCGCTGCTCGCGCATGGCGAGGTGCGCGGCATCGGCGCCGGACAGGTGAACGGGCAGTGGTTCCTGAACAATTGCAGCATCGGCCTCTACACCGACATCGTCGACGCCCGCGAGCGTGATACCGCGCGCTGGGGCCGTCATCGCATCGTCGCGGTGCTTTCGGCGCTCGGCACGGCGCTGAGCCCGCCGGCACGGCTGGCGCTGCGGCTGCTCGATGCGCGGGGCGAAAGCCTGTTCGCGGGTCGGGCGAGCCTGGTCTTTGTGGGGGTCAACCCGCTGCAATTCGCGAACGGCGGCCTGCCCGAGATGGGCGAGCGGGTTGCGCGGGGCGCGCTCGGCGCAGTGCTGCTGCGCGCAGTCAGCCCCTGGCGCCTGCTGCCGTTGCTGTTTGGCGCGGCGACGCAGCGGCTGGCGGCACTCGACGAGGTCGAGCCGGTTGCCGCAACCGAGCTGGTCGTGGAACTCCGACACCGCAGCGTGCGCGTCGTGCTCGACGGCGAACCGTGCCGGTTGCAGTCTCCGCTGCGTTTTTCGTATCGGCCGGCGGTGCTGCGGCTGCTGGCGCCCGGCCCCGGATAGTTCAGGTCTCGGCAAGCCGTCGTTCGAGTTCGGCTACGCGCTCCTCGAGTTCACGCACGCGCATTGCCAGCGCTGCAGCCGATTCAGACTCGTGCACGCGCGCGGCGCGCGGCGGCGGCTCCGCCGTCGCAGCGGGCGTCCCGCACAGCAGATGCGCGTAGCGTGCGGCGGCCTGTCCGGCTGCGCGCGGCAGTTGCACGACGAAAGGCCGGGCGCGATCGGAGAGGTCGGCCAAGGCAGCCGTGATGCCCTCGACATCCGGCGGTCCGCCGAGGCCTTGCGCATTCGCACGCAACTCGGCCGGCGTCTGCGCGCCGCGGAGCATGAGCGTTGCGAGCACCGCCAGGGTCGGTGGCTTCAGCAGCAGCTGATGCTGGAAGCGATGACGCCATTTCGGCACGCGGCCGGCGAGGTCGTCGCGTTGCACGAGCCGACCGGCTTCGAGCTGGGTCAGTGCCGCGCCGACGTCGCCTTCGCTGAGCGCCATGATCGGGCTGCGCGAATTCTTCTGGTTCGAGGCCATCATCAGGGCATTGACCGTCATCGGGTAATACTGCGGCGTGGCGACGGATTTCTCGACCAGTGCGGCGACCACGCGCGCCTCATTGGGAGACAGCACGAGCTCGGTCATCGCTTGCTCTTGTCGGGGTCCGGCCGGCGCGCCGGCATGCCGCGCGCCGCACAGCTGGCGAGCGATTCCAGCCAGATCTGGTGATAGCGTTGCATGCGATTGGGAAACAGCAGCTGGCCAGCGCGCGCGATCACGCCGTGCTGGGTTTCCTCGGTCAGCACGTGGCAGCCGCCGTCCGGTGTCGGACGCAGCAGCCAGGCGTGGTAGGCCTCGATGCCGAAGGTCTTCGCGTCCCAGGCCAGCCGCGACTGCGGCACGAACTCCTTCACGCAGGAGACGAGCGACACGCCGAAAGTCTTCCAGCGGAACTGCGCGCCCTCTGTGAGATCCGGGCCGTCGCCGCTGACGAAACGGACGTTGGCCGAATTCGAATACCAGCGCGGCCATTGCTCCGCGCGGGTCAGCCAGGACCAGACCACGGGCAGCGGTGCGGCAATGCGTAATTCGTTACGGACATGGATCGGCGAACGCGAGGGGGCGTAGTGCGCCGGCCATGCGATGGCGTCGGTGTCGGGTGCGGCATTCATGCAGTTGCCTCCTCGTGCGCAGGCACGAGGTTAGGCTGCGCGCGCGGCCAGCGCAAAACGGCGGCGCTCAATCGTGGAGGTAGGCGCGTGTCAGCGGCAGGCGATCGCGGCGGCGGATCATCTGCACGTGGAAGACGACGAGACTGTCCCAGCGAAAGCCGGCCTCGGACACTTGCAGGTAGAACTCCCACATGCGGCAGAAGCGTTCGCCGAAGCGCGCCGCGACTTCGCCGCGCGCAGCCTGGAAGCGGCGGTTCCATTCCTGACAGGTGCGCGCGTAATGCAGACGCCAGACTTCGAGATCGGCCAGCTCGAGCCCGCTCGGTTCGAGCGCCGCGAGCACCTCCGAGGCGGCCGGAATATAGCCGCCCGGGAAGATGTATTTGCGAATCCAGGGATTGGTGCTGCCGGGCGGCGTGAGACGGCCGATGGTATGCAGCAGCGCCACGCCGTCGGGTGCGAGCAGCGAGCGAACGCGTTCGAAGAAGGTCGGGTATTGCGGCCGGCCGACATGCTCGAACATGCCGACGCTGACGATGCCATCGAACTGACCCTGCGTGTCGCGATAGTCCTGCAGACGGAATTCGACCTGACCTTCGAGCCCGGCGTCTCGCGCGCGTTCGGTTGCGAGCGCGTGCTGCGCCGTCGACAGCGTCACGCCCGTAACCTTCGCGCCATGCTGGCGCGCGAGATGCAGACTCAGCCCGCCCCAGCCGCAGCCAATGTCGAGTACCCGCGCGCCGGGGCGCAGTTGCAACTTGCGCGCGATGTGTTCGCATTTCGCGATCTGCGCCGCTTCGAGGCTCATGCCGGTATCCGCGAAATAGGCGCAGGAGTAATGCATGCCGGCGTCGAGAAAGCGCCGGTAGAAATCGTTGTCGAGATCGTAGTGATGCGCGACGTTGCGCCGCGCCCGCTGCGGGGTATTGCGCTCCGCGAATTCCGCAGCGCGCTGGCGCAGCTTCTGGAACGGCAGGGTCTGGCTGCGGAGCGCGGCGATGCGCAGGCCGATTTCGAACGCCGGCAGCAAATCGTGCGGCGATCCGGGGTTCTCCGGCGTCCAGCCGCCGTCCATGTAGGTTTCGCCGAGCCGCAGTTCGGGATTGCGAACAATGCGCCAGAGCACGCTGGCATCGCTCAGGCGCAGGCGCACCAGCGGCTCGCCGCAGCCCAGATGCCAGGTGCGGCCGTCCGGCGCGATGAATTCGAGCCGGCCCTGGTCAAAACCGCGGCTGACCCAGTCGAGCAGTCTCTGAAGATTCGGCAAGCGCGGCTCCCTTGGCTTAACGAGTCGATCGGGGCGACGCCTCGATTCTCCGACGTTCCGCGCGCAGCAACAATGCTCGACACCCGTAGCCGTTTGGGCGGCCTGCGGTCGGTTACCGCGGCAGGTCGGTCGCGCCCATCAGGAACTCGTCGATTGCGCGCGCGGCCTGACGCCCTTCACGGATCGCCCAGACCACCAGCGACTGGCCGCGCCGCATGTCGCCAGCGACGAAGACCTTGTCGACCGTGGTCTGGTAACAGCCCTCGCCGTCGGTCGTCGCTTTGGCGTTGCCTCGCGCATCCTTTTCGACACCAAAAGCGCCGAGCACGGCCGCTGCGGGCGAGACGAAACCCATCGCCAGCAGCACCAGATCGGCCTTGATCTCGAATTCGGAATCCGGCACTTCCTGCATCTTGCCGTCCTGCCATTCCACGTGGCAGGCGATCAGCTTCTCGACCCCGCCTTTGGCACCCTCGAAGCGCTTGGTCGCCACGGCCCAGTCGCGTTCGCAACCTTCTTCCTGAGACGACGACGTGCGCATCTTGATCGGCCAGTAAGGCCAGACCAACGGCTTGTTCTCTTGCTCCGGTGGCGCCGGCAGCAATTCGAACTGGGTGACGCTGGCCGCGCCCTGACGGTTGCTGGTGCCGATACAATCCGAGCCGGTATCGCCGCCGCCGATGACGACAACGTGCTTGCCGGCGGCAACGATCTGGGCCTTGACCTTGTCGCCCGCGTCGACCTTGTTCTGCTGCGGCAAGAACTCCATCGCGAAGTGGATGCCCTTCAGATCGCGGCCCGGCACCGGCAGGTCGCGGCCGGATTCCGCACCACCGGTCAGCAGCACCGCGTCGAAGTCCTGGGAGAGCTGTTCCGGCGAAACGGTTTCCTTCGCCCAGTTGGTGATGTCGGTCAGCTTGTCCTTGCCGACGAACACGCCGGTGCGAAAGCTCACGCCCTCTGCCTTCATCTGCTCGACGCGGCGGTCGACGTGCGACTTCTCCAGCTTGAAGCCCGGGATGCCGTAGCGCAGCAGGCCCCCGATGCGGTCGTTCTTCTCGAATACGGTCACGTCGTGACCTACGCGCGCGAGCTGCTGTGCTGCCGCGAGCCCGGCCGGCCCCGAACCTATGACGGCGATCTTCTTGGCGGTCTTGACGGCGGCGGGTTGCGGCAGCACCCAGCCGTTTTCCCAGCCCTTCTCGATGATGAAGTTCTCGATCGACTTGATGCCGACCGCATCGTTGTTGACGTTCAGCGTGCAGGCCGCCTCGCAGGGAGCCGGGCAGATGCGGCCGGTGAACTCGGGGAAGTTGTTGGTCGAGTGCAACGTGTCGAGCGCGTTGCGATAGTCGCCGCTGTAAACGAGGTCGTTCCAGTCAGGAATGATGTTGTTGACCGGGCAGCCGGTCGTGCAGAACGGCGTGCCGCAGTCCATGCAGCGCGCGGCCTGGGTCTTCGCCCGCTCGTCTTCGAGGACGAGTACGAACTCCTTGTTGTTTTTCAGACGCGAGGGAACCGGAACATACGATTCCTTCTGCCGCGTGAATTCCATGAAGCCGGTGATCTTGCCCATTTTTCTCGATCTCAATGACGATTCGGTTCAGCGCAGCCTCAAGCCGCGACGGCTTCCTGTTTCGAAGCCACCGCCGCAGCACTCGTCGCCGCCATCTCGGTCAGCGCGCGCCGGTACTCGTGCGGGAAAACCTTGACGAATTTCCTGCGGCCGTTGGCCCAGTCGTCGAGCAGGGCGCGCGCGCGGGTGCTGCCGGTGTGCTTGAAGTGACGTTCGAGCAGATGCTTGACGATGGCCTCGTCGGTCTGGAGCGCGCCGCCGCGCACGATGCAGTGCCAGAGCGCGCGAACGACCTTCGCCTCCTGCTCGCGCCCTTCCATCATCGGCTCGACCGCGACCATCGCCATGTTGCACTTCTTCGCGAACGTGCCGTCCGGGTCGTAGATGTAACTGATCCCGCCGGACATGCCGGCCGCGAAGTTGCGCCCGGTCTCGCCGAGCACGACGACGGTGCCGCCGGTCATGTATTCGCAGCCGTGATCGCCGGTGCCTTCGATGATCGCGGTGGCACCCGAGTTGCGCACCGCGAAGCGTTCGCCGGCCACGCCGTTGATGAAGGCTTCGCCGGAAATTGCGCCGTAAAGCACGGTGTTGCCGACGATGATGTTGTCGACCGCCCAGCCGCGGAATTCCGTGTTCGGACGCACGATGATGCGGCCGCCCGACAGACCCTTGCCGACGTAGTCGTTGCCTTCTCCGACCAGATCGAGCGTGATGCCTTTCGCCAGAAATGCGCCGACCGACTGGCCTGCCGTCCCTTGCAGCTGGATGTGGATCGTGTCGTCGGGCAAGCCTTCGTGGCCGTAACGGCGCGCCACTTCCGCAGACAGCATCGTGCCGACCGTACGGTTGCGGTTACGCACCGGTGAGATGAACGAGACGCGCTCGCCCTTGTCGAGCGCCCACTGCGCCTGCGCGATCAGCTTGTGATCGAGCGCGCGCTCCAGGCCATGATCCTGCGACTCGCAGTGATAACGCGGCGAGTCCGTCAGCGTTTCCGGCTGATAGAAGACACGGCTGAAGTCCAGGCCCTTCGCCTTCCAGTGCGTGATCGCCTTGGACTTGTCGAGCAGGTCAGTGCGGCCGACCAGTTCGTTGAACGTGCGGATGCCGAGTTGCGCCATCAGCTGCCGTGCTTCCTCGGCGACGAAGAAGAAGTAATTGACGACGTGCTCGGGCTTGCCCGAGAACTTCGCACGCAATACCGGGTCCTGTGTGGCGACACCGACCGAGCAGGTGTTGAGATGGCACTTGCGCAGCATGATGCAGCCTTCGACGACCAGCGGCGCGGTCGCGAAGCCGACTTCATCGGCGCCGAGCATCGCGGCGATCACGACATCGCGGCCGGTCTTCATCTGGCCGTCGGCCTGCACACGAATGCGGCTGCGCAATCCGTTCAGCACCAGTGTCTGCTGGGTCTCGGCCATGCCCAGTTCCCAGGGCGCGCCGGCATGCTTGACTGACGACAAAGGCGAGGCACCGGTGCCGCCGTCATGACCGGCGATGACGACGTGATCGGCCTTGGCCTTGGTCACGCCCGCGGCGACGGTGCCGACGCCGCTTTCGGCGACCAGCTTCACCGAGATCGAAGCACGGTCATTCGCGTTCTTGAGATCGTGGATGAGTTGTGCGAGATCCTCGATCGAGTAGATGTCGTGATGCGGCGGCGGTGAAATGAGCCCCACGCCGGGCACCGAGAAGCGCAGGCGCGCGATGTACTCGGACACCTTCTTGCCGGGCAACTGGCCGCCCTCGCCGGGCTTCGCGCCCTGCGCCATCTTGATCTGGATCTGGTCCGCCGAATTCAGGTATTCGGCAGTCACGCCGAAGCGGCCGGCAGCAACCTGCTTGATGCGTGAGCGCAAGGAGTCGCCCGGCATCAGCGGGATGTCGGCCTCGACCTGCTCGCGGCCCATGATCGAGGCCATCGTGTCGCCGATCTTCACCACGATGCCCTGCTGTTCGAGCCGATAACGCACCGGGTCTTCGCCGCCTTCGCCGGTGTTGGACTTGCCGCCGATGCGGTTCATCGCAACCGCGAGTGTGGCGTGCGCCTCGGTGCTGATCGAGCCCAGCGACATCGCGCCGGTCACAAAGCGCTTGACGATCTCTTTCGCCGGCTCAACCTCGTCGATCGCAATGGCCTTGGCCGGGTCGAGCCTGAACTCGAACAGGCCGCGCAAGGTCATGTGACGCTTGCTCTGGTCGTTGATGATCTGCGCGTATTCCTTGTACGTGCTGAAGTTGTTGGCGCGCGTGGCATGCTGGAGCTTGGCGATCGCATCCGGCGTCCACATGTGCTCTTCGCCGCGCACGCGGAACGCGTATTCGCCGCCGGCGTCGAGCGCGTTGGCGAGCACGCGGTCGTTGCCGAACGCGAGCTTGTGCAGGCGCACGGCTTCCTCGGCGACTTCGAACACGCCGATGCCTTCGATGCTCGATGCGGTGCCGCGGAAATACTTGTCGATCAGCGAGCGGTTGAGGCCGATGGCCTCGAAGATCTGCGCACCGCAGTAGGACATGTAGGTCGAAATGCCCATCTTCGACATGACCTTCAGCAAGCCCTTGGCGATCGCCTTCTGGTAATTGTAGATAGCCTTTTCCGGCGCTAACGCGCCTGGGGCCTTTTCCGGCGACAGCTCGCCCGGCAGGCCCTTCGCCATCTCGGCCAGCGTGTCCATCGCCAGATACGGATGGATCGCCTCCGCGCCGTAACCGGCGAGCAGCGCGAAGTGATGCACCTCGCGCGCGGAGCCGGTCTCGACGACCAATCCGGTTGAGGTGCGCAGGCCCTTGTTAACAAGATGCAGATGGATTGCCGCCGTGGCCAGCAGCGCCGGGATCGCGACGTTGTCGGCGTCCATGCGGCGATCGGTCAGGATCAGGATGTTGTGGCCGGACTTCACCGCGTCCACCGCCTTCGCGCAGAGCGAGGCGAGCCGCGCTTCGATGCCTTCCTTGCCCCAGGCGACCGGGTAGCAGATGTTCACTTCAAAGGACTTGAACTTGCCGCGCGTGTGCGCGCTGATGTCGCGCAGCTTCGACATGTCCGCGTAGTC
>JAYWBB010000126.1:0-29061 GCA_043781855.1 Nevskia sp. | reverse complement strand
AAGTCGATGGCCTACTTCGATGCGCTCGACAACCGCAACTTGAGCGAAGCCGCGATCATGGCCCGGGCCAAGGCGCTCAGACAGATCGGCGAGGTCCGTTTCCAGCAGGGCCGCGCCGCAGATGCGGCAACGACTTTGGATAGTGCGCTGGCGCTGAACCAGAGGCTGGCCCTGTTGCATCCTTATGATCCTGACCTGATGTTCGAACTCGGCCAGTCGGAGTATTGGGTCGGTTACTCGGCTTGGCGCGCGAACCAGCTGGATCGGGCTGAAACCCATTTCGTGGCTTATCGGAGAATTTCACAACAGCTGGTGGCGCGCGATCCAGCGAAGGCCAGGTGGCAGCTTGAACTGGCGTATTCCGCAAGCAATCTTGGAGCGTTAGCCTATGCGCGCGGCCAGTATGACGACGCGCTGTCTAATTACCGTGAGGATGCGACCACCGCTCGCGCACTACTTGCGCGATTTCCGGGAGATGACGAAACCGCTATTGAGCTTGCCAAAAGCTTGTCCTGGCAAGGTACGACACTACAGTCCCTGGACCGGCTTCCCGAAGCGATCCATGCGCTGGAAGAGCAAGCAGCGTTGGTCGGTAGTTTGAGTGGCACTCAACCCGACGATATGCGGCTGAAAAGCGATCACGCGCGGGCGCTGGCTGCGCTGGGTTTCGCTACGCTCGATGCTGGCAGTGTCGAGCGCGCACGCGAAGTGGCCAACCAAGGCAAGGCGTTGATAAGCAGTCTCGTCGCCAACGACCCAGCAAATCAGGACTACCGCCGCGTCGCCGCGTCGCATGACTATGTGCTTGCCAGCGTCTCACTACAGCAGGGCGATTGGTCTGCTGCCCAGCGTTTCAACGACTCGGCGCAAAAGCTCCTTCAGCCATTACATGCAACCGATCCGAAGCTCGCATTCGTCGGTGCCCTACTGGCGAAGACTTGGCGTGTCAGCTACGACTTAGCCTTGGCCCAAAAACAAACGACGGCGGCGCGCGACGCAGTGACACAGGCAATAGCGCTATGTGCCGCCGAAGCCGCCGATACGGAAAGCCATCTCGACTGTGCTCGGGCTCATTTGATGGCTCTCGAGTTGGCGATGCTCGGCAAGGATGCCGCAGGAGCCAACGAACACCGACGCGCTGTCGATGCAATGCTTGCCATCGCTGAAAATGCCGGCGACGCCCAATACGCCAGCAGCTTGCGGGCACGCTTGTTAATGTTGGGCGATGAAGCAACCGAGGGCGCGCGACAGCTCGAAGCATTGCTCGCGGCGGGTTACCGATCACCGGATTTCCTTCAGTTCGTTTCTCGTCACTGTTCGTCCGAGCCTGCGCACTCGTCCGGCCTGTCCTGTCCCAGCGCAGTAAGCCGTTCTTAGGGAGCTCACCATGCTTAAGTCCACGCTATGCTTGATTCTCGCGATATTTGGCACATGGGGATGCTGTCGGTGCCCCGTATACCGGCTTCCCATATCCAGCGACGAGGTGATTACCGGTAAGAACCTCAGCATTCCCAAAGCGGATCTCTTTTGGGATGAATCGGTGACTTACGTGCTCGACGAAACTGCCGCGAAAGAGTTCAAGTTCAATCCGGCCCAAGACGCGCTGACCTTGGTTTTGAAGGACGCGACCGGCACCAATTATGCGAGGGGGACGGGCGAGAAAAGCTTGCTGGGTGACGTCAATGTCAAAACAACCGACACCACGCTGACCATCACCATTAAGCGGAATACGGGGCCGTGGCACGGCAAGGCGACTTTCTTTTTCACGGCCTTGGGCGAGAGGAAGCCAGCACTTGGCGGCCTAGACCCTAGCGTGGACAACTACGGTAAGCCGAGATAAAGGTTCTGACTCAAGCCTTCCCGGCCTTGAGCCCAGAGAGTTTCGTTATCGCCGGAGCCCCCGTGCGTAGCTACCGCTATTACGATTTCCTGATGGCCGGCACGGTCGCCGTGCTGCTGTGCTCGAACCTGATCGGCCCGGCGAAGGCCTGTGTGGTCACGCTGCCGTGGATCGGTGTCGTGACCTTCGGCGCCGGCAACCTGTTTTTTCCGATCAGCTACATCCTCGGCGACGTGATGACCGAGGTCTACGGCTTTGCGCGTGCGCGCCGCGCGATCTGGGCCGGGTTCGCGGCGATGGGGTTCGCCACCCTGATGAGCGCCTTCATCCTCGCGATGCCGGCGAGTCCGGCCTCCGACTACAACAAGATCCTGCAGCCGGCGCTGGAAACCGTGTTCGGCAACACCTGGCGCATCGTCGTCGCGAGCATGCTGGCTTTCTGGGTTGGCGACTTCGTGAATTCCTACGTGCTCGCGAAAATGAAGATCTGGACCGAGGGCCGCATGCTCTGGACGCGTACGATCGGCTCGACCATCTGTGGCCAGAGCATCGACTCGCTGCTGTTCTACCCGGTCGCGTTCTACGGAATCATGGACAACCGGACGCTGCGCGCACTGATGATCTTCAACGTGCTGTTCAAGATCGGCGTCGAAGTGGTTGCGACCCCGTTGACCTACCTCGTGGTCAACACACTGAAGCGCGTCGAAGGGGTCGACACCTACGATCGCAACATCAGCTTCACACCCTTCTCGCTGCGCGAAGAGGGCGCGACGCGGCGCGCACCCTGAGGCCGCTTCCGCGCGACCGACGCAATGCGCGAGCAGGCGCGACGCGGCGCCTGCCTCGTTCCGTCGTTCAGAAAGTCCGCATGCGCTGCCAGGCCAGCGCATGCCGGACGATGCTGTCGAGATCGTATTTCGGCCGCCAGTCGAGGCAGCGTCGAGCGCGTTCGTTGGAGGCCACGAGCATCGCCGGGTCGCCGGCCCGACGCCCTGCCAGCGGCACTTTGAAACCGACGCCCGACACCGCGCGGACTTTCTCGACGACTTCGCGCACCGAATGGCCGTGGCCGGCGCCGAGGTTGAAGGCATGGAAGCCGGGGTTGGCGATCAGGTAGTCCAGGCCGAGGACATGCGCATCGCCGATATCGGCGACGTGGACGTAGTCGCGCACACAGGTGCCGTCCTTCGTGGCGTAGTCGTCGCCGTTGATCGTCACCTCGACCGCCGCGCCCGCAGCCAACTGGCAGAGTCGCGGAATGAGGTGCGTCTCGGGCTCGTGCGACTCGCCGATTTCACCGTCCGGATCGGCACCGGCGGCATTGAAATAGCGGAACGTGGCGGCGCTCAAGCCGTAGGCCCGCGCCGCGTCCTCCAGCATGTCTTCGACCGCTGCCTTCGAGCGGCCATAGGCGTTGATCGGCCGCACCGGGTGCGTCTCGTCGATCACTGCGGAAAGCGGCTCGCCGAAAATTGCCGCGGTCGAGGAAAACACCAGACGGCGGACTTCGAACTGCCGCATCGCCTGAAGAAGATTGAGCGTGCCGCCAAGATTGTTCGAGTAGTACTTGTAAGGATCCGCTACCGACTCGGGGACGATCGAACTCGCGGCGAAATGGAATACTGCGTCGAATGGCTCGCGGGCGAAAACCGAAAGGAGGGTGGGCACATCGAGGATCGAAGCCTGTATCAGCCGTCCCCATTTCACCGCAGCGGCGTGGCCGGTCTCGAGGTTATCGACTACCGTGATCTCGAAACCGCGCCGGTGCAGGAGCTTGCACACGTGCGAGCCCACGTAGCCGGCGCCGCCGACGACCAGAATATTCTTGATTTCCATAGGGCGAGACGGACGGACTGGACTTGAGGATCGACGAACGAAGGAGGCGTTCGGACCCGGCTCGATCGCACGCTCGACGAGTATAGGTGGGTACACCCATAAAAAAGTAACGTCGGCCTCGACGTCGATGCCTTCCTGGTGATGGGCCTCGAATCGTCGGCGATGCGGCTTCGTCGCACGATCCAAGTGGCCGCGACGGCTTTCGCCCCGACGAGGAGTTCATCATATGGTGGCGATCAGCACTGCGCCGGTCGCGATCAGCGCTCCGCCGAGCACCAGTTTCACGCTGACGGGTTCTTTCAGAAACAGAACGCCGAGCACGATCGCGACGACGACGCCGAGTTTGTCCAGCGGCGCCACGCGCGACGCCGGTGCCAATTGCAGTGCCCGGTAGTAGCAGAGCCAGGAGGCACCGGTCGCCAGTCCCGAGAGAATCAGGAACAGCCAGCTCTTCGGGCCGACCGAGTCGATGCCGGTCCATTCTCCGCGCGCGCCGACCAGCGTTCCGGCGAACAGCAGGATCACGACCGTGCGGATTACCGTTGCGAGATTGGAGTTGAGGCCACTGACGCCGATCTTGCCGAGAATCGCGGTGAGGCCGGCAAACAGCGCAGACCCGAGCGCGAACGCGATCCACAGCTGGCTGTCTTTCATATTGTCGGCTCGCAGGTTTCGTGGTTCGGCCCGACGCGGTCTCGCGGCCCGGTTCGTAAGTCGTGGTTAAGGCTCGTTGCCCACACTTTGCGCTCGAAAAGTTATCGTTGTCCGGACTCGGCGCGCAAGCCGAAGCGCTCGCGACGAAGTCCGACAGAGGAAACACCCGGATGCGCATTCTGCTGATCGAAGACGATCGCATGATCGGCGAGAGCCTGCAGCGAGGACTGCGCGACGAGGGCTACGCCGTGAACTGGGTGCGCGATGGTAATTCCGCGTTGACCGCACTGCGGGATCAGCAGGCCGACTATGCGATGGCGCTCATCGACTGGGGCCTGCCCAAGCGCGATGGCCTCGCTGTGCTCAAGGCCGCGCGCAGTGCCGGCAATCGCGTGCCGGTGCTGATGGTCACGGCGCGCGACGCGGTCGAGGATCGCATAATCGGCCTCGACGCCGGCGCCGACGATTACCTGGTCAAGCCTTTCGATCTCGCCGAACTGAAGGCGCGTATTCGCAGCCTGCTGCGTCGCGCTGCCGGCCGCGCCGAAAGTGAGCTGGTGCACGGCAAGCTCACGCTCAACCCGGCGACGCATCGGGTGAGCCTCGATGGCATCGACGCCAGTCTCACCGCGCGCGAGTTCGCGCTGCTGCACGCGCTGCTGGAGCGGCCGGGCAGTGTCCTGTCGCGCGCGCAGCTCGAAGAACGTCTGTATTCCTGGAACGACCTGATCGAGAGCAACGTCATCGAAGTGCTGATCCACGGTGTGCGCAAGAAACTCGGCGCCGGCGCGATCGAGAACGTGCGCGGCGTCGGCTGGCGCACCGGTGATCTGCAATGACCTCGCTGCGTCGCCGCCTGACGCTGTCGCTGTGGTTCGCGCTGAGTGCGGTCGGCCTGCTGATCGCCTCGCTGACCTATGTCCTCACGCTGCAGGAAACCGACCGGCTGCTCGACTACCAGATGCAGGAAATCGCCCGCTTTCTTGGTGCGCAGTCGTTCACCGTGCCGGGGCCGGCGGTGATCTTCCCGGGGATCGACCTCAATCACGATGCCGACGACGACATCCTCGTCACGGTTCGCGACGCCACGGGGAAGGTCGTCTACGCGTCGCGCGCCGAAGCCCCGCTGCCGGCGCAGGCCTGGCGTGGCTTCCGCACCGAAATCATGGGTGGCATCACTTACCGTCTTTTCTCGGCGGAATCGCAAACCCTGCAGGTCGTGGTTGCCCAGCAGATGGATACGCGACGGGAAACGGCGGCGATCGCAGCATTCACGGCGCTGCTGCCGATCGGGTTGAGCCTGCCCCTGCTGGGTATCATCATCGGCCTCGTGATCCGCCAGCAGCTCAAGCCCTTGCGCACGACGGCGCTGGAGGTTTCGCAGCGGCCGGGGCTGATGTTCGCGCCGCTGCCGGTCGCCGACATGCCCACCGAAGTGCGGCCGCTGATTGACGAGATCAATCGCCTGTTGGCGCGGCTGCAGCATGCGATCCAGCACGAGCAGCGTTTCATCGCCGATGCCGCACACTCGCTGCGCACGCCGTTGACCGCGCTGCAGCTCCAGGCGGACGTCCTCAACGGCTCAGGCGACGCCACCGAAAACGCCATCCGGCTGATCGATCTGCGCGCCGGCATCCGCCGCGCCGTGCGTTTGTCCGATCATCTGCTGGCGCTGGCGGTGAACGAGTCGGGCAGCGGGCCGGTGCGCGGCCATATCGACCTCGACCTGGCGATCACCGAATCGCGCGAGCTTTATCAGGCCACGGCCGAGGCGCGCGGCGTGCGCTTGCTGTTCAGTGCCGACAGCGGTGCCGTGGTGCCCGGCGATGCCCGCTATCTCGCACTGCTCGCCGGCAACCTGCTCGACAATGCGCTGCGCTACACCGCCGCCGGCGGCGAAGTCAGCATCACCACGCGCGTCGACGGCGCGGAGGCGGTCATGGAAGTCATCGACGATGGTCCCGGCCTGCCCGAAGCCGAACTCGACAAGGTCTTCGACCGCTTCCATCGCGCGCCCGACGACACGACCGAGGGCAGCGGCCTCGGGCTGGCCGTCGTGCGCGGCGTGGTCGAGCGGCTCGGCGGCAAGATATCGCTCGAAAACCGGCGCGATCGCGACGGTCTGATCGCGCGCGTCTGCCTGCCCTGCCTGACTTTGCCGGTGCGACAACAACGGGTGCTCGTATCACCTTGATGGCGCAGGGTTCGGTTCGCGTGGCGCGGGCATCGCTGCTCGCCGCGCTGATGCTGGCCGGCTGCGCCAGCTACGCGCCGCAGCCGCTTGCTGGCGCCGATATCGACGCCGTCCTCAACTCGCCCGATCGTGCGGCGCTCGTGCGGCAGGCAGCGGCTTTGCCGCAGAAAATGACGCTCGATTTTACGCGTCCTCTCGATGGCGATGCGCTCGCTGCGATCGCCGTGCTCGCGAATCCGGAGCTGCGCGCGCTGCGTGTTCAGCAGCGCGTCGCCGATGCGCAGTTGTTCGCCGCCGGCCTGCTGCCCGACCCGCAGCTGAGCCTTGGCTTCGACCGCGTGCTCGCGCCGAGGAGCGAGGGCCTGGTCACCGGCTATGCGGGCGGCCTGACGCTTGACCTGCTCGGCGCCTACGCCGTGCGCGGCGTCGCGCGCCGGGTGCAGCGCGCGGCCGGTGAGCAGGTGCGGCTCGATATCGCCTGGCAGGAGTGGAGCACGGCGGGTCAGGCGCGGCTGCTGGCCGAGCGCCTGCCGCGCCAGCAAGCGGTCTCCGGGCTCGCGCGGACCGCTGCGGACGTGGCCGATCGCGCGCTCTCGCGTGCGCTGACCGCAGCCACGCGCGGCGACATCAAGGCTGATGAAGTCGAGACGCGGCGCATTGCCGCAGCCGATGCCAACGGCCGCGCGCTGAAGGCCGAACGCGAGGCCGGCGTGACCCGGCTCGATCTCAATGCGCTGCTTGGCCTGCGGCCCGACGAGCCGCTGGCCCTGGCCATGCCAGCGCCACTATCGGCCTGGGCTGCGCCCGATCCCGAGCAGTTGTTCGTCATCGCGCGGGCAACCCGGCTCGACTTGCAGGCGTTCGCCAAAGGCTACGACAGCGCAGAGGCAAGCCTGCATCGCGCCGTGCTCGGTCAATATCCTCGACTCGCGATCACGCTGAACCGCCTGCGCGATACCAGTGCCGTGCATACGTTCGGCCCGGCCATCACGCTCGACCTGCCGCTGTGGAACCGCAACCGCGGCGAGATCGCCAAGGCCGGCGCCGAGCGCGAACGCTTGAAGAGCGAATATGCCGCGCGCCTGTTCCGGACCCGTGCCGATATCGCAGCACTCGTGGCGGCGCTGAACCGTGATGAGGGCGCGCGCGCCGGTCTCGCCGCCCAGTTGCCGGAACTCGCTGCGATTGCCACGCATTTCGAGGACGCCGCGCGACGCGGCGACGTGAGCACACCGCTCGCCGAAGCGGCGCGTGCCAGTGAAATCGACAAGCAGCTCGAATGGCTGGCGCTGGACCAGTCCTGCGCCGAGCAGCGGCTGGCCTTGCGCCTGGCGCTTGGCGAGCCGCTCGCCCTGACTCCTGAAGCTGCCGCTGGAACCCAGCCTGCGCCATGAACCAACGCACTCATCGCAGCCTCGCGCTGCTGCTGATTTTTTGCCTCTCGGCCTGCGGCAAGGCGGCGCCCGAGGCGGAGCCGACGGCGCCGGTCGCGCTGGTCGAGGTGCAGCCGGCGGCCATGAGTTCGCTGCGGGACAGCCTCGTCGCGTACGGCACGGCCGAGTTCGCAGCGTCGAATTCGGTGACGCTGTCGGTGCAGGTCGAGGCGCAGGTCGCCGCCGTGTTGGTAACCGCCGGCGCCGAGGTCAAGGCCGGGCAGGCGCTGCTGCGACTCGCGCCGACGCCGGCGACGCGGCTCGTGGTCGAGAGCGCGCGCCGTGACGCCGCGCAGGCCGAGACCGAACGCGCGCGCCAGCAGCGTCTGCGTGGCGACGGCCTCGCGACCGAAGCGGAATTGCAGGCTTCGGTCAACGCGGCTGCGGCCGCGAAAACCCTGCTGGCGAGCCTCGAAGCACGCATCGGCGGCAGCGGCGCGCAGACCCTGAACGCGCCGCGCGCCGGCATCGTCGACGAGATCAGCGCGCAACCCGGCGATGTGCTGATGCCCGGCGTCGCTGCCCTGCGCATCGCCTCGCCGGACGCCTTGCAGGTGCGGCTTGGCGTCGAGCCGGAAGACGCGGCCACCATCAAGCTCGGCCAGCAGGTGCGGCTGACGCCGCTGACGCCCGACCGGGCGGCAGTCGAGGCTGTCGTCGACGGCTTCGACCGCCGCGTCGATCCGCAGACCCGGCTGACGGCGGCACTGGTGCGGCTGCCGCCCGGCGCCGGCCTGCCCGGCGCGGTGCTGCGCGGTGAGATCGTCATCGCGCTGCATGAGAATGTCGTCGCGGTGAAGCCGGCGGCGCTGCTGTACGACGGCGATACCGCGTATCTGTTCGTCGCGGTTGACGGCAAGGCGCAGCGGCGCGTGGTCAAGCTCGGCCTGCGCGACAGCGCGCTGATCGAGATCACTGACGGACTCAAGGCCGGCGAATCGGTCGTCGTCGCCGGCAATGCCGCGCTCGAAGACGGCATGGCGCTGCGCACGCAGGCCGGCTACGGAGCCGCCGCGCCGTGATGGACTGGCTGCACGAGCACCGGCGCTCGGTGTTGTTTCTGATCGCGGTCGCCGCCCTCGGCGGCGTGTTCGCGGCGCGCAATCTGCCGGTGAGTCTCTTCCCGCAGATCGACTTCCCGCGTGTCGTCGTCACCATCGACGCCGGCGATCAGCCGGTCGACCGCATGGTGGTCGAGGTCACGCGCCCCATCGAGCAGTCCGTGCGTGGCGTACCCGACGTGATCGGCCTGCGCTCGACCAGCTCGCGCGGCTCGGCGGAGCTGTCGGTGAATTTCGCCTGGGGCACCGACATGGTCGCGGCGCAGTTGCAGGTCGAATACGCGGTCGAGCGCGCGCTGCCGTATCTGCCGCAGGGCACGAAGTACGAGGTGCGGCGCAGCGACCCGACGGTGTTCCCGGTGCTCGGCCTGACGCTGACTTCGAAGACGCGCGATCTCGTCGCACTGCGCGATTTCGCCGACTACCAGCTGCGCCCGCTGCTGATCGCCGCGCCCGGTGTTGCGCATGTCGACGTGCTCGGCGGCGATGTCGCGGAGTACCAGATCCTGGTCGATCCCGCGCGGCTCCAGGCGACGGGACTGGCGGTCCAGGATCTGGCCAACGCACTGGCTGCGAACAATGTGCTGACCTCAGTCGGCCGGCTCGAAGACCGGCATCGGCTGTATCTGACACTCGCCGACAATCGGCTGCGCAGCCGCGAGGATATCGGCCACACGCTGCTGAAATCGGGACCGCGCGGCGCGATCGAACTCAGCGATGTTGCGGAAATCCGCACCGGCCCGGCGCAGAACTGGACGCGCGTCGTCGCCGACGGCCGCGATGCCGTGCTGGTCAATATCCGCCAGAGCCGCGGCGCCAATGCGCCGGGGCTGACGCGCGCCGTTCGCGAGCGGCTCGCCGAGCACGCCGCCGAGTTTCCGGCCGACGTCAAGATCGGCACTTATTACGATCAATCGGAGCTGGTCAGCAGTGCCGCCGGCAGCGTGCGCGACGCGATCCTGATCGGCGCGGCGCTGGCCGGCTTGATCCTGCTGCTGTTCCTGCGCGATCTGCGGCTGACGCTGATCATCGTGATCGTGCTGCCGACGGTGCTTGCGATCACGTCCTTGCTGCTGTCCCTGCTGAATCTGAGCTTCAACATCATGACGCTCGGCGGCATGGCTGCGGCGGTGGGGCTGATCGTCGACGACGCGGTGGTCATGGTCGAGCACCTCGTGCGCCGCCAGCAGGAAGGCGAGACCGAGTCGCTGATGGCGGCCGCGCGCGAGATGCTGCGGCCGCTGCTTGGCTCCTCGCTGGCAACGGTCGTGATTTTCATCCCGCTGGCCTTTCTGTCCGGCGTCACCGGCGGCTTCTTCAAGGCGCTGGCGCTGACCATGGCCTGCGCGCTGATCGTCTCGTTCCTGATCGCGGCGCTTGCCGTGCCGGTGCTGACCAATCGCCTGCTCGCCCGGCGCAAGGCCACGCCGCAAAACGGAGGATTCTTCGAGCGCTTCACGCAGCGCTATGCCGCTGCCGCGACGGGTGCCCTGCGACACCCGGCGCGGGTCGGCATTGCGGCTGCGCTGCTGCTGATCATCGGCTGGCTTTCGTACAGCCGGCTTCCGACCGGCTTCTTTCCCCACATGGACGAAGGCGGGTTCATTCTCGACTACCGCGCCGCGCCGGGCGCTTCGCTGGCGGAGACCGACCGGCTGCTGCGACAGGTCGGCACGCTGCTCGAAGCCACACCCGAAGTGGCAACCTATTCGCGCCGCACCGGCTTGCAGCTCGGCGGCGGCCTCAGCGAAGCCAACGAGGGCGACTTCTTCGTGCGTCTGAAGCCGCTGCCGCGACGGCGCATCGAAGACGTGATGGCGGAAGTGCGCGTGCGCATCGAAGCCGAAGTCCCGGGCCTGACGATCGAGACCGCGCAGCTCATGGAGGACCTGATCGGCGATCTCACGGCGGTGCCGCAGCCAGTCGAGGTCAAGTTGTTCGGCGCCGATATCACCGAGCTGCGCCGCACGGCGCCGATGGTCGCGGACGAGATCGGAAAAATCCATGGCCTGGTCGAAGTGCAGAACGGCCTGCGCGTGGCGGGCGATGCGATCATCGTCCATGTCGACCGGGTCCGCGCGGCATTCGAGGGACTCGACCCGGATGCCGTGACCAGGCAGATCGCGACACTCGTTGGTGGCAGCGTCGTCGGCCAGATCCAGAGTGGCGAGAAGCTGCTCGGCGTCCGCCTGTGGTCGCCAGACGCGCTGCGCGATCGTTTCGAGGCACTCGGCAAGCTGCGCCTGCGCGCCGGCGACGGCCACACGCTGCCGTTGTCGCGCGTCGCCGACATCCGCATTGCCACCGGCCAGCCGCAGATCACGCGCGACAATCTCGAACAGATGATTCCGGTCACCGCGCGACTGGAAGGTCGCGATCTCGGCTCGGCGATGCGCGATGTGCGCAAGGCGGTCGCCGCGATGAAGTTGCCGTTGACCGTGCGCATCGAATACGGCGGGCTGTATGCCGAGCAGCAGAAGTCGTTCCGCGGGCTCGCAGCGGTGTTCGCCGCTGCCCTGCTGCTGGTCGCCGCACTGCTGCTCTACCTCTACGAACGCTGGGCCGTGGTGCTGGCGATCCTCAGTACCGTGATGCTGTCGGTCGCTGCCGTATTCCTCGGTCTCTGGGTGACCGGCACCGAGCTGAACATCACGGCGATGATGGGAATGACGATGATCATCGGCATCGTCACCGAGATCGCCATCTTCTATTTCGCCGAGCTCGATACCGCAGTCGAGCCAACCGCCGATGCGCTGATCGACGCCGGACGTCTGCGGCTGAGACCGATCCTGATGACCGCGCTGATCGCGATTCTGGCGCTGATGCCGCTGGCGCTCGGGCTCGGCGCGGGCTCGGCAATGCAGACGCCGCTGGCGATCGCGATCATCTCCGGCCTTATCGCCGCCGTGCCGCTGGTGCTGTTGCTGATGCCGGCGCTGTATGGCGGTCTCGCCGGCAGCCGGGCCCGGCGTACTTTAAACTAGCCGCCTGATGCCGCTGGTCGACCGATCAACGGCCGCCGGCTCCGCCGCGACGCTAATGCTCGCTTAATTCTTCAAGAAGCAGACTTCATCCAGCGTCTCGACTAAAGAAAACCGCCCTGGAAGATGCGCAAGGGTGGAGAGGCGTTGCACGCCGTTCCGGCAGGCGCCGGCGCTCGTCGGCTCCACCAGTATTTCCGGAAATGCACAAAGCATGAAGTTATCGAACAACATCCTGATCACCGGCGCCACTGGCTTTCTCGGCGGCGCGACCTCGGCCCGGCTGCTGGAAAGCTCTTCGACCGGCGTCAAGCTGTTCTTCTTGGTCCGTGCACCGACGCCGGAAGACGGCCTGACGCGAGTCCGGACCTCGCTCGAGCGCTTCCATGTCGCGCCGGCCCTGCTGGCTGGCCTGACCGCCGAGCAGGTCATCTGCGGCGATTTCGCCGAGGTCGCCGCGTTCGCGGCCGACGCCCGGCTCGATACGATCACCGAAGTCATCAACTGCGCGGCCATCGCCTCGTTCTCGAACCGGCCGGACATCTGGCCGATCAACGTCGTCGGCACGTTCGCGTTTGCCGAGCGCATGTCGAAGGTCGCGGGCCTGCGGCGCTTCGTGCACGTGGGCACGGCGATGGCTTGCGGGCCGCACGTCCAGTCGCCGGTGCGCGAATCCTGGGAGATGCCGGCCGCGGATGAGCACCTGGTGCCGTACACCGCCTCGAAGGCCGAAATCGAACGGCGCATGCGCAAAGAACTGCCGGCGCTGCCGCTGGTCGTCGCGCGGCCCTCGATCATCGTCGGCCACACGCGCTACGGCTGTGCGCCGTCGGCGAGCATCTTCTGGGTGTTCCGCATGGCGGTCGCGCTCGAGCAGTTCACCTGCGCGCTCGACGAGCAGGTCGATGTGGTGCCGGTCGATTACTGCGCCGAGGCGCTGATCAAGCTCGCGCTGGCGCCCAGCTTGAAATGGCCGCTTTATCATGTCTCGGCCGGTGCTCTGGGCAGCGACACGTTCAGGGACATCGACATCGCTTACGCAAAAGCCAGCGGCGGTACGCCGGTGGGCTCGCGCTATCGCCGCATCGAACTGGCCGATGTCGGCGGCCTGATGCAGGAATTCAAGGCGCGTCTGGGGAGCTGCAACCGCCGGATCGTCGCACGCGCTCTGCGCCTTTACGGCGGCTTCGCCGAGCTGAACTACGTGTTCGATAATTCCCGGTTGCTGCAAGAAGGCATGCCGGCGCCAGCGCATTTCGCTCGCTACATCGGGATTTGCGTCACGACCTCGATGGACGTGCCGATTGCCGAGCAGATGCTCGAAGACTTCAAGTAGGGCTCAAGGGCCCGGCGTCACTGCCGCGTTGGTGAGTCCCAGCAGGCGGTTGACCTCGCGCAACGCCGACGACAGCGCGCCATCGGCATAGCCGAAGCGCTGCTTGTAGGTTGCCTCGCCGGCGAACAGCACGCGCTGGCCATGCGGCTCGGCGAGCGTGTCCATGTCGTCGGCGGTGGCGCCCAGCGGCAGGTAGCTGTAGGCGCCGCGCGTGAACTCGTCGCTGCCCCAGTTCGAGATCAGGACCTGCGTCGGCTCGGGAATGGCATTGCCATAAGCCTCGCGCAGTATCGCCATGATGCGTGCGCGGATCGCGCTTTCCGGAATTGTCAGGAAATCCTGCGCGAAGGCGCCCGACGTCAGGGCAACCAGCACCGGCAGGTTCAGCGATTTCTGCAGGTCAAGGAAAAACGGGAACTCGGTCGGCTCGGTAGTCGAGGCGCTGCGGAAATAGAAATGCGAGCCCGGCGGCGTGCCGCCCGTCCAGAACGGCTGGTCGAAGCGCAGCGCAACCTTCTCGAAATGACCGAAGCCGACGCGGCTGATCGCCGACAGCTTGGGCTCGGACAGTGGCGGATCGAATGCCACATCGGCGTTCTTCAGCACGCCGAGCGGCAGCGTCACCAGCACGTGACTGCCGTCGAAGCTGACCGGCACGGTCTGGCCGTTGACGACGGTGTCGACCGACACAGTGACCCCGCGATCGGTCGCGGCAATCCGCGTGACGCGATGGTTCAGACGGATGTCGGCATTGGCCGCCATGGCGTGCACCAGTCGGACATAGCCGCCGTCCGGAAAATCGCCGAAGGCGCTGCCGCCGTAGGACGCGGTGGGGGCGTTGACATGCTGGTCGAGCGAGATGCTGTCCCAGGTGCCGGAATCGAAAGTTTCCTGGATGAAGCGCAGCACATGCGTGATCAGGCGCTGCTGTTCCGGCAGCAATGCCGCGCTGTTGTCGGTTACGTATTGCAGGATCGCGTCGCGGATCGAGGCCTGTGGGCCGAGCCGGTTCAGCAGGTCAGGCGTTGCGGCCTCGAACAGGTCGTAGTGGGCGAACGCTGCCGCGACATCGTCCACTGAACCCAGCCCCGATTCCTCCTGATACAGCGTGAACTGTGCGAGGTCCTGCGTCGGGTCGACTGCGGTCTGACCGACGCCCGCGCTGCTGGCAAAGGCGGTCATCGGATTGCCCATCGGGTTGTGGATCCAGGACCCGCCGAGGTCGATCGGCGAGCCGCCGAGATCGCGGGTCCACAGGCGCCCGCCGATCCGGTCGCGCGCTTCGAGCACGATCGACGTGACGCCGACATTCGCGAGCGCATTTGCCGCCGCAAGGCCAGCCATGCCGGCGCCCACGATGACGACCCGCTGGACGCCGTTGCTGCCGGGACTCGGCGGCAGCAAAGGACCGTCCGAGTTGCCGCAGCCAGGCAGCAGGGCGGAGGCCGAGGCCGCGCCGAGCAGCTTCAGCAGTAGGCGGCGTACCTGCCGTACATCGCTCATCCGGTCTTCGCTCATGGGGACTCCTGCATCGACGCCAACGTATCGCCGTAGGTCAGTGGACCACGAGAATCGTGAAGCTGCCCGGCGCCATCGGCGGTCTCGGACGCGGTTCTTCGGGGCTCGGTTTCGGCCGGCTGCCGAACTCGGCAGCGGCAAGGAAGACGCGCCGACCGGCCGTATCGAGCGCCATCGTGCGCGCGCTTCTCTGCGTATCGATCGTGTGCAGCAATCGGAAATGGCTTGCGTCGTCCTCATGGTAGACGCTCAGCGTGCCGTCACCGTTGGATGAATAGATCAACCCACGCCCGGCGTCGAAGGCGGCGGCGTCCGGGCCGTTGCCGATCGGCAATTCCGCGACGATCCGGCCGCTCGTTACGTCGAGCACGACCATCTTCTGGTTCTGGCAGGTCGAGAACGTCAGATGATTTGCGGCGTCCAGCGCCAGACCGGTCGGATCCTCGCAATCGCCGAGGGACCAGTTGGCAAGCGGCTGCAGGCGCATCGAGTCGATCGCCGTCAGCGTTCCGTGGTTTTCGATGTTGACGTAGATGCGGCCTGCGCCGTCAGCGACGGCGAACTCGGGATTGCCGTCGAGCGCGATGGTCGCGATCTGCCGCTCCGCGACCGGGTCGATTACGCCGACATTGTTCGAGGCGCCGTTGAAAACGAAGACCTGTCGGCTCGCGGGGTCGTAGAGCAAGGCATCCGGTTTGCGGCCATCGAGCGGGATTTTCCCGCGCACGCGCAGGGAATCGAGCGCGAACACGGTGACCGTGTTGGACTTGCCGTCGCTGGTGAAACCCTTGTTCAGCGCCGGTGCGAAGATCACGCCATGAACGCCGTCGGTGCCTGGAATCGCGCCCCTCAGCTGGCCGCTGCCGGCGTCCATGACCAGCACACGATCGCCGCGCGGAATGAACAGGCGCTGCGTGGCGGCGTCGAAAGCCAGGTAATCCCAGCCGCCACTCTCGCCGATCGCGAAGCGCTGCACGACTTTCGGCGCCGTGGAAGAACCGAACAACGCACAGCCGGTGACGACGAGCGTCGCCGCGAGAACTGCGCCACGTCCTGCGGCAGGCTTGAGCAAAGGATCGATCGTCGAGAGCGGGAATCGATACCATACTCGCCACCGAAACTTAGTCGAGGGTTAGCTTCGCCCGGGCTTCACCCGCGCTTCACCTGGCGCCGTCCGTGGTCGTCGTCAGCGAGGCTTGCCGTCGTCCGAACGAGACACCGTAGGCCGCCGCTCGCGCGACGATCAGCGGATCGGCCGAGGGCTGGATGCCGTCGACCAGATTCAGCGGGCTGAACGCCAGGACCCGCTGCTGCGCGTCGCTGTCCGGCAGCACGCGCTTCAGCGTGATGGTGCCGAGCAGGACGGTCTTGCGCGTATCCGGCCAGACCGCCGTGGCGTCGGTGGTCGAGTCGCCGGCCTCAGGTAATTGCAGCAGCAGCTTCATGCGCGCCGGACCTTTCGCCAGACGCCGCCGAAGCTCGTCGGACAGAATGTTCGGCGCCAGCTTCGCGAGCTGTTCGTCGGCGATGTAGCGCGTGCCAGCCTCCGGCAGGATCCGATAGCGGCCAGGCTGCATCTTGCCAGCGGCATTGGTGAAGTTGAAGGCGTTGACGCCGAAGTAAGCCTGCGTCGTGAAGCTGGCCGGCAGCGGCTTCGGCGATTTAACGAACGTGGCGGCGGCCGGATGGGTGCCGAGGAACTGCTCGATCGGTGTCGGATGCGGCGCATCGGCGCGGCTCGCGCCCACGGCCTGTAGAAATTTCAGGAAATCCTCGGGTGTGGCAACCGGAAAGCCGTTATAGGAATGAGCGACGATGTCGGTGAACTCGTCGTCGGCGAGCTGGAACCGGATCGACAGGCCGTTCGGTCGGGCATTGCTGTCGGTATCGGCGATCTGCGGCAGGCCGGTGCTGTCGGAGAAGCGGACGACGACCGGGACCGACCCTTTACTGAAATGCGCCGCCTTCGAAAGTTTTGCGGCGGCCGGTGTCGGCACGAACGTGCCTTCGGCGACGATACCCTTCGCGTGCAGGGCGCGATTGCCGTCGCGCTGCGGGCCGAAGATCGCCGACGCCTGATCGACGATCTGCTCGGGGACGCTTTTTGCAGGCGCGTCGGCAATGGCTGGCTGCGCGAGCACGGCGGTCGCCGCAGCGAGGGACAGCAAGGCGGCGCGTTGAAGCCTGTTCACGGGATTTAATCTCCAGGGGTGAGAGATGCGTCGGCGAGACGGTGCCTTGCTTCGCCGACGCAGGTCATTACGGAAAATCTTGTCGATATCGAAGCAGTCTGCCATGACTCGCTAGCCAGCCGTAGCCAGGTGGCACGATCGCCGCAGCCAAGCCCTGTAAGAGCCTGTTCCGCCAATTTCGTCGCTGCGGCGGAGATCATTTCTGCGGCAGCGAAAGCCGGCACAGAACGATGCCGGCGAGGATGACGACTGCGCCGATTGCCTGGTGCACGCCAAATCCCTCATCGAGCAGCGCCCAGGCGAATAACGCGGCCGCAACCGGTTGTACCAGCAGGGTCACGGACGCGAACGAGGCCGGCAGATGGGCTTGCGCCCAGGCGATCAAACCCTGCCCGCCGACGTGGACGACGACGCCGAGCGCGAGCAGCAGCAGCCAATCGCGGGCACTGTCCGGCAGCAATTTTTCGCCCGTCAAGAGGGTCAGCGGCAACAGCACCAGCGCGCCGGCAATGCTGCTCCAGAGCATCACGTCGAGCGCCGTGTACAGACGGCGGCTGCGGCTGACCAATAGTTGGTAGCCGGCGTAGAACACTGCGGTCGCCGCCGCCAGCAGATCGCCGAGCGCCGTCTCGGGGCCAATGCGGAAACTGTCGGCGACCAGCCACGCCGCGCCCGCCAGCGCCAGGGTAAGGCCGATCCAGAACTGCGGCGTGTGGCGCTCGCCGAAGCCGAAATGCAGCGTCAGCGCCAGGAACACCGGCGAGAGATTGCTGAGCAGCGTTGCATTGGCGACCGAGGTCAGATGGATAGAGCGATGCCAGAGCGCGAGATCGCCGGCAAAGGCGAAGCCGGCAATCAGCAGCACGACCAGCGCCCGCCCGCGCGGCTTTTGCGCGGCAGGATCCTGCACCGCCGAGCGCAGCAGAAAGAGCACCGGCACCGCGATCGCCAGCCGCCAGAACGCCACCGCCGTCGGGCCGATATCGACCAGGCGCACGATGATCGCAGCGAAGCCGATCAGCGTCGCACCGAGGACGAGACCCGGAATCGCGCGGGTCGAGGTGAAGGCCGGATGAGCGGGTGGGAGCATGGCGCCGGATGATGCCCGACGCCCCCGGCCCGCGCACGGTCGAAGCCGAGCAACCGCTATCATGCGGCGTTGCCGATCGATGGGTGATTGCACTCACTGGGACCAGGCTCGCGCCGGCCCGGTTTTTGCCCGTCGCGCGTCAGTTCGGCGGCGCGTGCGCGGCGGCCCGGTCATGGTCTTATACACAACGAGGGCAGAGCGGCGACAGATAGCGAGGTCAAGGCCGGTCGCGGCGCAGCGCCATATTTGTTCGTGCATCCAATTGTTTTTAATAATGTTATATTTACGTCATATGGCCTGCGCACTGCCGGGCATTAGGATGCTCGGTAGATGAATCGATCTGACTGCTTTATGTGCACACCATTATCCACAGGCGTTCCGTGAAGCTCGTCAGTATTGCCATCGCCGCGCCCCTGCGGCGTCTTTTCGATTATTCCGCGCCGCCGGCCATGGACGACCGATTGCTGCCCGGCGTGCGGGTTCGGGTGCCGTTCGGACGACGCGAGGCGATCGGTGTCGTCGTGGCCGAACCGCGTGAAGCGCCCCAGCCCGAATATGACTGCAAGCCGGTTTCCGAAGTGCTCGACACGTCGCCGCTGATTCCAGCCGAGTTGCTGGATTTCTGCCGCTGGACCGCAGACTACTACCAGCATCCGCTCGGCGAAGTGCTGGCCGCAGCGCTGCCGGGCCCGCTGCGCCGAGGCGAGCTGCCGAAGCCCGCTCAGGAACCCTGGTTGCGATTGTCTGCAGCGGGCGCAACGGCGTTCGCGAGCCTGCCGATTCGTGCCGCCGCGCAACGCCGCCTGCTCGAAACGCTCGCCGCCGGGCCGCTGTCGCGGACCCATTTGATCGAGCGTCTGCCGAGTGCTTCGACGACCCTGCGCAAGGCGCTCGCGGAGGGCTGGGTCGAATGCTACGTCGCGGCTGCCCAGCCGCCGGACTCCTGGTTGACCGAACCGGAACCGCCGCTGAGCGACGAACAGGCGTCGGTACTCGCCGCCTTGCCGACCGGCCCGGGCGGCTATCGAGCGACCTTGATCGACGGGGTCACCGGCAGCGGCAAGACCGAGCTGTATCTGCGGCTGACCGCCGCCGCGCTGTCGGCGGGCAAGCAAGTGCTGGTGCTGGCGCCGGAAATCGGCCTGACGCCGCAGCTTGTCGAACGCTTCGCGCAGCGCTTCGGCGCCGGCGTGGCCAGCTTCCACTCAGGCATCGGCGAGGCCGAGCGCGCGCGCGTCTGGCTCGGCGCGCGCGACGGCACAGTGCGCATCGTGGTCGGCACGCGCTCGGCGGTCTTCGTGCCGTTGGCGACACCCGGCCTGATCGTGGTCGACGAGGAGCACGATGTCTCCTACAAGCAGCAGGAAGGTCTGCGCTACGCCGCGCGCGACCTCGCGGTGCTGCGCGCACGACGGCTCGGCATCCCGGTCGTGCTCGGCAGCGCCACGCCGTCGCTGGAGTCGCTGCACAACGCGGCAGAGGGACGCTATCGCCACCTGAAACTGCTGCGTCGGGTGCTGGACAGCGCAACGCCGCGCATTGCGCTTCTCGACGTGCGTCATCGGCCGCTGCGCGACGGTCTCAGCGAGGCCATGATCGAAGCGGTCGAGCGTCATGTCCGCGCCGGTAACCAGGCTCTGCTGTTCCTGAACCGTCGCGGTTATGCGCCGGTGCTGCTCTGTCACGACTGCGGCCGCGTCACGCCCTGCCCGAACTGCGACGCGCGGCTGGTGCTGCATCGTTCGCGGCGCCGCCTGGTCTGTCATCACTGCGGCCTGATCACGCCGGTGCCGTCGGTCTGTCCCGACTGCGGCAGCGGCGACCTGGTGCCGGTCGGGCAGGGTACCGAGCGCATCGAAGACGCGCTGCGTCTGCGCTTTCCCGAAGCGCGCATCGAACGCTTCGATTCCGACCGCCTGCGCAGCGCCGTTCAGATAGCCAAACTGCTTGCCGATGTCGCACGCGGCGACGTCAACATCATCGTCGGCACGCAGGTGCTCGCCAAAGGACACGACTTTGCCGGGCTGACCTTCGCCGGCCTGATCGATGTCGACCAGGCGCTGTTTGGCTCCGACTTCCGCGCGATCGAGCGCATGGGCCAGCTCGTCACGCAGGTCGCCGGCCGTGTCGGCCGCGCCGGCCAGCCCGGCGAGGTGATCCTGCAAACCCATCAGCCCGACCATCCGCTGCTGCGGCAACTCGTCGACCAGGGTTACCCGGCCTTCGCCGAAACCCTGCTGCGCGAGCGCCGCGACTTCGCGCTGCCGCCGTACGCGAGTCTCGCGCTGCTGCGCGCCGAGGCCAAGCGCGAGGACACGGCGCTGGCCTTC
This sequence comes from Nevskia sp., assembly GCA_043781855.1. Lineage (GTDB taxonomy): Bacteria > Pseudomonadota > Gammaproteobacteria > Nevskiales > Nevskiaceae > Nevskia. The sequence continues at coordinate 8,596 of JAYWBB010000126.1, read as the reverse complement.
CTGCGCAGTGCGAAAACGGCGTTGCCGCCGTCGGCCGATGTCGAAGCGCTCGGCCCCGTGGCCGCGACGATGCCGCGTCGCGCCGGCTATCATCGCGCACAACTGCTGCTGCGGAGCCGCTCCCGCGCCATGCTGCACAAGACCCTCGCCGACTGGATGCCGCAACTGGAAGCGCTCGCTGCCGCCCGGCGCACGCGCTGGTCGCTCGATGTCGATCCGGCGGATCTGTTCTGAGCCCTACAATACGCAGCTGCACTTCCAGAATCCGGCGCGGCATCGCGCCATCACCTTCCCGATGAAATCCCAACTGCAAGATTTATTGCGCGCAGCACTCGTGCCGGTCTTGTCCGGCAGCGGGGCCGCTGCGCCAGCAATCATCCTGGTCGAGGCGAGCAAGGACGGGAAGAACGGCGACTTCGCGAGCAATGTCGCGATGATGCTGGCGAAGTCGATCGGCCAGCCGCCGCGAAAAGTAGCGGAGGCGATCGTCGCCGCACTTCCGGCATCGCCGCTGATCGCGAAAGTCGAAATCGCCGGGCCCGGCTTCATCAATTTTTTTCTCGCGCCGGGCGCGTTGCAAGGCGTGATCCTCGACGTATTGCGCGCAGGCGCTGATTACGGCGTCGATCGCTCCGGTGCGCGCGGGCGCGCAATGGTCGAGTTCGTCTCAGCCAATCCAACCGGGCCCTTGCACGTCGGCCACGGTCGCGGTGCGGCGGTCGGAGATTGTCTTGCGCGGGTGCTTGGCGCCGCCGGCTGGCAGGTGACGAAAGAGTTCTACTACAACGACGCCGGCGAGCAGATTGCGAATCTCGCACACTCGGTGCAGGCACGTGCGCGCGGCCTCACGCCCGACGATGCCGGCTGGCCCGAGAAAGGCTATCGCGGCGACTACATCGGCGATGTCGCAAAGGCATATCTCGCGGGCGAGACGGTCAAGGCCGACGACCGTGCGACGACGGCGAAAGGCGATATCGAGGACCTCGCAGCGATTCGCGATTTCGCCGTCGCCTATCTGCGCCGCGAGCAGGATTCGGATCTGCGCGCCTTTGGCGTCGGCTTCGATGTCTATTACCTCGAATCCTCGCTGTACTCGGAAGGCCGGGTCGAGCAGACGGTTGCAGCGCTCGAGGCCAGCGGCCATACCTACGAGCAGGACGGCGCGCTGTGGCTGCGCACGACCGACTTCGGCGACGACAAGGATCGCGTGATGCGCAAACGCGAAGGCGGCTACACCTACTTCCTGCCCGATGTCGCGTATCACGTCTCGAAGTGGCAGCGTGGCCACCTGCGCGTGATCAACGAGCAGGGGGCGGACCACCACGGCACGATCGCGCGCGTGCGCGCCGGCCTGCAGGCGCTGAATCTCGGCATCCCGAAAGGCTGGCCCGAGTACGTACTGCACCAGATGGTGACGGTCATGCGCGGCGGCGCGGAAGTGAGGCTCTCGAAGCGCGCGGGAAGTTACGTGACGCTGCGCGATCTGATCGATGAAGCCGGACGCGACGCGACGCGCTACTTCCTCGTCGCGCGCAAGTCCGATTCACAGCTCGTGTTCGACATCGACCTGGCGCGTGCGCAGTCGAACGACAACCCGGTCTACTACATTCAGTACGCGCATGCGCGCGTCGCGGCGGTGATGCGCCAGCTCCGCGAGCGCGGCTGGATCTTCGATGCCGAAGCCGCCGGCGCGGCACTGCCAAAGCTTATCGAACCGGAAGCGGTTGCACTGGTTGCGCTGATCGCTCGTTTCCCGGAAACGATCGCGACTGCGGCAGCGAATCTCGAGCCGCATCTGGTCGCACAATATCTGCGCGATCTCGCGGCCGGCTTCCACGGCTACTATCACGCGCTGCCGTTCCTGATCGACGACGCCGGGCTGCGCAATGCGCGCATCGCGCTGGCGCGGGCAGCACAGCAGGTGCTGCACAATGGCCTGGATCTGCTCGGGGTCGCGGCTCCGGAGAAAATGTGATGGAGATCGGGTGATGGCACGCGACTACGCCAAACAGCGCAACCCCGGCAGCAACGGCCGCAGCAATCGCGGCGGCGCTTCGGCGAGCCGGCGCGGCGCGTCGGCGTCATTGGCACCGGGCATACCGGGCTGGGTCTGGCTGATGCTCGGGCTGGCGATCGGCCTAGCCGTCGCGGTCATCGTCTACATCGGCCGGCCGTCGAACAAGATCAAGCTTGGCGCGGCGGCAAACTCCGTAGCCGAAGGTACGAAGGACGACGGCAAGAAGCCGATTCCGCTGCCGCCGAAGCAGCCCTCGCGCTTCGCGTTCTACGAGATGCTGCCGAGTTACGAGGTGGTGATTCCGCGCGAAAACTCGAAGCCGGCGCCGGCGGGCCAATCCGCGCAAAGTGCCGCGCCGCAGCCGCCGGATGTAAAACAGGCGCTCGCCGAGCCGGGCCAGTACCTGATCCAGGTCGGCGCCTACCGTTCGCGCGAGGAAGCCGACAAGAATCGCGCGAGCCTCGCGCTGATCGGTGTCGAGTCGCGCATCGAGCAGGTCACGATCGACCAGAAGGACACCTGGTATCGCGTCCGCATCGGCCCGCAGGCCACGCTCGCGAAGGCTCAGGAAATACTCGAGCGTCTCGAGAACAATGACATCAAGGGCCTGCTGATCAAGGTCAAGAGCTAGGGAATCGCGTCAAGCCTCAGCTGTCCGCCGGCCGCCAGTAATTGCAGTGAGGCCACCGCGTGGTCGTGCCGACTGGCTTCTAGATTGACGCGCGCCGAGAGCAGGTCACGCTCGGCATCGAGCAGGTCGAGCGTCGTGCGCGAACCGGCGGCGAGTTCCTTGCGCACGCTATCGAGCGCCAGTTCCGAGGCTTCGACATCGGCTTCGAACGCCGCGATGACTTCCTGCGCCGCCTTCAGCAGCGCCCAGGACTGCGTGATCGACTCGACGGTCGCGCGACGCGTGTCGTCGGCCTGCGCGCCGGCCTCCGCAGCATTCGCGCGGGCTTGCGCGATGCGCGCGCGCGTGGCGCCGCCCTCGTAGATCGGCAGCGTCGCCTTCAATTGGACTGACCAGTAGGTGAGGCGGTCGTAAGTGAACTGCGTGTCGTCGGCATCGCTGGCCTCGCCCTCGATCGACAGCCGCGGCAGATAAGCCGATTTCGCGGCCGCGATCTGCGCCTCGGCCGAACGGTGCTGCGCGTTCGCGGCGAGCACGCCGGGAGTGGCGCCGGCATTGCCCAGCGCGTCGGCGAGCGTGGCCGGCACGGCCGGACTGGGCCAGTCGCTGGCGAGCTGCTCTGGCGGGGCGCCGATGACACGCTCGAAGCCGGCGCTGCTGACCGCCGCAGTCGCCATCGCCCGCTGCAGGCCGGCGCGTGCTTCGGCTAGGCGGGCTGCGGCCTGCGCGATGTCGGTCTTCGTCGCCTCACCGGCCTTGAAGCGCTTCTGCGTATCGTCCCGCGCCTGCTCGAGTGTGGCGACTGTGTTCTGGTTGAGGCCGATCACCGCGCGGTCGCGCATGACGTCGAGGTACGCGCCGCTGGCCGCGAGCAGGAGCTGCTGGCGCGTGCCGCTTTCGTTCTGCTGCGCGCCCTCGAGTCGTGATTTCGCAGCATCGAGTTGCGCACTGACCAGCCCGCCGGTGTAGAGCGGCTGCGAGGCGACAACGGCCCAGGTCAGTGGATCGCGCTGGCCTGCCTGCGGAAATTGCGCCCTCGTGTAGAGGTGCGAGCGGCCGCCTTCGACGTTCGCATTCAGGCTGGGCAGAAAGCCCGATTTCGCGAGATCGACGTTGGCCGCAGAGGCCTGCACGGCCTGACTTGCGGCACTTAGCCGCGGGTCGTTCGAGAGCGCACGCTCGGCAGCTTCGTGCAGGCCCAGAGCCTGAGCCGGCAGCGCCAGGCCAGCCGCCGTGAAGGCCAGTATCCAGTGCAGAGGCTTCGAATTTTTCATCAGGACGATCCTGATTTCCTTGCCTTGCCAGGCTTGATCGCTGCGGCGCCATGCAGGAAGAGTTGAACGGCCGCCTTGATGTGGGAGTCGATGTCGTGACCGGGGTGATATGGCGGCAAGCCCAGCAGCGAACGATGGTGCGGAGTCGCCTTGACCATCTCGATGAACAGGCTCGCAGTGCATTCGGGATCGGGACAATGCATGGCCCCGGCATCGTGCTGCATGCGGAAATAATTGCCCAGCAGGCGCCGCGCACGCAGCGGGCCATTCTCGTAGAAGCGCTTCGCAAGTCCCGGAAAGCGCGGCGCCTCGGCGACGATGATGCGGAACAACTCGCGTCGCTCGGGCTGCATGAATACGGTCAGGAAGCGGCGAGAAATCTGCGTCAACGTCCGCTCGACGTCGTCATCGGCTGCGATCGGAATTCCGAGGTTCTTCATGAACTCCTCGCACTGCGCGGCGATGATGTCGCCGAACAGCCCTTCCTTGTTGCCGAAATAGCTGTAGAGGCTGGCTTTCGAGCCCCCGACGCGGCGCACGACTTCCTCGATGCTGGCGCCGCTGTAGCCGTATTCCAGAAAGACTTCATGCGCCGCCTTCATCAAGGCTTCGCGTCGCTGCTCGCCACGCGGCGTGCGCCGACTGACGTTTTCGGCGACGGCTGGGAGGGCAGCGGGGCGATTGACTTTCATGGACTGGCGCGTGCAATATGAACTGTAACGTTCATTACATTATCAGCCGTCATCCATGGCTGCAACCACCGAGCATCAAGATCGCGACATGGCCGACGACACTTCACTGAGCCCGCCTCCAGGGATAACCAGGCACGCGACGAAAGGCACCACGACGCGCGCAAAAGTCCTGCGCATCGCGATTCCTCTGTTGCTGATCTGTGCTGCGGGCAGCTACGGCATCTACTGGTACAACACCGGCCGTTTCATCCAGTCGACCGACAACGCCTACGTCCGCGCCGACATCTCCGCGCTGACGCCGCGCGTGGCCGGAGAAATCCTCGCGGTTCACGTCCGCGATAACCAGGCCGTGCAGTTAAACGATCTCCTGATCGAGATTGATCCGCGCGATTACGCGGCCCGCGTCGAGAGTGCGCATGCCGCCGTCGAGCAGGCCGAAGCGGCCCTCGGCAACAACGGCCAGCAGCGTTCGTTGCAGCAATCGATGATCGCCGAGGCGCAGGCTTCGCTGACCGCCGCGCGCGCCAGCGAGCAGCAGACGCGCCGCGAATGGGACCGAGCGCAGGCACTGGTCCGCGACGGTGTTGCGACCCATCAGCGGCTCGACAATGCCGAGGCCGGATACAAGAACGCGGTCGCGTCGGTCGCGCACGCAGCAGCCGGCGTGCAGGCTTCGCAACGACAGCTCGAAGCGCTCAAAGACAGCGACAACGCGCGTCTCAAAGCGCTGCTCAACGCCGCGAAGGCGCAGGCAAAGCTCGCGGAGATCGATCTCGCCTCGACGCAGATTCGCGCGCCGATCGCCGGTTCTGTCGGCGATCTTGCGGCGCGGCTCGGCGAGCGCGTGCAGGTCGGCCAGCGGCTGTTGTCGCTGGTGCCGCTCGACCAGATTTACGTCGAGGCAAACTTCAAGGAAACGCAGCTCACGCGCATGAGCATCGGCCAGCGCGTGGAAGTGCAGATCGACGCCTTCCCGGGCCGCACGCTGAAGGGCCATATCGACAGCGTCTCGCCAGCTTCGGGCGCCGAGTTCGCGCTGCTGCCGGCGCAGAATGCGACCGGCAATTTCACCAAGATCGTGCAGCGTGTGCCGGTGAAGATCGCGCTCGATCCGGACGAAGCGCTGAGCGGGCTGCTGCGCCCCGGCATGTCGGTGCGGGCAAAAATTTACACCAAAACTGCGCGGACGCCGGAGGCCGCGCAGGCTGAGCCGGCGAAGCCCGGCGCGCGCTCCTGAGACGGCGCGCGGCAGTCGCATGAGCAGCATCACCGCCGAAGCGGGTGGCGCGGCGTCGCCGCAGCGCGACGCGGCCGAAAAGGCGCGCTATCGCCGCGCCTGGTTCGGCTATCTGGCAATGCTGTTCGGCAACTTCATGGCGATCCTGGATATCCAGATCGTCGCGAGCTCGATCAATCAATTGCAGGCCGGACTGTCGGCGAGCGCCGATGAGATCCAGTGGGTACAGACCTCGTACCTGATCGCCGAGGTCATCGCGATTCCGCTGTCCGGCTATCTCTCGCGCATGCTCTCGACACGTATTTATTTCGTGATCTCGGCGCTTGGCTTCGCGCTCGCGAGCGTGGCCTGCGCGTTCGCGTGGAATCTCGAGTCGATGATCGTGTTCCGCGTGTGTCAGGGCTTCCTCGGCGGCGGCATGATCCCGACCACCTCGGCGGCCCTGTTCACGATGTTTCCGGCAGCGAAGCGCGTGCTGCCGTTCGTCCTGTTCGGGCTGGTCTCGACACTCGCGCCATCGATCGGCCCGACCATCGGCGGCTACCTCACCGAAAGTTTTTCCTGGCACTGGCTGTTCCTGATCAACGTGGTGCCCGGCGCGATCGTGTCGGTTGCGGTCTGGAACCTCGTGCGCATCGACAAGCCGATGCCGGAACTGCTGCGCTCGATCGACCTCTGGGGGCTGGCCTTCATGGCGGTGTTTCTCGGCAGCTTCGAATACGTGCTCGACGAAGGTCCGCGCAAGGACTGGTTTTCGGAGGACAGCGTGGCGCTGTGCGCGGTCACCGCGACGATCGGCGGCCTGCTCTTCTTCTGGCGCGCGTTCACCGCGAAAACACCGATCGTCGATCTGCACGTATTCCGCAACCGCAATTTCGCGCTCGGTTCGGTGCTCGCGATGGCGATTGGCCTGGGCCTGTACACGCTGATCTACCTGACCCCGCTGTTCCTCGGCCAGGTGCGCGGCTACAACAGCCTGCAGATCGGCGAGGTGATGATGGTGCAGGGCGCAGCGATGTTCGTCTCGGCGCCCATTGTCGGTCGTCTTTCGCGCTATTTCGATCTGCGCGTGCTGATCGCGTTCGGCCTGGTCTTCATCGCGACCGGCAGTTGGCTCAATGGCCAGCTCACCGACGACTGGGGCCCGCTCGAATTCGCAGTGCCGCAGATTTTCCGTGGCGCCGGCTTCCTGTTCTGCATGTTTTCGATGACCAACATCGCGATGGGCACGCTGCCGGCGAACGAGGTCAAGAACGCCAGCGGCGTGTTCAACGTCATGCGCAACCTGGGTGGGGCGATCGGTCTCGCCTCGATCAACACGCTGATCAACTCACGCAGCTGGTTGCACTGGCAGATGCTCAGCGAAAGCGTGCGCGACGATCGCCCGGCGGTGCGCGAAGCGCTTGCCGGAACCACCGCGCTGGCGCGCAACGCGCTCGGCGGTTCGGGGCAATCCGAGGGCCTGAGCCTGATTGCCCGGCAGATGCAGCAGCAGGTTGCGGTGATGACCTACGGCGATCTGTTCATGCTGATTGCGGCGGTCATGCTCGGCGTGCTGCTGTTGTTGCCGCTGATCGAGAAACCGAAAATCGAAGTGCCCGCCGAGGCAGCTCACTGATCCAGGCCACACCAGCCCTTGCGTGGCGGGAGCGATCGTATCGATGACGAGTTCAAGGATGCAACCAGAGCCGCACTACACGGACGCGCCGCAGTATGCGAACCTCGACGGGTGGGCCGGGTCCAAAATGCTGGGCGTCGAGAGAAGAACCATCATGGATGTTCATCAAGAGAATCCGCGTTCCAGCCGGCGCCTTGCCTTCTTTACCAGCCTGCTGTTCGCCGCGATGACCTCGGCGAACGGCGCGTCTGCGCAGAACCTGCTGAAGCCGGGACAGGGGCTGGTTGGTCAGCCGGAAGCGCTGAAGGCCGAGGAGCCGAAACGCAAGGACCCGACCGCCGATGACGACGCTACGGAAATCGACGGGGTGACCGTCAAGGGCAGGCACAACCCGGGTAAAAAGCTGCCGACGCTCGGCACCGACCAGGAACGCAAGAAGGACAATTTCGACAAGATCGGCGAGTGGTACAACAGCCTGGCGAAGGATCCGAACCAGCTGAATCCCGAGTCCCAGGAATTCCTCGACGCGACGGTCAACCATCCGGTCGACAACCACACCGTCAGCGGCCCGCCGCTGCGCCGGCGCGATGCGGCGGATTACAAGGACCCGATCGCCACGCAGGAAAAGGCTGGCAAATAGGTCAGTCGCCGCGCTGCCATGCCACTTCTTTCCCGCCGCCCTCGCGCGCCAGCACGCGGCAGCAGACGAACAGATAGTCCGACAGCCGATTGAGATACTGCGGTGCCAGTTCGCTCACCGGCTCTTCCGCCTTCAGCATCCAGACCGCCCGCTCGGCCCGGCGCGCGACTGCCCGCGCCAGATGCGCCGCCGCAGCCGGCGCGTTGCCGCCGGGCAGCACGAATTCCTTGAGTGGCGGCAACGCCGCGTTCAGCGATTCGACTTCCGTTTCGAGACGCGCGAGACAGCTCTCCTTGATCAGCGCATGACCCGGCAGCGACAGCTCGCCGCCGAGGTCGAACAGCTCGTGCTGGGTTCTTGCCAGCGGCGCGCGCATCGACTCGGGCAGCGGCTGCACCAGCAGCAGGCCAAGACAGCAGTTCAGTTCGTCGACATCGCCCATCGCCTGCACGCGCAGCGAGGTCTTCGGGATGCGCGCGCCGGTAGC
>JAYWBB010000125.1:0-3669 GCA_043781855.1 Nevskia sp. | reverse complement strand
CGTTGAGTCGGCAGGCGACGGCGCATTGCGCGCGGTCGGCGTTATTCGCGAGCCGAATCAATGATCCGGAGCCTTTAAATTCTCTACTGAACCTCTTTACCGGAACCGACCAGCGCGGAACAGGCCCGCGCCGGTCGGTTGACTGCATGCAACCCTTTAGCTGTTTGGAGTCGCTACCGCGTCGCAGTCTTCTACGACCCGTTGCGACGCTTCAGGCGGTCCGTACGGACGTCGGCCCGATCCTCGTGGCGATCAACACGGTCTTTGTGCAGATCAGCCTTGCCTTCATGGATCTCCTTGGTCTCCTCGCGAGCCTCCGTCGAGTATTTCCTGGCCTCGGCCGTATTGCCGTCCTTTAACGCCTCCTGCTCACGCTTTTTGTCCAGGGCACGCTGTTGTTCGTCACGATTCACTTGCTGTTCATCGTGCCGGATATCAGTGTTGTCGTGGCGGATATCGGCGGTGTCGTGCCGGATGTCCTTGTCGTTGTGCAAATCGACTTTGCCTTCTTTGATCTCCTTGGTCTCCTCGTGCGCCTTCGCTGAGAACTTCCTGGCCTCGGCCGTATTGCCATCCTTCAATGCTTCCTGCTCACGCTTTTTGTCCAGCGCACGCTGGCGTTCGTCACGCTTGACCTGCTGTTCATCGTGCCGGATATCAGTGCTGTCGTGCCGGATTTCCTTGTCATCCTTCGTAATGTCGGTCGTGCTCTGCGCGTAGGCTGGGATTGCCGCCGTCAGCGCGCTGATCGACAACAGAGCGGCGAATGTACTTTTTTTCATTTGTTAATCTCGTGGGGTGGGTGGTGCGGGGCCTAAGTTAGGCGCAACGTTATGAACACACCCTGAATGGTCAGCGCTGCTATCTGTCGAATCGAAATCCAGATTCACCATTGCCGGATACTTGTCCGGTCGCGCAGCTCGTACACTCGCCGGCTTGCAAGCGATGAGGCACACAATGGGCGGGAATGGTTTTAGCAGCGGGTTTTTCGGGCTGGTGACTATGCTCGCGCTCTGGGGCGCGGGTTGCGCCCGGGCCGACGACACGCCTGCCGCAACACCTTACCGGCCGACCATCGCCAACCCGGCTGCGCTTTCGGCGCCGGGTTGGCTCGAAGTCGAAGCCGGCTTCCAGGGCGACCGCGGACGCGACCTTAGCGGCGACAGCGTCCCTTACCTGCTCAAGTACGCGTTCACGAACGACTGGGGGCTGCTACTCGGCGGTAACGCCTATATCCGCAATGTCGACCTCGGCGGCCAAGCCAGCGACGGCTTCGGCGACACCGAACTGCTCGTCAAGCACCGCATTCCCGTGCTCGACGGCACTGCGTTCGGCTTCGAGACCGGCGCGCGTTTCCCGACCGCGCGCGCCGGTCTCGGCAGCGGCAAGACGGACTATCTTTTTACCGGCGTTCTGAGCAGCGACTTCGGCCTCGGCGACAACGCCCCGCAGCTCGATCTCAATCTTGGCGCCACGCGTATCGGCGCGCACGAGTCGGGTGCAGGACGTGTCGAGTTGAACTGGGCGGCCTCGGTTTCGGATGACCTCGCGCCGCGCTGGAATGCGGCGCTGGAATTGTCGGGCGCCGATCGACGCGGCGTTGCCGACACCCGGCAGCTCCTCGCTGCGCTGGCGTTCGCCGCCCGGCCCAGCCTTGTGCTCGACTTCGGTTTCGCGCGCGGCCTCACCCGTGCCTCGACCGCGTGGAGCGGATTTTTTGGATTCACGGCGGTGGTCGGCAAAATTCCCTGACGCGGTCCTTGGCGGAAGCACCTCGACGCGATGACTCTTTGACGCGATGACCCTTTATAAAATGACCACGTTTAGCCGTTCAGCGAACCCATCATCGCCACCGGATAGCGATCGCCGGCGGCGATGCCGCGGGGAGCGATCCGGTCGAGTTCAACCATCTCTTCGTTCGACAATGAGACGGCCGCGGCTTTGATGTTCTCTTCGAGTCGCGAGATTTTTTTCGTCCCCGGAATCGGGACGATGTTGTCGTCCTTCGCCAGAACCCAGGCGAGAGCGAGTTGCGACGCTGTCACCTTTTTGCTTGCCGCCATCTCTTGAATCTTCGAGACCAGCTGCAAATTTTTTCCAAAGTTTTCGCCTTGGAACCGTGGCGAATGACGACGGTAATCGTCTGCCGCGAGATCTTCGAAACGTTTGATTTATCCGGTCAGAAAACCTCGACCGAGTGGACTATAGGGAACAAGACTCACGCCGAGTTCACGGCAAATCGGCAGGCCCGCATCTTCGATGTCGCGGCTCCACATTGAAAATTCGGTTTGCAGCGCCGTGATCGGATGAACCGCGCACGCGCGCTTCAAGGTTTCGGGCGATGCTTCGCTCAGGCCCAGATATCGAACTTTGCCTGCTTTGACGAGGTCCGCCATCGCTCCGACAGTTTCTTCAATCGGCGTCATCGGATCGACGCGATGCTGATAATAAAGATCGATCGTCTCGAGACCAAGGCGTTTGAGACTCGCTTCGCACGCTTGCTTGACGTACGCGCGGTCGCCTCGAATTCCGCGTTTTGTTTCATCGTTTTTGTCGCGAACGATGCCGAACTTGGTTGCGAGCACGAAGCTTTCGCGCGGGCGATCCTTGAACGCCTTGCCGATCAGCACTTCGTTTTCACCGTATCCGTACATATCGGCCGTGTCGAAAAAATTGACTCCGAGTTCGAGTGCGCGGTGTAGAGTCTTAGTAGAGTCTTTGTCATCTCGCGGGCCGTAGAAATCGGACATGCCCATGCAGCCGAGGCCGATCGGAAAGACGTGAAGATTTGAGCGGCCGAGCGTTCTTTTGGGTGAGTTATTTTTCATGCATGGAAGTGTGTCAGTCAACGCAAAACGAAGCAAACCGAATGCTGGCGTCTACCCAATGCCTGACCTGTCCGCATACCAGATCTCACATATCCGGAACATCGCTCATCCGGCTTTCGAACGTGCGTACGCGCTGCTCTGGCAGGAGTTCGGCGCGAAGAACGAAATGGAGACGCGGGAAGTCCTTCGTCAGCGCTTCAGCCTGGGTCCCGATGCCGTCTACGAACTGGTCTTGCTCGAGGATGACGACGGCGCATGGGTTGCGGTCTGCGACTACACCGTGCTGCCCGCGCGCGAAGCGCCTGCAGATATCGCTGTCCATCTCTCGCACACGCTGGTGTCCGCAGCCCATCGGCGGGCCGGGCTGGCCTTGAAGCTGATGCAGTTCGCCGCCGCACGCGCCGCGAACATTCTGCCCGGAGCGGCAATCACGATGCTCGCGGAAGTGGAGCACGACGATGGCCGGGACCCGCTCAAGGCCAACCGGCTGCGTGCTTTCGAAAAGGCCGGATTGCTCAAGGTCGATCCCAGGCGGGTCGACTATCACCAGCCGGATTTTACCGCGCCGCAGGCGCTCGATGACCCAAGGCCGGCGGCGCCGCTACCGCTGCTGTTGCTGGTGCTGCGGGTGGGCCGCGAAAGCGATCGACTGATCGGCGGTGCCGAGTTGCGTCGGCTGGTGCGCCGCCTCTACGCGATGTACGGAAGGCAGTTCCGGGCGCAAGACATGGCGCATCCGAGACTCGACGTGCAGCGCTATCCGGCCGATGACGCGCTGATCGATCTGCTGCCGCCGACGCAGCCGGACTAGCCTCACGGTGCAGGCGACTTGGCGGATTGC
>JAYWBB010000124.1:0-11115 GCA_043781855.1 Nevskia sp. | reverse complement strand
CTGCTGACTTCAATCGGTTCAGTCGGTTTCACGGCAGTTTTTTCTTTCATGGCTCACGCGTCCTTGCGCAGAAATTCGGGATAGTAATGTTCCAGCTTCTCGACCTTCGGCGTGGAGACGCCGGCGATGTAGGGCTGGCCCGGATTCCGCACGGCGTAGTTCTGATGATCGATCTCGGCCTCGTGGAAATTTTCCAGCGGGACGAGCACGGTGACGATCGGTTTGGAGAATACCCGCGCGGCCTCGAGCTGCGCGATATAAGCAGTGGCGACATCGCGCTCGGCTTCCGCGCCGTAGAAGATCGCCGAACGATACTGGCGGCCGCGGTCGTTACCCTGCCGGTCGAGCTGGGTCGGATCGTGCGCGACCGAGAACAACACCTTCAGCAGACGGCCATAGCTGATGATCTTCGGATCGTAGACGATCTTCACGACCTCGGCGTGGTTGGTGCGGCCCGTGCAGACCGCCGTGTAATTCGCGGTTTCGGCGGTGCCGCCGGCGTAGCCCGAAATCACATGAAGCACGCCGTCGAGTTTTTCGAATACGGCTTCGACGCACCAGAAACAGCCGGCCGCAAAAATTGCGCTCTGCAGGCTGTCGCCGGCTTCGAGATCGCGGGCCGGATCGGGGAAAGCGCCGGCACCCTCGGTGCGGCTGATGCCGGGAAGATCGCAGGTAGTGTCCATGCTGGCCTCATTGCTGCGCCGACCAAGCAGCGCGTTGAATAAACGAATCATGTGAAACATCCTGAAGCAGTCAGGGTGCACCGTCTGTGCTGCGACGTACCCTTTTTATGCCCGATCCTTCATCCGGTGCCGGTCTTGCTCTGGATGAATTCGATCTTGTAACCGTCGGGGTCTTCGACGAAGGCGATGACCGTGGTGCCGTGCTTCATCGGCCCCGCTTCGCGCACGACCTTGCCGCCGCGCTGCTTCACCAGATCGCAGGCCTTGTAGGCATCGTCCACTTCGAGTGCAACATGGCCATAGGCGTTCCCCAGTTCGTAGCGACTCGTATCCCAGTTGTGGGTGAGTTCGAGTTCCGCGCCGAGCTGTTCGCCGTCGACGCGATCCTGAAAACCGAGGAACGCCAGCGTGAATTTTCCGTCCGGATAATCCCGTCGCGAGATCAGCTTCATGCCGATCACGTCCTTGTAGAAATTGACGGAGCGATCGAGATCGCCGACGCGCAGCATGGTGTGCAGTAATTTCATGGAGCCTCCGGAATCGTGCCCGTTGTGGGCACCTTTGAATAGTGCAGCGCATGGTAAGGTTTTCAACAGCCGTCGGGCGGCTCGTTCGTGTGCTGTCGCCGGGTGATTCCTTCAACTTCGTCAGCGGAGACGCACATGCCGGCACCGATCCAAGCCTACGCCACGAAAGTCGCCGGCGGACCGCTCCAGCCCTTCGAGTACGATCCGGGGCCGCTGGCGGCAGAGCAGGTCGAGGTTGCCGTCGAGCATTGCGGCGTCTGCCATTCGGATCTTTCGATGATCGATGCCGAGTGGGGCCGCAGCACCTTCCCGCTGGTGCCGGGCCACGAGATCGTCGGGACCATCGTCGCGATGGGCGAGCAGGTGAAAGGTCTCAAGGTCGGCCAGCGAGTCGGGCTCGGCTGGTTCGCGTCGAGCTGCACGCATTGCCGGCCCTGCCTCTCCGGCGATCACAACTTCTGCGCCTCGGCGCAGAGCATGATCGTCGGTCGTCACGGCGGGTTCGCCGACCGCGTGCGCGCGCACTGGGTCTGGACCATTCCATTGCCCGACGGTGTGGACGCCAGGACTGCCGGTCCGCTGTTCTGCGGCGGCATCACCGTGTTCAATCCGCTCGTGCAGTTCGGCGTGAAGCCGACCGACCGCGTCGGCGTCATCGGCATCGGCGGCCTTGGCCATCTTGCGCTCAAGTTCCTGCGCGCCTGGGGCTGCGAAGTCATCGCGTTCACTTCGAGCGAGGCCAAGCGTGACGAGGCCTTGAAGCTCGGTGCGCACAAGGTCGTCGCGACCGACGATAGAGCCGCGCTGGCGAAGCTTGCAGGCAGCCTCGAGTTCATCCTGGTCACGGTCAACGTCGGGCTGGATTGGCCGGCCTATCTCGCGACACTCGCGCCGCGCGGCCGGTTGCATTTCGTCGGTGCGGTGCTCGCGCCGATGGATGTGCGACCGCAGGCGCTATTCGGCAATCAGAAGTCGATGTCCGGCTCGCCGATGGGCAGCCCGGCGACGACGCGGACGATGCTCGACTTCGCCGCGCGTCACGGCATTGCACCGCAGGCCGAGTTTTTTCCGATGCGCGACGTCAACGCGGCAGTCGAGCATCTGCGCGCCGGCAAGGCGCGTTATCGCGTGATCCTGACGCGCTGAACAACAGCACGGACTTCCGCTGTCTTGTTGTCATGCAACCTGCATAGGTTCGCGCAAGCTTTCAAATCTGCACACAAAACCGCCAAAGTCGGCTACAGTTTGGCCATCATGATGCACTCGATCCTCAAGCTCGATATTGGCGGCATGCCGGTCGGTTGGATTCGTTGGCAGACTGCCGCCACGCTGTACGCTCGCGACTGCGTGCGCTGGGAAGCCGGCGCTGAACGCTTCATGATCCGTGGCGGCGTCAACGCGCGCACCGGCCTCACCTCGGAATTGCAGATCGGTTCGATCATCGCGGTGGCCGACCGCTCGCGCCGCCACAACGGCGGCAACGCGCCGCTCCTGACCAACCGCACGCTGTTCCAGCGCGACCGCAATCTCTGCCTTTACTGCGGTCGGCAATTCTCCCCTAACGAGCTGACACGCGACCACGTCCTGCCGGCCTCGCGTGGCGGCGACAGCGTCTGGGAAAACTGCGTCACGGCCTGCCGCAACTGCAATCAGCACAAGGACGACCGCACGCCCGAGGAAGCCGGCATGAAGCTGCTGGCGGTGCCGTACATCCCGAACCTGGCCGAATACCTGATCCTCAGCAATCGCCGGATTCTGGCGGACCAGATGCAATTCCTGCTGGCCTATTCGCGCAAGAAAGTCGCCTAAGAAAGACGACCGAACCGCAACGGCGGCGACAGCCTGCCGCCCGTACAATCGCGGCATGAGCGATGCCGAAACCTTCAGCCTGATCGTTGCCGCAGTCGCGGCCATCGCAGCCGCGTTTGCGGCCTGGACGAGCTTGCGCGCGCGCGCGGCAATCGACGACAGCACCCGCGCTGCTGCGCGCCTCGACTCGCTGCTGCGCGACGAAGCCGCGCAGACACGGCGCGAAAACGCCGAGCTGAGCGGCCGCCAGCGGCAGGAACTGGCGACCGCGCTCGCGCAGTTCGGACAGACGCTCGCGGCGCAAAACGATGTGCTCGGGCGGCAGCTCAATGCGCAGCTCGAAACCTTTGCTCGGCAGCTCGAAGCGCTGGGCAAACGCGTCGACGAGCGCCAGCAGGCAATGCTGCTCGATGCCGGCACCGGACGCGAACAGCAGGCGACGACCCTGCACCGTTTCGGCGAGTCACTGGCGCAGCAGCTCGGGTCCTTGAGCGAGGCCAATGCGCAGCGCATGCAGGAGCTGCGCGGCACGGTCGAGACGCGCCTCGCGGCGATCCAGGCCGACAACACCGCCAAGCTCGAGGAGATGCGGCGCACGGTCGACGAAAAACTCAACGTCACGCTCGAACAGCGGCTCGGCGAGGCCTTCACGCGGGTCAGCGAGCGGCTCGAACAGGTGCAGCGGGGCCTGGGCGAGATGCAGTCGCTGGCGGCCGGTGTCGATGGTCTCAAGCGCGTGCTGACCGGCGTCAAGACGCGCGGCATGTGGGGCGAAGTGCAACTGGGCAGCCTGCTCGAAGAGGTTCTCGTCGCCGAGCAGTACGAAGCGAACCGGGCCACGCGGCCGGGCAGCAGCGAGCGCGTCGAATTCGCGATCCGGCTGCCGGGACGCGACGCCGAGGACCAGCCCGTGTGGCTGCCGATCGACGCCAAGTTTCCACGCGAGGACTACGAGCGCCTGCTCGACGCCCAGGATCGCGGCGACGCGGAGGGCGTCGCCGACGCCGGCCGGCAACTGGAAACGCAGATCAAGAACGAAGCGCGGAAGATTCGCGACAAATACGTCGAGCCGCCGCACACGACCGACTTCGCGCTGATGTTCCTGCCGACCGAAGGCCTCTACGCCGAAGTCATCCGCAGGCCCGGCTTGAGCGAGTTGCTGCAGCGCGAATTCCGCGTGACGGTCGCCGGTCCGACCACGCTGACGGCGTTGCTGAACAGCCTGCAAATGGGTTTCCGCACGCTGGCGATCCAGAAGCGTTCGGGCGAGGTCTGGTCGATACTCGGGGCCGTCAAGACCGAGTTCGCGAAGTTCGGCGATGTGCTCGAGAAGGTCAAGAAGAAACTCGACGAAGCGAGCAACCAGATCGACGAAACCGGCAAGCGCTCACGGGCCATCGAACGTCGGTTGCGCGGGGTCGAAGCGCTGCCAGCGGCCGAAGCGCAGCCGACGCCTGCTGGCCCGCTGCCGGTCGAGGACGACGCAGCCTGAGTCGCGACGAAGCTGGGGCTGGAGCGGGTGATGGGAATCGAACCCACGCTAGCAGCTTGGGAAGCTGCAGTTCTACCATTGAACTACACCCGCTTTTGCGACCGTATTCTACCTGACGACGAACCGCCGCCGCGCGCCGTCATCCGATCACGATTCGCAGCAGTTTGAACGAGGACTGCGCGAGCGCGCGCAGGCTGGCGAAGACAATCGCCATCTCGTGCAAGAGAAGGAAGCTGGCGGCGTAAAACGGCCCCGTCGCGCGGGCTTCAAAGCGCAGCGTCGCATCGACCAGCCGCTCTCGCAGCGGCGCCTGGTTCACCAGCAGCGTCACCAGGATTCCGAATACGGCGCCGACGATCACGTCGCTGGGATGATGCAGGCCAAAGTAGACGCGCGGCAGGCCGATCACGAAGAACGCATGCAGAAACGCGATCGCACCAAGCCGTCGCGAGATCAGCCAGAGCCCCGTGGCCAGTGCGAACGCCAGGACGGCGTGATCGCTCGGAAACGCGCTCCAGGTTCGCAGCGGCGTCTCGAAATCCGCGGGCAGGGCGAACGGGAAGCCGAGATCGCTGCGCGCCAGCGGCCGTTCGCGGAACGGCAGCAGCAGGGCGAAAAGGCGCGCGAAGACCATGCCGACGAGACCGCCGGCGATGGCGACCGTCACCCCGGCGCGACGTTCGCGCCGATCGCCGTCGCGCTTGAACCAGAGCCAGCAGAACACCGCGATGAGGACGCCGAACTTCAGCTCGTCGGCGTTGAGCAGGCGCTCGATGATCTTGTCGAACAGCGGCGAACGCAGCATGTAGTTGTTGAGCCAGCGCAGGCAGCTGTCGTCGAACGCTTGAATGACGAGCGCGAAGTCCATATGAGATCCGTTCCGATGGTTTGCGGCCAACCGCCGTTTCGCGCGGGTCAGCTCGCGCCCGATGCGGTCGTCGAGGCGCCGGACTATAGGCGCGTCGCCGAGCGTGGCGGCGCCTATTCCGGATTAACGGCAGCCTTCGGGTAAACTTGCGGCCTCGCTCGCGAAATCGCCCCACCATGCAGATCGTCGTCAACGGTGAGCTCCAGGACGCGCCCGAAGGCGCCACGCTCGCCGATCTCGTTGCCCGTCTGCGCCTGCACGGGCAGCGCGTTGCGATCGAACGGAATGGCGAAATCGTGCCGCGCAGCGCCTGGGCCGCGGAGCCGCTGCGCGCTGCGGATCGCGTCGAAATCGTCCGGGCCATCGGGGGAGGGTGAGCCCTCGCTGCGAGCGCGGCAGAGCAAGGACGCCGTCTCGCCATGGATGGCAACACGAATCACTATCCGAGGACGCAACAATGACCCAGGCTGAACCCCTCGCACGCGCCGATGACGTGCTGATCGTCGCGGGCCGCCGCTACCGTTCGCGGCTGCTGGTCGGCAGCGGCAAGTACAAGGACCTCGACGAGACGCGCCGCGCCAGCGATGCCAGCGATGCGGAGATCGTCACGGTGGCGATCCGCCGAACCAACATTGGCCAGAAACCCGGCGAGCCGAACCTGCTCGACGTGCTGCCGCCGGATCGCTACACGATCCTGCCGAACACGGCCGGCTGCTACACCGCTGAAGACGCAATCCGCACCTGCCGGCTTGCGCGCGAATTGCTCGATGGCCACAAGCTCGTGAAGCTCGAAGTGCTCGGGGATCCGAAGACGCTGTTCCCGGATGTCGTCGCAACCCTCGCGGCGGCCGAGCAACTGGTCAAGGAAGGTTTCGACGTGATGGTCTACACCAGCGACGACCCGATCCTCGCCAAGCGCCTCGAAGAGCTCGGCTGTGTTGCGGTGATGCCGCTCGCCGCACCGATCGGTTCGGGGCTTGGCATCCAGAACCGCTACAACATCCTGACCATCGTCGAAAATGCGAAGGTGCCGATCATCGTTGATGCCGGTGTCGGCACCGCAAGCGACGCGGCGATCGCCATGGAGCTGGGTTGCGCTGGCGTGCTGATGAACACCGCGATTGCGGAGGCGAAGAACCCGGTGTTGATGGCGAGCGCAATGAAGCACGCGATCATCGCCGGCCGCGAAGCCTTTCGCGCGGGGCGCATGCCGCGTCGCCGCTACGCCTCGGCTTCATCGCCGCTCGATGGTGGCATCGCTTGATCGAAGCCGTGCCCGATGTCGTGAGCGCGGCGCGGCGCCGGCGCGCGATCCGCAGCTTCGTGCGCCGCGAAGGCCGGCTGACCGATGCCCAGGCCGATGCACTGACGCGTCTTTGGCCGCGCTATGGCCTCGGCGCTTTCCCTGACGGCGAGCACGTGCTGCCTTTGCCGCCACTGGACTTCGACGGCCTCTTCGGCCGCGTCGCGCCGCGCTCGTTCGAGATCGGCTTCGGCAACGGCGAGCGCCTGATCCAGGCGGCGACGGCGCGGCCGGAAATGGATTTCGTCGGCGCCGAAGTGCATCGCCCCGGCGTCGGTCGGCTGCTGCAGGAAATCGAGCAGCGCGGTCTCGGCAACGTTCGCGTGATGTGCGCCGACGCCGCCGAGTTCCTGCTTCAAGGCGCGCCGCCGGACAGCTTCGCCGAAATCCTGCTGCTGTTCCCGGACCCCTGGCACAAGACCCGGCATCACAAGCGCCGCATCGTGCAGCCGGCGTTCGTCGCGAGTGTCGTCGCGGCACTGGCGCCGGGCGGCCGCTTCTGGCTCGCGACCGATTGGGCGCCGTACGCTCTGCACATGCTCGACGTGCTGGCGCAGGAACCGCGCCTGCGCAATTGCAGCCCGGACGGCCGCTTTGTGCCGCGCCCGGAAGACCGGCCGCTGACGCGCTTCGAACAGCGCGGCCTGCGTCTCGGCCATGACGTGGCCGACCTCGAATTCATCAAGCTTTGAAACCCACAGGAGTCGCTATCTATGGAAACCCGCAAGCTCGGTAACACCGACCTCGAAATGACCGCCATCGGCCTCGGCACGATGACCTGGGGTGAGCAGAACACGGAAAACGAGGCGCACGAGCAGCTCGACTATGCGCTCGCGCAGGGCATCAACTTCATCGACGCCGCCGAGATGTATCCGGTGCCGCCGAAGCCCGAAACGCAGGGCCGCACCGAGCAGTACATCGGCACCTGGCTCAAAGCCCGCGGCACGCGCGACAAGGTCGTGCTCGCGACCAAGATCGCCGGCCCCGGCGAGATGAGCTGGATTCGTGGTGGCGCCAGGCTTGATCGCGCCAGCGTGCTCGCCGCCTGCGATACGAGCCTGACGCGGCTCAAGACCGATTTCATCGATCTCTACCAGGTGCACTGGCCGGCGCGCAGCACCAACTACTTCGGCCAGCTTGGCTATCGCGCGAGCGAGGAGCGCGCGGCGGCTGCCATCGAGGAAACGCACAGCGCGCTCGGCGAGCTGGTGAAAGCCGGCAAGGTGCGGCACATCGGGCTGTCGAACGAGACGCCCTGGGGTGTCGCGGAGTACCTGCGCACCAGCCGCGAGAACAACCTGCCACGACCGGTCTCGATCCAGAATCCGTACAGCCTGCTGAACCGCAGTTTCGAGGTCGGCCTCGCCGAATTCACGCACCGCGAGAAAATCGGCCTGCTCGCCTATTCGCCGCTCGCGTTCGGCGTGCTGACCGGAAAATACCTGCACGGCGCGAAGCCCGAGGGCACCCGCCTGACGCTGTTCACGCGCTTCAGCCGCTACAACGGCGAACAGGGGGAACTGGCGACGCGCGAATACCTGGCGCTCGCGCAGAAGCACGGCCTGGAACTCTCGCAGATGGCGCTGGCCTGGGTCACCTCACGCACGTTCACGACGACCAATATCATCGGCGCAACGACCATGGCGCAGCTGCGCAGCAACATCGCCTCGCACGCTCTGAAGCTCGACAAGGAAGTGGTCGCCGGCATCGAGGCGATCCACAAGCGTTTTACCATTCCCTGTCCGTAAGGCGCTCAGCGAGGACGGGGTCGCTCGCCCGCATCGCGGCGCAGGCGCGCGATCAGCATCAGCATCACGAGCGAGATTGCGATCAGCATCAGCGCGTAGGCGTGCGCGACCGGATAGTTCAGCTTCTGGGTCTCGTCATACAGCGCGATCGAAGCCACGCGGGTGACACCGGGAATGTTGCCGCCGAGCATCAGCACCACGCCGAATTCGCCCATCGTGTGCGCAAAGCTCAAGGCTGCGCCGGTGAGGATACCGTTGCGCGCCACCGGCACAACGACGCGCCAGAACACTTGCCGCGCACGCGCGCCGAGGGCGCAGGCGGCTTCGATCAAGGCGGCATCGACATCGCGGAACGCGGTCTGGATCGGCTGCACGGCGAACGGCAGGCTGTAGATCACCGAGCCGACCACGAGGCCCGGAAAGCTGAACGCCAGCGAGTGGCCGAAGGTATCGATCCAGGCGCGACCCAGCGGACTCTGGCTGCCGAACGCGACCAGCAGATAGAAGCCGATCACGGTCGGCGGCAGCACGATCGGCAAGGTCACCATCGCCTCGATCACGGGTGCGGCGTGCGAGCGCGTGCGGTCGAGCCAGCCGGCGAGCGGCACTGCGATCAGCAGCAGGATCAGCGTACTGGTGCCGGCCAGCCGAATGGTCAGCCAGAGCGCCTGCCAGAGTTCCGGCGTCAGTGCGAAACTCAATGCGCCTTCTTGCCCGACGGCGCCGCGGCGGCCGGCAGCTCGTAGCCGTTCTCCTCCAGGATCGCACGCGCCGCATCCGAGCCGAGGAATTCGGCATAAGCCTTCGCGAGCGGATTCGCCGCTCCCTTCTGCGTGACGACCGCACCCTGCTCGATCAACGGATAACTGCCACCCGGCAGCAGGATGTAGATGCCGACACCTTTCAGTGGCGGCGCGATCAGCAGCGAATACGGCACGAGGCCGATCTCGGCGTTGCCGGTCTGCACGAACTGCACGGCCTGCGCGACGCTTTCGCCGATCACGAGCTTGTCTTTCGCGGCGTCGGCGACGTTGAGATTCTGCATCGCGATCATCGCCGCGCGGCCATAGGGCGCCGTCTCGGGATTCGCGATCGCGATCCTGGTCGTCGAGGCCGCCGTGAAGACGGTGCGGCCGCGGCCCGGGTTGATGCCCGGCGTATTGGTCCACAGCGCCAGCCGGCCGAGTGCGTAGAGCCTGAGCGTATCGCCTTGGGCCAGTCCGGCGGCGACCAGCTTGCGTGGATAGTCCATGTCGGCCGAGATGAAAACCTCGAATGGCGCGCCGTTCCTGATCTGGGCGAAGAAGTTGCCGGACGAGCCGGTCGCGACCTTGATCGCCACGCCCGGATGCTGCTTCGCGAATTCGGCGTCGAGCGCCTCGACACAGGCAGCCATGTTCGCGGCTACCGCCAGCGTCAGCGTTTTCGGCGCTTCACCAGCCTGCGCCGCGAGCGCGAAGAAGACGAACAGCGGGGCGAACAGGCGGCGCATGGCGGCGTCCTTGAATGGAATGGTTTGGAGTGTGCCAGTGCGGCGGGTGGTCGTCATCCGGCGGACGGATACACCACGAGCCCGATCAGCGCCGCGCCAAGCACGATCAGCGGCTCCGGCAGTTTCTTCAAATTCATCAACAGCAGCGCGGTTCCCAGCGCCAGCGCGAGCGTCGGCAGGTCGATCACCGAACGCCGGCCGAGCACGATGACCGAGCCGGCGATGGTGCCGATCGCAGCGGCGGTCGCGCCGTTCACGAACGCGACGATGGCCGGCCGCTTGCCGTACTTCTTGAAGTACGGCGCCGGCAGCACGGTGAACAGATAGCAGGGCAGAAAGGTCGCGATGGCCGCCGTCAGCGCGCCGGGCAGCCCCGCGATCAGATAGCCGATGAAGCCGACGGTAATCACCACCGGCCCCGGCGTGATCATCGCCACCGCGACGGCGTCGATGAACTGCTGTTCGTTCAGCCAGTGGTGCTCGGCGACGACGCCGCCGTAAAGAAACGGCACGATCGCCAGCCCGCTGCCGAAGACCAGCGCGCCGGCCTTCGCGAAGAACGCGCCGAGCTGGGCGAGCAGGGGCCAGTCGACGCTGCCGGCCATCGGCGCCGCAAGCGTGAGCGCATTGACCGAGCCCGGCGCGAGCGGTGTGGCCGGCGGCGCGCGCAGCAGCCAGACAAGGATTCCGGCGCCGAGATAAATCCACACCACTTCGCGCGCCGTGATCGCGGTCAACGCCGCGCTCACCAGATAAATCGCCCACAGCAGGCGATCGCGGCCGATGTTCTTCGTCGTCAGCCGGTAGGCGCTGATGGCGATGATGCCGATGACCGCCGCGCCGACGCCGTAAAACACCGCCTGCATCCAGCTCAGGCCGCCAAAGCGCTGGTACAGCCAGCCAAGGGCAACGACCATCAGAAACGAAGGCGCCACGAAAGCGATGCCGACCAGTGTCGCGCCGCGCACGCGGTAGTGAACGTAGCCGAGATAGATCGCGAGCTGCGCCGCGAGCGGCCCGGGCATGAGCTGCGCGAGCGTCAGGCCCTCCTTGTAATCGGCCTCGCTGATCCAGCGTCGCGTCTCGACCAGATCGCGGTACATGTAGCCGATCAGCGCCACCGGCCCACCGAAGCCGATCGTGCCCAGCTTCAGCGCGTAGACGACCAGCTGCCAAAGGCTGTAGCCGTT
>JAYWBB010000123.1:0-3733 GCA_043781855.1 Nevskia sp. | reverse complement strand
GGGACTTTCAAATTAAAGTAAGTTTTTGATTGAAAGTCCCTCATCCCTGCCCTTCTCCCGGAGGGAGAAGGGTTTAACTGCTTTTTCAGAGCATCCTTAGGCTGGCGGCCGCTCGGTGGTTGCCCGCAAAAGGTCCGCGAAGCTGCGCAATTCGTCCGCGCTGAGATCTGACACCGCCCACCAGTTCATGCCGTCGTCGGTCCAGTGTTCGAGGTTGTAGCCGGAGCGTGTCGTCGCCAGCGGCGTCGACCGCCCGGCTTTCTCGGCCGGCCAGACATAGAGATTGATGATGTGCTGGCGCCGCCGGTAGTCGAGCGCGGCGACCGTCCGGTTGCCGACGTAGTCGAGCCGGCCGCCGGCGAGCGGATAGCCCTTGAGCGCAAGGTCGTGCACCGGCGGCGCGTAGTCGAGCTTGCCGGCGAACCAGGGCTTGACCGTGTGCTGGTCGGACGAGACGACATCATCGAGATGCGCAGCCAGCAGCGAGCGCACGTGGCCGGCGACGATTTCATCGACAACGAGCCCCTTTTCGCGCTGGCCCGCAAGCAACGCGTTCAGACCGATCGTCAGTACGAACGCCGCCGCGAGCGGCATCGCCCATTGCCGCAGTACACGTTGCCGACGCCGCGCCGATGCTGCGGCGACGGTTACCGGGCTCTGTAAGACCCCCTGCGGCGCCGGCGGCAGACTCGTGCGCAACCGCGCGCGCAGCGCTTCCGGCGCGCGGTGGTAAGGCGCATGCGCGCGCAGTGCCTCGCCGAGCGCGCGCTCGGCGTGCAGCGCCTCACTGCAGGCCGGGCAGCCGGCGAGATGGGCTTCCAGTGCCAGTGCGTGCGGTACATCGAGCTCGCCGTAAGCCGGCAGCAGCGGACGCGCCTGCGCGCATTGCATCGTCATCATTGGTGCTCCATCGTTTGCAGAATGCGGCGCAGGTGCAGCCGCGCTCGCGACAAGCGCGACATCACGGTCCCGATCGGAATACCGGCGACCGCCGCAATATCCTGATAGGACAACTCTTCCAACTCGCGCAGCACGAGGACTTCGCGGAACTCCGTCGGCAATTTGCGGATGGCCGCATCGATCCGCTCGCCGTCCGCCGCCCGCAGCAAAAGTGTTTGCGGATCGGTGCCATGCAGAGGCGATTCGCGATCCTCCTTGCCCTGACGACTCGCGTCGGCCTCGTCGTATTCCACGTCGGTATCGCCATGGCGATTCTGTTTCAACCACGTGTAGCAAGTGTTTCGCACGATCGTCAGCAGCCAGGCGCGGCCGTCGTCACCGCGGAAGGTGCCGAAATAGCGGAATGCACGGAGATAGGCTTCCTGCACGACATCATCCGCATCCTGCGGGTTGCGCGTGAGCCACCGCGCGAGGTTGTAGGCGGCGTCCATATGCTTTTCCGCCATCGCGCTGAAGCGCTGGACGGTCGTTTCGTCGCTCAAGAGAACTCCATGTGGTTCAAGAGACTCGGACGACGCCTGTTTTATTCCCTTGAGCTTTTTTTGGCGTCGCCCGGGGAATATCCGCTACTAGCAACAGGTATGCAATACGGTCCATTCAAGGACAATATCTCCATGGAGTTTGAAGCAAGATGAAAGGATCGATCGATCGACGAGATTTTTTGCGCCTGGCCAGCTATGGCGGCGTGGTCTTCGCCTCGGCACTGGGCGGGTTCGCCGCACCGGCTTTCGCGGCGGGCAAGAAGAAGGGCGCCAAGGCGGCGGCGGAAGAATTTTACTTCGTACAATTGTCCGACGTGCACTGGGGTTTCAACAATCCGGCGATCAATCCGGATTTCGAAGGCACGCTGAAAAAGGCCATTGCCGAGGTCAACGCATTGCCGACGCCGCCGGATTTCATCGTCTTCACCGGCGATCTCACGCAGACCACGGACGACGCCGCCGTGCGCCGCAAGCGCATGACCGAGTTCCGCGACATCGTGAAAGACCTCAAGGTCCAGAACATCCGCTATCTGGCCGGCGAACACGACGCGTCGCTCGACCGCGGCGCGGCCTTCAAGGAATTCTTCGGCGAGACCTACTACAGCTTCGATCACAAAGGCGTGCACTTCATCGCGCTCGACAACGTCTCCGATCCGATGGCGACCATCGGCGAGGAGCAGCTGGCGTGGCTGCAAAAGGACCTTTCGAAACTCGACAAGGAACAGCGCATCGTCGTGCTCACGCACCGGCCGCTGTTCGATCTCGCGCCGAGCTGGGACTGGGCCACGCCGGACGGCGCCAAGGCCATCGATCTGTTGCTGCCGTTCGAGTACGTCACCGTGTTCTACGGGCATATCCACCAGGAAAATCACCACATGACCGGCCATATCGCGCATCACTCCGCGAACGGCCTGATGTGGCCGCTGCCAGCGCCGCTGTCAGTGCCGAAAAAGATGCCGGTGCCCTGGGACGCGGCTGCGCCGTACAAGGGGCTTGGCTTCCGGGAAATCGAGGCCGAGCGCGAGAAGTTCGAGATCAAAGAACTGCCGATCAAGGCCTGAGAATCACGTGATGACTCGACGCTTCATCAAAGGCCTCGGCATTGCCGGGTCGATCGTCGCCTGCGGCGCCCTGGGCTTCGGCGTCGCGGCCTGGGCCAACGGCGACAAGCCGAAGTCGGCGAAGTTGATCAAGGTGTCCGCGCACCGCTACGAGTTCATGCCGAAAGAGCTGACGCTGAAAAAGGGCGAGCCGGTGGATATCGAGCTGAGCACGCTCGACGTCGTCATGGGCTTCAACATGCCGGACTTCCAGATGCGCGAGAGCATCGTGCCAGGCCAGGTCACGCACGTGCGATTCACGCCGTCCAAGGTCGGCACCTTCACCTTCCTCTGTGACATCTTCTGCGGCTCCGGCCATGAGGACATGAACGGGACGATCATCGTCACCGAATAGCAACGCCTTTGAGC
The DNA here is from genome assembly GCA_043781855.1 of Nevskia sp. Lineage (GTDB taxonomy): Bacteria > Pseudomonadota > Gammaproteobacteria > Nevskiales > Nevskiaceae > Nevskia. The sequence continues at coordinate 822 of JAYWBB010000123.1, read as the reverse complement.
GGCCACGGTTCCCGCAGCCGTGGTCGCTTTTTCTTGACGGTCGTCGTTCATGACCGGCACAGTCCGCCGATGAAAATCGTCATCCTCGACCGCGACGGCGTCATCAACGAAGACTCCCCGGACTTCATCAAGTCCATTGTCGAGTGGCGCCCGATTCCCGGCAGTCTCGAAGCGATTGCGTTGCTGTGTCAGGCGGGTTACCGCGTCTTCATCGCCAGCAACCAGTCGGGTATCGGACGTGGCCTGCTCGATTTCGACACGCTGTTTGCGATCCACGAGCACTTGCAGCGCGCCGTGGCAGAACTTGGCGGGCGTATCGACGGCATCGAATTCGCGCCCGAGCACCCGGACGACTCCAGCGACAAGCGCAAGCCGGCGCCGGGCATGCTCAAGGACCTCGCGCGGCGCCTTCAGATCAGCCTGGACGGAGTGCCGTTCGTGGGCGACTCGATCTCCGATTTGGAAGCCGCGCGTGCCGCCGGTGCACGCCCTGTTCTAGTGCTTAGCGGCAACGGCCAGCGCACCAAGAAAATGCATGATCTCTCGGGTGTTGAGATCCACGACGATCTTTTGGCTTACGCGCGCGCTCAAATAGCGCGCGGCGTTGCGGCGAGCTGAGCGCACAGACGCTTGGCCTTGCTCGACTGGATGGGCGAATCCAAAAAAGGCCAGCCTTTCGGCTGGCCTGATTCTCATGCAACGGGTTCACCGCACTCGCAAGTCGGTGAACCGGTTTTTCTGCTCTCCGAGCCCGCTACAAGGACCGCAGAAACACCAGTACTGCCTGCTGATCGCTGTTCGGCTGGTTGAAGAACGTCGCGA
>JAYWBB010000122.1:0-29728 GCA_043781855.1 Nevskia sp. | reverse complement strand
TTTCGACAGCTCCACCGCGCCATTGACGAACAGCCCCGGTGTCCATCGCCGCTCGGGATTCGGCAGTTGCACGCGCGCCGTCAACGCCGGATTGGCGCCGCCGCCATAGACACCGACGAGGCCGATTTTCCCGGTGCTTTTCAGACCGCCGTCGACGGCGGCGATACGGACGGTCTGCCCGGCGTGAACGCGCCCGGCGTCGGCCGGAAACAGGCTCAGTTCGATCCAGACCGATGACGGATCGGCGATCGTGAACAGCACCTCGCTGCCAGCCTGCTCGCCGGGATCGGCCTCGCGCGCGGTGACGATACCGGCAATGGGCGCCGTGACCGGATAGGTTTGCAGGCTCTCGTTGCTTTCGATCGTCGCCAGCGTTTCGCCCTGCTTCACGACGTCGCCGATGGCCTTGTGCACACTGCGCACGGTGCCGGGAAAGCGCGCGATGACTTCGCGCACGCGCTCAGCGTTTGGTTTGACCACACCGTACAACGCCAGCGTTTCGCCGATCTCGGCCGGGCCAGCATTCGCGAGCGCGATGTCGACCGTTTCGGCCGCGTGTCTCGAGATGTGCGCGACCGCTGCCGTTTTCGGCGCGGACGCCGGCGCTGCGGCCGTCGTGGGTGCCACCGGCTGGTCACGCCCGCAGCCGGTCGGCGCGAGCACGAGCAGGAAAGCGGCGGCAGCGGGCAGGATTTTCATGCGCATCGTCGTCCTCATGGCTGCCGCGCCAGCGGCTCGCCGGTCAGTCGTTCGATCTCGGCGAGCAGACGGTGGTATTCGGCGGCTGCATCGACGCGCTGCTGGCGCAGGCCGAGCAGCTCGCGCTGGGCGTCGACCCATTCGAGATACGAATAGCGGCCACGCTGCCACGCGTACTCGGTTTCCTTGAGCGCCGCCTCGGCCTGCGGCAGGATGTCGTTCACGAGCCCCTCGCTGGTCGCTCGCGCCTGCAAAAGTTGCTGATACAGCCCGAACAGCGCGGTGCGCACGCACAGCCGGGCCGCGCTGCGATCGAGATCGACGCGCTCGCGCCGGGCCTGCGCTTCGGCGATGGCACCCTGGTTGCGCCGCGCGCCGAAGTTCAGTGGCACAGCGGCCGAGAACACCAGTGCCTCGTCGCTGCCGACCTGCAGGCGGCGGATGCCGGCGCCGAACTGCACGTCCGGCGTGCGCGCGGCGATGGCGAGATGGACTTCGGCATCGCGCAGCCGTGCTTCGCTGAGGTAGCGCGCGAGATCGGGATTGCGTTCGAGTCGCACCGCGAGCGCCTCGAAAGAGTCGGTGGGCGGCAGCGTGTAAAGGTCGGCTGCCACGGTTTCGAAGCGCGGTGCGTCGTCGCCCCAGAGTGCCGCGAGCTGCCGGCGATCCGCCACGAGCGAGTGCTCGGTCTGCGCTGCGGCGAGCTGCGCACGCGCCAGCGCGATCCGCGCACGGCTGCCTTCGGCCAGCGGCGAGCGCGCCGCCTTCACGCGCGACTCGACGGCGCGCTGCGTCTCTTCGGCCAGCTGCACCGCGCGCTGCGCAAGCCCGCGCCGTTCCTGATCGGCCGCGACGGCAATGAACTGCCGGACCACGTCGGCGAGCAGATCGAGCTGGCGTGTCGCCTGCTCGGCTTCGATCAGTCCGCGCCCGGCGTCGGCGACATCGATACGGCGCGCACGTTTGTCGCCGAGTTCGACGAGCTGGCTCAGGGTCAGCGTGAATTCGGTCGCGGTAAAGCCGCGTACGGCGCCGGTACCGGCGAAGTTCTCGGCAGTGAAGCCAAGTTCCGGCGCCGGCGCGAGCGCCGCCTGCGCGACGCGGCCATCCTGGACTTTCAGTTCATAAGCGAAGCCGCGCAGTTCCGGGTTGTCGCGCAGCGCCGCCGTAATCGCCTCGCGCAGGCTCAGCGGTGCAGTCGCCACAGGCTCGGCCCGCGCGGCAAGCGCACCGGACAGCAGGCAGGCGCAGGCGATCAACACCGGCGCGCGGGGCAATGACATGGAAAGCTCCCGGATCAAAGTCGGCAGCGCTATGGGCAGTGCGCCCGACTCCTCTGGCCGGCGCGTCCGCTGCGATGCTGTCGCGATTGTATGACGCGCGCGTTGAACGATGCGGACGCGGTCACCGGCCGTTCGCAATCTTCGACGGCGTCGTGACGCCCCTCGCCCGGAGGGCGAAGGGCGAAGGGCGAAGGGCTTTCGACTTCTGCGCTCTTTCTTACGTCTTCGCTGCCTTCTTGCGCTTGCCCGTGATCGCCTTCAGCCGCAGCTCGGGCTCCGCTGCCGCCACGCCGATCAGTTCTTCGAGCAGGCGGACCTGCACGGCCTTCGCGTCGGGTTTGCTCTCGGCACGCAGGTAGCTGCCATCGGCCTGCAGCAACCAGCTCTGAGCGGTGTCGTCGAGATAGGCGTGGAGCTGTTCGAGGACGCGCTCACGGATCTTCTTGTCGAGCAGCGGAAACGCGATCTCGACCCGGCGATAGAGATTGCGCTCCATCCAGTCCGCGCTCGACAGCCAGACTTCGTCCTCGCCGCCGTTGTGGAAATGAAAAACGCGGTGGTGTTCGAGAAAGCGGCCGATGATCGAACGCACGCGGATGTTCTCGGACAGCCCCGGCACGCCGGGCCGCAGTGCACACATGCCGCGCACGATCAGGTCGATCTGTACGCCGGCCTGCGAGGCCTGGTACAGCGTCTGGATCATCTCGGCTTCGACCAGCCCGTTCATCTTCGCGATGATGCGCGCCTTCTTGCCCCTGGCAGCCTGCGCCGCTTCGTGCTCGATCTTTTCGCGCAGGCCCTTGGCGAGCGTGAACGGCGATTGCAACAGCCGGGTGAGTTTGTTGACCTTGCCGAGACTGGTGAGCTGCAGGAAGACGTTATGCACGTCCTTGCAGATCATCGGATCGGCGGTCAGCAGGCCGTAGTCGGTGTAGGCGCGCGCGGTGCGCGGATGGTAGTTGCCGGTGCCGAGATGCGCGTACTGACGCAGACCGCCGCCGCCGCCCGGCGTCTGCGAGGGCTCCTCGCGGCGCACGATCAGCATCATCTTGGCGTGCGTCTTGTAGCCGACCACGCCATAGACGACATGCGCGCCGACATCCTGCAGCGCCTCCGCAAGCGAGATGTTGTCGGCCTCGTCGAAACGTGCGCGCAGCTCGACCACGACGGTCACTTCCTTGCCGGCACGCGCCGCCTGGATCAGCGCCTCGGCCACCGGCGACTTCGAGCCGGTGCGATACAGCGTCTGCTTGATCGCCAGCACGTTCGGGTCTTTCGCGGCCTGGCGCAGCAGATCCAGCACCGGCGTGAACGAGTCGTAAGGATGCTGCAAAAGCTGATCGCGCCCGCGCATCGCCGCGAACAGGTCGCCGGCCAGCGCCTTCGGCATGCGCGGCGTGAACGGCGCGTATTTGAGGTCCGGGCGATCCACCAGATCGGGGATCGCCATCAGCCGCATCAGGTTGACCGGGCCATTGCACTCGTAAATGTCGGAGGCGGCGAGGCCCATCTCCTCGGCGAGGTATTGCGTCATCTGCTCCGGGCAGTTGTGGGCGACTTCGAGCCGCACGGTGTCGCCCCACTGGCGCTGTTCGAGCTCGTCTTCGAGCGCTTCGAGCAGGTCCTCGGCCTCGGCCTCGTCGACCAGCAGGTCGGAGTTGCGCGTCACGCGGAACTGGAAGCACCCGCTCGCGGCCATGCCGGGGAAGAGCTGGTCGACATGAGCGTGGATCACGCTCGACAGGAACACGAAGTCGTACTGCCCCGAACCGGGCACGTTCTTCGGAATGCGGATCAGGCGCGGCAGGGCACGCGGCGCCTGCACGATCGCATAACCAATATTGCGGCCAAAGGCGTCCTTGCCGGACAGCGAGACGATGAAGTTCAGCGACTTGTTGAGGATGCGCGGGAACGGATGTGCCGGGTCGAGGCCGATCGGCGACAGCACCGGCATCAGCTCGTTCTCGAAATAATTGCGCAGCCAGACGTCCTGCTCCGGCGTCCATTCGGCGCGCCGGACGAAACGGATTTTTTCCTGCTCCAGCGCCGGGATCATCACCTCGTTCAGCGTCCGGTACTGCTCCGATACCAGCGCATGCGCATGCCGGCTGACCGCCACCAGCACCTCGTTCGGCGTCAGGCCGTCGGGCCCTGCCGCTGGCGTGCCGATCTTCGCCATCTGCTTGAGTCCGGCGACACGAATCTCGAAGAACTCGTCGAGATTCGAGCACGAGATGCAGAGGAACTTCAACCGCTCCAGCAGCGGCACGCGCTCGTCCTTCGCCTGTTCGAGCACGCGCTTGTTGAATTCGAGCAGGGACAGCTCGCGGTTGAAGAAGTGCTGGGTGGCGGGCAGGGACATGGTGGCGGGTTGGTGAATCGGCCCGCTAGTAGAGTTGTAGGTGATGACGGTTCGATGACATTGACCACCATTGTGCACGCAGCCGGGGGGCGGCCGGTCTACCGCTGTCGCAATATCGCCTTTTGCAGGATTTCCTTGAATGGGCCGATCTCGTCCAGCGCGACGCCGTCTCGCGCCATCTCCTCCAGCGCCTCCTGAAGTACCGGCAGGCCCGCGCCGGCATTGCCCGTGTCGATCATGAGCCGGCCTCTCAGTGCCTTGAGCTTCGCCTTCGCCCCGCGCTGGGTGGCAGCCGCGCTGAACGCTTCGGGATCGATGCGCTCGACCAGCGCCAGCGCTTCTTCCTTGCGCCCCAGATCGCTGAGCACCTGCGCCAGACTGTAGCGTGCGGATTGCACGACCGGGCTGCGCTCGCCCGACACCTTGACCAGACCCCGCTCGGCTTCGGTCAAATGGGTCAAGGCCGAGTCCCTGTCCTTCAGCTCGGACTCGGCGTCACCGAGATTGAGCAGCTCGATCAGCGTGAATTGAGAGTCCGAACCCCAGCGTTTCACCGAGCGGCCGTAAACCTCGCGCTGGATTTCCAGCGCCTTGCCGGTCTGGTTCAGCAGTGAATAGATATAGCCGAGATCGCTGAGGGCGCCGATGGTCATTTGGTCATTGGGCCCGAGCGTCTTTTCCAGATCGGCCACCGCCTGCTCGAGTACCGGCAGCGCCTCGGGGTACCTGCCCTGCACGCGCAGCGCATGGGCGAGATGTCGACGCGCCAGCGCGAGCGGCGTTCGGCCGATGCGCTCCTCGGTATAAGGTTCGCCGGACAGGACTTTCCGGGCAATGGTCTCGGCTTCGCCCGCGCGTCCCAGCCGCAGATAACACCCTGCGATACTCAGCCGGATATGCGCCGACAGCGCTGCATCGTCCGGATGCAGCGCCTGCTGCAGCGGTTCGGCCGCTTCATAGCTGGCCAGCGCCGGTTTGGGCAGCAACTGCTGGTAGTTCAGGCCGCCGCGCGCGAGTCTGGCGCGCAGCGCGATTTCAGTCTTCCGGTCCAGCCGTTCGCCGGCCGCGGTATCGGCGGCATCCAGACGCTCGCCGGCTTCCTTGAATCGCGACAACCGCGCGAGCACCCCGGCCAGTTCGTAATCGGCGAGCACGCTACGCTCGTCTTCGAGTCCGTAGACCGCATGCAAGCGATCGGCGCCGACGCGCAACTGCGCCTCGGCGCCGACGAAGTCGCCGAGGCTGCGGTACGCACGACCGAGTGTCATGCGGATGCCCGCCTGCGTCGCCGGCTCATTGCCGAACCGCCCTTCCAGTTTCGTCCGCGCAAGATCGAGAATCTCGCGCAAGCTCGGATTTTTCTCGTACCACGCCGTAGAGCCCCCGATGCCTGCGCCCAGCAGGTCCTCATTGAGAAAGCGGTTGGTAGCGGTAGCAACGGCGGCCGCCCGCTCCGCGCGGAGAAAAAACCAGAGGCTGAGAGCGAGCCCGGCGACGAGCACCGTCGCTGCGGCCATGACCCACGGGCGCCGCGCTTGCGCACGTTCCAGCAGCCGCTCCGCTGCCGTCGCGCGCGCTTCAATATCCAGCAGCCGGGAACGCTCGGCCCGGCGCGCTTCCCGTGTTCTCAGGCGCTCGGTCAGTTCGGCGACATTCGCCAGCCGCCGTGCCGGGGTGCCGTCGGTGGCGGCGGCGATGTCTTCGCGGATCAGCGCATCGGGCACATCCTGTTCCCAGCCCGAGGCCATCGGCCTCTGCAGATCGCCGACGATGAGTTGATACAGCATCAGGCCCAGCGCGAAGAGATCGCTCTGCACGGTCGGAGCCAGGCCGGCAAGCAGTTCTGGCGCGAGGTAAAGCGGCGTGCCGATGCTGGAATCGGAACCGACGTTCTGGGTGACGGTGAGACCGAGCTGCGTGATGCCCAGCTCGGCCAGGCGCGCCGGGTCGAGCAGCCGGCCGCTGCCGAAATCGGTGATCCGCACCTGCCAGCCGAGCCCGTTCGCAGCCGGGCTGCGTGGCGCGACCAGAACGTTGGCCGGCTTCAGGTCCTTGTGCAGCACGCCGACGCTGTGGGCGGCGGCAACCGCGTCGGCGATCTGCAGGAACAGCGCGAGCCGCGCGTCCACGGACAGCGCCGCGAGGTGATCGGTCGCCCAGGCCTTGAGATCGCGGCCGCCGTATTCGCACTCGAGGAAGAACGGCGGCGTCTCGAAATTCCAGTCGAGGATGCGGGTCAGGTCGTCGCGCTCGCCGAGACTCTCGACCAGCACGCGGTATAGCGTGGCCTCGCGCTTGAGCATCGCCAGATGCTCGCCGTCGGGCGAGAATTTGTAGACGCGCGGCTCGTGGGTCTTGACGTGGCGCGCCAGCCAGACCTCGCTGTTGTGCGCAGGATTGAGCTGGGCCTCGAACAGGAAGTGCTCGCGCCCCGGCACCGGCGTGCCGGGGCGCAGTTCGAGCTGGCTGTCGAGCTTCCGTCCCACCGCATGGCGTTCGACAGGCCCGGCGATGCGGTAACCGATGCGCGGCAGCGTCGTGACGCGCGCGCCTTCGGTCTCGCCCAGCGCCTTGCGCAGCTTGGCCACGGCATTGGCCAGCACGTTGTCGACGGTCGGTCGGCCGGCCCAGACCGTCTCGAACAGCTCGTCGCGCGTGACCACTTCATCCGGGTAGCGCAGCAACTCGGCCAGGACCTGTAACGGTCGCTGTTCCAGTTCAACGGCAACGCCGCCGACCCGCAATTCCAGACGCGCCTCGTCGAACTCGGCAGCGCCGAAGCGGTAACGGTAGAGAGGCGAAACTCCCTGCGGCTGCCTGCGTGCCATTGCGCTCGCCCTCACGTTCCTGGCGGCGATGCCGGTGTTGCCAGCGCCGCGTATGCGGCCGCGCGCGCCGACGAGTCCTCCAAGCGGCCGGGCATAGCCAGACCCGCCGTCCATCTTCCTGATTGTAGGCCGGAATCAAGCCCGTTAGGAATGCGTTAGGTGATCGTTATGACTTCCCTTGCCGGGTCTGCGTCCACTCGCCGGCGATCGAGGCGATATCCCCCTCCGCAGCCTGATCGAGGAGACCGACGATGAACAAGCTACCGCACTGCCTGCTGAGCCTGAGCCTTTCCGCCTGCGCCACCGCACCGACACTCGGCGGCAGCGACAACGTCGTCGCCACCGGTTCTGCGGCGGGCCAGGCCACGGCCAACGCCAGTTCCCAGATCGAACATTGCGACAAGACACTGGGCACCCTCGGCATCGAGGAGGATCAGTCCGCGCCGTGGTACGGCCACCTCTCGCGCTACCAGCTGCCGTCGACGGTGCCGCTGCTGCGCCTGATCGTGCAGCAATCCAACTGCTTCGTGATCGTCGAGCGTGGCCACTCGCTCAACACACTGCGCCAGGAACGAAGCCTTGCGGACTCGGGCGAGGCGCGCGCCGGAAGCAACATGGGCAAGGGTCAGATGGCGGCAGCCGATTACACGATGAGTCCGACGATCAACTTCAGCGAACAGGGCACCAGCGGCGGTGGCGGCGCCCTTGGCGGCCTGGTCCCTGGCGGGCTCGGCACGCTGGTCGGTTTTGCCGCCGCGAACTACAAGGCGAACGAAGCCTCGACGGTCCTGCTGCTGATCGACAACCGGTCCAGCGTGCAGCTTTCCGCGTCGCAGGGCAGCGCCAAGAACTGGGACATCGGCGGCCTCGGCGGCGTCTTTGGCGTCGGCGGCGGCGCAACGGCTGGCGGCTACTCGAACACACCGCAAGGAAAGATCATCTCCGCCGCGTTCATGGACTCCTACAACCAGATGGTGCGCGGCCTGCGCAACTACAAGGCGCAGACCGTCGAAGGCGGACTCGGCACCGGCGGCACGCTCGGCGTCGACGGCGGCACCACGCCGGCGTCCCGGAAGTTGAGCGGCGATACCGCGAAGCCGGCGAAAAAAACGGCGGCGAAGAAGCAGTAAGCCCGGAAAATCCCTGACCGGTATCGGGAAAATCGAACGCTAGTGTTCCGTCAAGCCGGCGTTATGACTTTATCGGGGCGACCGCCGGCGTAATCAGGTCGCCTCGCCCACCCAGGAGTTACTACGATGAAAAAGACCTTGTTTTATGCCAGTGTGCTGAGTCTACTGGCGCTGTTGCCTGCGGCCGCGCAGACCGATCCCCAGATCGGTGCGGACCCGCTCTACAACACTCTGACTGGCACTCCGCTCGCGGCGGCGGTGGCTGTGCCGAATCCGAAACTGATGTTCGAGCGCTCGACCGTGCTCGGCACCGACAATACGGTCAACGCCTACGGTGTGCCGGTGACCAACTCAACGGGCACGATCCAGTATTTCGACCTCGTAGTCTCGTTCACCGCCGCCACCAACGGCACGCCGCCGACAACCGCGACCGTGACTGCGGTGCCGTCGCCCAAGGCGACCACAAGGGGCATCATCCCAGGTAACTACAACACCAAGCCCCTGTATGCCGGAATCTGCAAGGTCACGAAATTTGCGCTGCAAAGCGGGCGCACGCAGTCGCAGTCCGACTGCGTATCCGACAACGGGTACCCGCTCCAGGTTGAAGTCGTCACGGGCAAGATCGATACCACGCATCCGTACTATGCCCAGCTGCACGCCGCCGGCATCGACCTGCGCGGCGACGTCGGCAATTATGATTGGGGCGTCGTCACCAACGGTAGCTATTCACTTGGCAACTGCGGTTACTACTCGACCAACCGCCTCGTCGGGGCTCAGCAGAACGGCAACGACATCGTGCTTTCGCTGTTCTACCAAACCGGCGCGACCAACGCCTTCCTTTGCGGGTCGACGCTTCACAAGGTGTAGTCGAGGCGCCGCCGCTGCCAAGCCGGGCCTTTCCTCCCTCGAACCGAGGAAGTTTTCGAAAGAGCAGAAAACCCTTCTCCCGCCGGGAGAAGGGTTGTCCCCCAAGCCCGTCTGCGGGGGCGAGGAAAACGGCTCACTGCGCAAACCTCGCACGCCCGGCTTGCCTGATGCCTCAGCGCATCACCATCGTCTGCGCCGCCTTGATGATGCTCTCCGTATCGAGGACGACATCCGCCTCGGCCTTGGCCGGCACGGCGAGACCGGCCTGCACGGCGGGACGCGCGTGGATGCGGTTGAGCCAGCTGCGCAGGTTCGGCAGGTCGTCGATCTCGATGCCGGCCCAGGCGTGGATGGTGATCCAGGTGAAGTTGGCGATGTCGGCGATGCTGTACTGTCCCGTGCCCGGTCCGCAGAGGTATTCGCGGCCGCCGTCGAGGCGGCGTTCGATCACCGTGTAGAGACGCTTGGTCTCGTTCTGGTAGCGGTCGATCGCGGGCTGGATCTTTTCGGGGAAGTAGCGGAAGAAGACATGGGCCTGGCCCTGCATCGGGCCGATGCCGCCCATCTGGAACATCAGCCACTGGATGACTTCGGAACGGCCGCGCACGTCCTGCGGCAGAAACGCCCAATGGCTTTTCGGTCCGTATTTTTCGGCGAGATAGATCAGGATCGCGCCGGATTCGAACACCGCGAACGGCGCGCCGCCGTCGGCGGGTGAGTGGTCGACGAGAGTCGGAATGCGGCCGTTCGGATTGAGCTTCACGTAGTCCGGCTGCTTCTGCGCGCCGCTGCCGAGGTCGATCGCGTGCACGGTATACGGCACGCGGAGTTCTTCGAGCAGGATCGAGACTTTCTTGCCGTTCGGAGTCGGTGAGGTGTAGAGGTCGATCATCGTGCAGCTCCCTGTCGTGTCTGGAAGGGCCGCACGCTAGCGCGAAACTGCGCGTCGGCGCCAGCGGCGCAATGCCGGCATCCTCGCGGCGAAGCGTTCGCGCGCGATCGAAGGTTGTCGGCCGCCGCTGGAACGGCGGCAACCACGCACCGTCGACAGGTATCATGCTGGCATGAGACGCACGCTCGGCCGTCGCAGAACGAAGAGGTCGCGCCGGCGCCCGCAGCAGCTGCTCCGCCGGGAAAAGATGGCCGATTCGCGCGCGCGCCGCGCGAAGCGCGAGTCGTGATCCCGTCCGTATTTCCGGAACGCCGACAGGAATGCGCTGGTCTATGGAATACCTGCTCCTTGATCCGAGGCCGCTGCCGATGATCCGGAAACTCTCACTTGCCGTCTTCGCTCTCGGCCTGGTGTGGGCGGCTCCGTCGTCAGCGCAGACGCCGTCGCCACTCGCCGAATGGCAGTTCTCGGCCGGCGTGCCGCTGCGCGGCTACTTCATTCCCGAGCCGCCAAAATGGGAGTACGACCTCGGCGCCGCGTTCATCGTGCAGCCGCGCTACGCGGGCTCGAAGGACTACCGCGTCCAGCCCGGGCCGACGATTGACATCCGCTACCGCGACATCGCCTTCCTCTCGACCGGCGAAGGTCTGGGCTGGAACATCCTGCATGGCAAGACCTATCGCGCGGGTGTCGCACTGACCTACGACTTCGGCCGGCGCGTGAACCGCGATCAGAAATCGCGCGGCATCGGCGACGATGTCCAGGGCGCGCCGGAATTCAAGGTGTTCGCGGAATACGTCCTGTTTCCGGTGGTAATCCGCGGCGACGTGCGTCGTGCGATCGGCGGCTACGATGGCGTCGTCGGCGATCTCTCCCTCTATCTGCCGGTGTTCGGCAACAAGAAATTCTTCGTGCTCGTCGGACCCAGTGTCAGCTACGGCAACAGCCCGTTCACGCAGCAGTTCTTCGGCGTCAACGACACCGAGGCGCGGCAGCGTGGACTCCAGCCTTATGTCGCCGAGCCGGGCATCACCTCGTACACCCTCGGCAGCAGCGCGTTCTGGCTCATCAGCAAGCATTGGCGTCTCGACACCACGCTCGCCGCGACCCGCCTGATCGGCGATGCCGCGAACAGCCCGACGACCGCGCGCAAGACCCAGTACGGCGTCGCGATGAGCCTCGACTACACCTGGAGTCGCGGCAAGTAGGGCTAGAGGCTCAATGCGCGATCCGGATAATCGGTGAATACGCCGTCCACGCCGAGCGCGCGCAGGGCGCGCATCTCGGCCGGGTCGTTGACCGTGTAGACGTTGACCTTGATGCCGTGCGCGTGCGCATCGGCGAGCAGACGCACGTCGACGAACTCCGAGGAGATATTCAGCGCACTCGCGCCGAGTTCCACCGCGCAGCCGGCCCAATCCAGCGGCACGCCGCAGATCAGCGCGCCGACCGGAATCTCCGGCGCGAGCTGCTTGAACTCCCAGAGCTCCGGCAGATGAAACGAGGACACCAGGAATTTTTCCGGCGGCCAGCCGGCCGCAAGATAGTTGCGCACCACACCGGCGACGGCCTCGCCGGTGCCGTCGGCAGTCTTCAGCTCGATGTTGACGCCAGCCTGCTGCTCGATCAAATCCAGCGCTTCTTCGAGCGTCGGAATCTGCTGGCCCTCGCCGGCATCGAGCAGGCGCAGTTCATCGAAGGATTTGCCGGCGAGCGAACCAAAGCCATTCGTCGTGCGTTCGAGCGAAAGGTCGTGAAACACCAGCAACGCGCCGGACTCGTGCAGCTGCACGTCGAACTCCAGCCAATGCGCGCCGAGGCGGATACCCGTGTCCAGCGCCAGCAGCGTGTTCTCCGGCGCGTGGCCACGCGCGCCGCGGTGGCCGATGACGGTGAATACCTGCGCAAGGGCCATGACGTTCGCTCCCGCTGGGTCGACGGACCGGGCCACCAATCTACGCCGTGGACCGGGCGCTGTCCTGCCGTCGAAATCGCCGGCCCGCGCTCGTATAGTGGCGACTGATCGAAAGGACACTAGCCGCAGTGACACTCCGACACCACCCACATGCCTAGCGATATCGAGATCGCCCAGGCGGCCACGCTGCAACCCATCATTCCCATGGCCCAGGCCCGGCTCGGCATTCCGCCCGAGGCGCTGGAACCCTATGGCCATTTCAAGGCGAAGCTGGCGCTCGACTACATCGAGCGGCTGCACGAGCGCCCAGCCGGCAAGCTGATCCTCGTCGCGGCGATTACGCCGACGCCCTCGGGCGAGGGCAAGACCACGACCTCGGTCGGTCTCGGCGATGCCCTGAACCATATCGGCAAAAAGGCCCTGATCTGCCTGCGCGAGCCCTCGCTCGGCCCCTGTTTCGGCATGAAGGGCGGCGCGACCGGCGGCGGCCACTCGCAGGTGGTGCCGATGGAGGATATCAACCTCCACTTCACCGGCGACTTCCACGCCATCGCGCTCGCCAACAACCTGCTCGCGGCGATGATCGACAATCATATACATCACGGCAACGCGCTGGGGCTCGACCCCGCGCGCGTGAGCTGGCGCCGCGTGGTCGACATGAACGACCGCGCGCTGCGGCAAATCCGCGTCGGCCTCGGCGGCGCGGCAAACGGCACGCCGCGCGACGATGGCTTCAACATCGTCGTCGCCTCCGAAGTGATGGCGATCTTCTGCCTCGCCGACTCGCTGGCGGACCTGAAAAAACGACTCGGCGCGATCATCGTCGCGACCGCTTGCGACGGCCGCGCGATCACCGCCGCCGATCTGAAATGCGACGGCGCCATGGCCGCACTGCTCAAACACGCGATCAAGCCCAATCTTGTGCAGACGCTTGAGGGCAACCTGGCGCTGATTCATGGCGGGCCGTTCGCGAACATCGCGCACGGCTGCAACTCGGTCATCGCCACGCGCACCGCTTTGCACCTCGCCGACTATGTCGTGACCGAAGCCGGCTTCGGTGCCGATCTCGGCGCCGAGAAGTTCATCGATATCAAGTGCCGGCAATCCGGCCTGCGCCCCTCGGCGGCTGTCGTCGTCGCGACCGTGCGGGCGATCAAGTTCCACGGTGGCGCGGCGCTCGGCACGCTCGCCCGCGAAGACGTCGATGCCGTGCGCCGCGGGCTCGCGAACCTGCAACGCCATGTCGACAATGTACGGAACGTTTACGGCCTGCCTTGCGTCGTGGCGATCAACCACTTCACGCACGACACCGCCGCCGAACTCGCGCTGATCCATGCCTGCTGCGAGGACATGGGCGTGCCCTGCGTGGAATCGCGGCACTGGGCCGAGGGCGCGGCGGGCGCGGCCGCACTCGCGCGCACCGTCGTCGATCTCTGCGAAGAAAAATCCGAGATGCGCTTCGTCTACGACGAGGCGCTGCCACTCTGGGACAAGATCGAAACCGTGGCGCGCCGCGTCTATCGCGCTGCGGGCATCAGCGCCGATGATGCTGTGCGCCGGCAGATCGAGGACTGGACCGCGCAGGGCTACGGCCGTTATGCCGTCTGCATCGCCAAAACCCAATACTCGTTCTCGACCGACCCGAAGCTCAAAGGCGCGCCCGAGGGCCACGTGCTGCAAATCCGCGAAGTGCGCCTGTCGGCCGGCGCGCGCTTCATCGTCGTCGTCTGCGGCGACATCATGACCATGCCGGGCCTGCCTGTGCGGCCGGCGGCGGAGTCGATCAGCATCGAAAACGACGGGCGGATTACGGGCTTGTTCTAGGCCCCAGCCAGGGCCTAGGGTTTTACCGCAGATTGCTGCTCGACGATGCGGACCAGCGCCTCGGTGAAGCGCGGCTTCTCGTCAGCGGCGAGGTGCGACCACTCGGGCAGGCGATAGCCTTGCAACTCGGGGTAATCCTCGAAGTGGATGCCGCGCACGCCGGTCATCGCGAGTAGCGGCTGCCAGGTCTTCGCGCGCGGAAAGGCGCGGTTTTCGTATTCGAGATACCCGCCAGCGCTGGGCGGGCGCACGAAGGTGATGTCGATGCCGCGCACGCGCAGTTTGTCGACGGCGATAACGGCGCGGTCGAGTTGTTTCTGGATGGTCAGGTCGAGCTTGGCCTGGTTGACCGCATCCAGTGGCGCGAAATTGCGTTCGGCCCAGATGCGTTGTGCGAGCGCCTGATATTCCGGGTCGCGTTCGACCTTGCTCCACATGCGCGTGTTGCGATCGGCGTCGCAGACGGAGAGCCTGCGCACGCTGGTTTTACGCAAGAGTCCTTCGCGCAGCGGCCAATCCTGGCGGTTCACCACCGTCGCCAGCGCGAAGTCGGGATCGTAGAACGCGAACAGCGGTTCGACCAGGTGCATCGACAGCCACTGCCCGGCGCGTTGCGAAGGGCTTTCCTTGCGCGTGTACTTCAGCACGTCGCCGCGTCTGGCGAAGCCGCTGAAGAACACGTCGGGCGCCACACCGACCAGCAGGCGTCCGGTGAACTTCGGATCGTCGGCCAGATCTTCGAGTGCGAACAGCGGCGAAGTGCCTTCGAGCGCGAGCTGGATCGGCCTTGTGCCGGACAGACGCTCCCAGGTGTCGAGATCGATATCGAAGAGCATGCGCGAAGCGCCGAGCAGCACGGTACGACCGCCCTCGCCTGCGTCGACGCGACGGCGCTGCATCGCCCAGAGGCCGTCGCTGTTGCGATAGGCCGGAACGCTGCCGTAATCGCGCCAATACGCTTCCCACGCGGCCAGCAGCAGTGCGAAAAGCAGCAAGGCGACGATGAAGATTTTTCCCCACGGCTGCGCCGGCACATCGCGCACGGGCACCGGCTGGGCGACGCCGGGCCGATCCGAGGCCGTCAGCCGCAGCGAACTGCGCTCAAAACTGGAAATAGATGAAGGCATTGCCCGTCCCCTGCGAGATGACGATGGCGAAGGCCATCAACGCCCACACGATCGGCAACAGCGTCGCCGGTGTACGCGCCACGGCGGACTCCAAAGTCCGGCTGCGCATCAGCCAATGTGCGGTGACGATGCCGATGATGATGGTCGTGACCGTGACCAGATACACCGTGTCGAGTATCGGCTCCGAAGCGGCGTTGCCCCCGAACATGCCGCGCAGCACGACCCAGGCCTTGCCGAAACTGTGGGCGCGGAAGAACACCCAGGTGATGTTGATCAGCGCATAGGTCAGCAGCGCGAATCCGAATAACGCGAGCGGGCCGGGACGATAGCCGGCGAAGCGCGCGCGCAGCAGGCGCTCGGCCGAGAGATAAAGCCCATGCAGTCCACCCCAGACGACGAAGGTCCAGCTGGCGCCGTGCCAGAGGCCGCCGAGCAGCATCGTGCCCATCAGCGCCGCGTAGGTACGGACTTCCCCGTGACGGTTGCCGCCAAGCGGAATGTAGAGATAGTCGCGCAGCCAGGCCGAGAGCGTGATGTGCCAGCGTCGCCAGAAATCCGAGAAGCCGATCGCCGCGTACGGAAAGCGGAAGTTGTCCGGCATCGCGAAGCCGAGGCACATCGCGGCGCCGATGGCAGTGGTCGAATAGCCGGCGAAGTCGCAGAAGATCTGGCCGCTGAACGCGAGTGTGCCGATCCAGGCGTCGAGCGCGCCGGGAATCTTGTCGCTGTCGTAGACCAGTTCCGCCGGGTGCGCGAGGAAGCTGTCGGCGAGCACGATTTTCTGGAACAGACCGAGCGTCATCAAGGCGAGGCCAAAGCGCAACTGCTCGGCGCTGGCGCGGCGCGGCTGCGCGAACTGCGGCACCAGTTCGGTCGGCCGCATGATCGGCCCCGCGACCAGATGCGGAAAGAACGTCACGAACAACGCGTAGTCGAGAAAATTGCGCGCGGGCGCGGCGCGGCGCAGGAACACGTCGAGCGTGTACGACATCGTCGCAAACGTATAGAACGAGATGCCGACCGGCAGCACAATGTCGACCTCCGCAGCGTGATACTCCACTCCCAGCGATGCCATCAGCGTGGTGAAGTTCGCGAGCAGGAAACCGCCGTACTTGAAATAGCCGAGCATGCCGAGATTGGCGATCACCGACAGCAGCATCCAGGCGCGCCGGCTGGCCTGTCGCTCGGCATGGACCAGACGTTGTGCGGCGTACCAGTCGACCACCGTCGAGATCCACAGCAGGATCACGAACGGTGGATTCCACGCCGAGTAGAACAGGTAGCTCGCGAGCAGCAGGTTGACTTTCTTCGTCGTCCAGCCAAACGGCAGCGCATGCAGAGCCAGCACGATTGCGAAGAACGCGACAAAGGTGAGCGAGTTGAACACCATGCCAGGAGACCCCCGAGACAGCAGGCCGGAGACAGCGCCGCGCGGCCGACGGCGAGATTCTGATTCGCTGATCCGACGGCCGACCCTAGCAGCTACACGGGCCACTGAGGCGTCCACTGCGTGGCCAACGAGCACTAGTTCACAGGAGTTCTGGAAAAAATAGAAAGTCCGCTTGATCGCGGCGTGACACAACGTCACGCTGCGATAGGCCACACCGCCTCTCCCGGGGGGAGAGGAGACCGGCATCAATCGGAGGTACGCCCCAGCTCGCAGGGCGCGCACCGGCGTCGACGCCAGGCCAGCCCCGCCAGCGCCGGCAGCAACATGAAACCGAACGCGCCGCCGCCCGGCGGAATCGTGCCACTGCCGCTGATCGCAAGCCGGCTTTGGCTCGCCGGCCCGGCGTTGGAGGCGACGTTCAGTGTTGCGGAGTAGTCCTGTACGCCGTCCGGCAGGAACGTCACCGTGATCGTGCAGCTTCCCTGCGCTGGCAATGTGGCCGGACAATTGTTGCTCTGGACAAAGCCGGCGCCGGCCAGGCTGATGCCGGCGAGGTTCAGCACACCGATGCCGGTATTGGTCAGCGTCACCGACTGCGTGGCGGTCTTCTGCCGGAACACGACCGGGCCGAAGTTCAGCAACGGTGGCGTCAGCGTCACGATCGGCAGGATCGCGTTCAGCGCCGCGTCGGCCTGGATGAAGCCGGCGCCGGAGTCGAAATCCACACCGGGCGCGGTCATGTCGATGGCGGTCGAGGCCAGGGCATTGAAGATCACCCTGGGCGGGAGCGTCGGCTGCGCCTGCCTGAGCAGGGCGGCAACACCGGCCGCATGCGGCGCGGCCGCAGACGTACCGAAGAAATTGTAGGCATCCGCCGCGTTGTTGCAGGCCGGGATGGTGCTGGTCCGCAGGCCGATCTGCTGGATGAAGAACGTCGTCGCGCCACCATCGGGTGCGACGAAATCCGGCTTCTGCCGGACGACGGGAGTCGCGAGACGCTGGCCGATGGCGTCGAACAGGATCGCCGTGCCGCCCGAGGACGAGAAGCTCTCAAGCTGGAAATTGTTGAACAGGTCAGGACGGCAGAACTGGTTCGCGCGGAACGATGAGGCGCCTACCGCAGCAGCACCCGCCGCCGCCGGATGGCCCTGCACGGTGCCGCTGTTGGTCGCGAACTGGTCGAGACTGAGACTGTCGTAGCGCAGCTTCACGCGGCCGGGCGCGACACCGCCGGCCAGCCCGATCACGAGACCGCCTTGGAAGTCTGTGGTGTTGCCGAGGCCGCCGCCGAAGATCAGGAAGGGGTCGTCGCCGATCGCGCTGGCGCCGGTGCAGAAGATGATGTTGGCCTGCGTGATCGGACCGCTTGGGCGGTCGGTCAGGCAGATGTCGAGCGCGTTCAAAGCACCGGCGCCGCCGGTGCTGGCATAGGCCTCGTCCCATTGCAGGTAGACGAGGATCGAGGCGTCCGCCGGGATCGTGATCGGCAGGACGGTGGCGACCGTGGCGCCGCTGGTGTCGAAGTTCAGCAGCTGTTCGCCCGCGATGTCGGTGCCGGCCGCGCCGACCACGCCGGAGTTCTGGAACGACGCTTCGTAAGAGTCGCGCGCGCCGTTACCGGCCGAGGAAAAATATGGAATGCCCTGCGCGGCGACCTGGTCGACCGCCTGCGCGACGATGCCGTCCTCGAAGAACGGCTCGTCGAAGTAGCCGACGTCATCGACGATGACGTTGGCGCCGGCCGCAGCAAGCGCGAGGATGCCGTTGGCGAAATCGGCCTCGCCGTTGAAGGCGCTGTGAAACTTGAGCGTGGTGCCCGGCGCCACGTCGTAGATCAGCTGCGCCATGGCGCGGCCTTCGTCGGTGCCGCCGTTGCAGCCATCGAGCTCCGACAGCACTTCGATGCCCGCCGGCAGATCTCCGGAGGCAATGTCGTCGGCGTAGCTCTTGATGGCGCCGGTGCAGGCGAAGCTGTCGGACAGGATGCCGACGGTCACGCCCCGGCCGGTCAGGCCGGGCGCGATGGTCGACGCGCGAAGCGCCTCGCTGCGCTGGAAGAAGTCGCCCTGCGTAGTGACCGAACCGACCTGCGCGCGCGCCTGGGAGATGCGCATCGAGACGATGTCGTCGAGTGCCGCCGCAGCCTGCAACTGATCCGCCGGCACCCAGGCGGAGACGCGGTTCTTGAACCGCGAGCTCTTGAGCACGCCGAGTTGACGCAGCTGCGCCTGCACCGTTTCGGCATTACCCCGGACCACGATTTCGACGAGCACCGCCGGTACCGCCTGCGGCACCTTCACGTCGAAACGCGCACTCGGCGCCGTCTGTTTCAGGCGCGCCATCATCCCGGCCTGCGGCGCAGTTTTCACCGCTTCGGCGATCCACACGAGGGCATCGTCGAGCTTCGCGTAGCCGGCCGCAGCCTTCTGTGCCTGCGTCATCGGCGTGACGCCACCGAGCCGGTACAGGCTCGCGCCAGCCGCAGCATGCGCTGTGCCCGAAAGACCCGCCGACGCCGCAGCGCCGACCAGCAGCGCGGCGAGAACGCCGCGCAGATAAGGATTCTTCACTGATTTCTCCCTTGCTTTTTTTGTTGCCGGCCCGCCGACGATCAGCGTTTGCGAGCCGGAAAGCCTGAGCATAGTTTCGCCGCCAAGCCCTTGCAATACGGGGTTTCCGCCGCTTGTCGCCGGCGTGCTTGCGTGTCTCCAAAGGCCGGCGTAACGTTCCGCAGCCTTATGAAAATCGTCATCCTCGGTGCCGGCCAGGTCGGCAGCACGCTCGCCGAAAACCTCGCCAGCGAAGCCAACGACATCACCGTCGTCGACGAGGATGCGAACGCGCTGGCGATGCTGCAGGAACGCCTCGACATCCGCACCGTGCTCGGCCACGCCTCGTATCCCGACACGCTGCGTCGCGCCAGCGCCAACGACGCCGACATGATCATCGCCGTCACCGACAGCGACGAAACCAACATGCTCGCCTGCCGCATCAGCCAGATGCTGTTTCACACGCCGACCAAGATCGCGCGGGTGCGCGCCGCCGACTATCTCAACGATGAAGACCGGCTGTTCCTGCCCGATGGCCTGAGCGTCGACATGCGCATCAGCCCCGAGCAGCTGGTCACCGACTCGATCCTGCGGCTGATCGAACATCCGGGTGCGCTGCAGGTCGTCGACTTCGCCGACGGCCGCGTGCGGCTGGTTGCGGTGCGCGCCTATTACGGCGGGCCGCTGGTCGGGCGTGCGCTGAAGGAATTGCCCTCGCACCTCCCGGACGGCGTCGAGGCGCGCGTCGCCGCGATCTACCGCCGCGGCCGGCCGATCATTCCCGAAGGCACCACCGTCGTCGAAGTCGACGACGAAGTGTTCTTCATCGCCGCGCGCGAACATATTCCGAGGATCATGGCCGAACTGCGCCGCGCCGACCGCCCGGCCCGACGCGTGATGCTCGCCGGCGGCGGCAACATCGGCATGCGACTGGCGCGCGCGCTCGAAAACAAGGTGCAGGTCAAGATCATCGAGCGTTCGCGCGACCGCGCGCGGCTGCTGTCGGAGCAGTTGGACCACGTCGTCGTGCTGGCTGGCGACGCCGCCAACGAGGCGCTGCTGGTCGAGGAGAATATCGAGGACTGCGACGTGTTCTGCGCGGTGACCAACGACGACGAGGCCAACATCCTTTCGGCCATGCTCGCCAAGCGCCTCGGCGCGCGCAAGGTGATGTCGCTGATCAACCGCCTCGCCTATGTCGACCTCGTCGAAGGCGGCGCGATCGATATCGCGATCTCGCCGCAGCAGGCCACCGTCAGCGCGCTGCTGGCGCACGTGCGCCGCGGCGATGTCGCGAAAGTCCATTCGCTGCGGCGCGGCGCGGCGGAGGCGATCGAGGCCATCGCGCACGGCGACTGGCAGAACTCGAAAGTGGTCGGCCGCGCGCTGGAAGGAATCAAGCTCCCGGCCGGCACCACCATCGGCGCCATCGTGCGCGGCGACGAAGTGATCATTCCCCATCGCGACACGCGCATCGAAGCCGAGGATCACGTGATCCTGTTCATCGTCGACAAGCGCGGAACCAAGGATGTCGAAAAGCTGTTCCAGGTCGGCGTGACGTTTATCTAGGACGAAGCGGCAGCACCGATTACGCCGTTCGAGAAGCGACGCAAGCTCTAATCAATTCGCCCCCGACGCAGCCAATAGAGTGGCCACCGGATTTACAACTACAATGCAACCATCGAAAAGCAAATCGATGATGCTTCGGCGCAAGACCTCGATGACCTCAGTCGCTAACGAGATGCTCAGGCCGACCATTTACCCCGCTTCGCTACGGACGAACGGCCACTGGCCTTGGGCGTTAGCAGTCCGAAATAGTTCACCGCGAATTGAACAGAGGTCACAGGTATGGACGATACCAAGCGTCGGTTGCTCTGGCATGGAATGTTCTTGTTCCTGATCGGCCTTCTCACGGGTCTGGCTGAGCAGAGGTTCAACAACCCCCGCATGGGCCTCGCCGCACACCTGGAAGGCGTAATGAATGGAACCTTCCTCGTGGCGTTGGGCGCCATCTGGACAGAAGTTCGCCTGTCGCCACGACTGAAGGCTGCGGCGTATGGGAGTGCTCTATATGGCACGTACGGAAACTGGCTGGTAACTACCTTGGCCGCGATATGGGGTACGGCGGCCATGTCTCCAATTACTGCAGCAGGTCACCGCGCACAACCCTGGCAGGAGGGCTTTGTGACGTTGGGCTTCATGAGCGTCGGAATAGTAATAATCGCCTCTTCCGTCCTGATTCTTTGCGGTCTGCGGCGCGCGGCGGCGCGGTGATCGCCGGCATTTTGTGCGGCCAAGCGCGCAGGAGTCGAAGGAACGAGGTCCAGTTTGGCGTCCTTCACCTACTCCGAGCCGCTTGTCGCCACATTGCCCCGCTGAAGCTTCATCCCCATCAAGCTGCTGCCTCGCGCATCGGTCGTCACGATCAATCGTGTCGCAAACCGTCCGTCCCGACAGTACGGAAACCACCCCCGCTCTCATGCGGCGCCTGATCGATCCGACTTTGCGTCTCCTGCTCGGCAGCGAGCCGCGCCTGCGGATGCCGCTGCTTCGGACGCTGACAGCCGCGGGCATTTACGCCTTTAGTTTGCTCGCTCAATGGCAGGCCGTCCGTCTCGGGACGGCCGATTTGTCCCTGGTGATCTGGATCACGGGGTCCACCGTCATCGGTGTGGGTGGGTTCTATATCTTGATTCGCAGCGGCCTGACCCTGCGCTTTCGGGGCGTGGCGCTGATCATGCCGCAGATGGTGTTCGCGATCATTTCTCTGGCGCTGGTTTACCTGATCAACCCGGAAGTGCGCGGCATGCTGCTGATGATCGTGGCTCTGGTGCTGGTGTTCGGCGCATTCACCCTGTCGCCGCGGCGCTGCCGCGAGGCCGGGTGGTTTGCGGTTGCCGTGTTCGGCGTCACGATGGCGCTTGCCGCATGGCGATTTCCCCGGCGCTTCGAGCCCCGCGTCGAAGCGTTTCATTTCGCCTTCGCGGCGGCGGTGCTGCCCACGCTGTCCTACCTTGCCGGTGAGCTGAGCCGGATGCGCCTCGATCAGCGCCGGCAGAAGCGCGAGCTGCGCGACGCCATGGAGCGTCTGAAGCTGCTCGCAACCCGTGATGAGCTGACCGGGCTGCCCAATCGCCGGCACGTGCAGGAGTGGATTCCTCACGAATTGGCGCGCATCCGACGCAGTGGTGCGCCGCTGTGCGTGGCGCTTATCGATCTCGATTACTTCAAGCGCATCAACGACACCCTGGGTCATGACGGCGGTGACGATGCCTTGCGCATTTTCGCGCGCGCGGCCCGGGCGATTTTGCGCGAAAGTGACGTGCTCGCACGCTGGGGCGGCGAGGAGTTCCTGCTGGTGATGCCGGACACCCACTTGGACCATGCGCGGACGGAGCTTGATCGCTTGCGCGGCCACCTCGCGCTGGCGTCGACCTGGGCGGAGAGCCCGAAAGCGCGGGTGACTTTCTCGGCGGGCCTGACGACGCAGATACACCCGCAGACGCTGGAGAATGCCGTGCAGCGTGCGGATGCGGCGCTCTATCTGGCCAAGCGGCAGGGACGCGATCGCGTGGTGCTCGCGGCGGACACGATGATTCCAGCCCGCTCAGCGCTTGCGGCAAACCAGCAGGATCTCGTCGACGGCGGACAGATCGATCAGCCCTTCCTGCAGTGCCAGCGGCTTCTGGAAACGCATGCCGAGCGGCATGAAGAAGTGGTTGTACCACCACATCGCGCGCTCGCGCTGGTGGGTCAGGTACCACATGCCGCGATCCAGCAACCATGAGCTTTTCGGCTGCATGCCATAGACCGCACTCCGCATCACGTTGAAGCCGTGTGCGGCGAGCGTCACGCGCAGCGGCTCGGGTTCGTAGCGGCGTCGGTGTCCGACAAAATCATCGAAGGCGTTCCAGCGCGCCGCGTGCAGCGGTGCCGATAACAGGAGGGTTGCGCCTCGCGCTGCGACGCGGGCCAGCTCGGCGAAGGCGCGGTCGTCGTCGTCGACGTGCTCGACGATATCGAGCGCACAGACCAGATCGAACGCGGCGTCGCCATAGGGCAGCGCCTGAATCGAACCCTGCGCGGTGTGCGCACCGTGTGCGGCGAGTTGCCGCAGGGCCGGCGCGATGATGTCGACACAGTGCGTGCCCGGCAGCGGCAGGCGTGGCCGCAGGCCCGGCGCCACCTCGAGTCTGGAGGCGGCGGCGGCGGCCAGCGGCCGGACCAGCGGCCAGGTGTTGAAACGCTCGGGGCCGATCAGCCGCGCATCGCGCCAGAGCCCGTCGTAGAAGCCGTGATTGGTCGCGCGCAGCTTCGCTTCGTCGACGGTCGACATCGATCAATCGCGCCAGAAAGCCGGCGTCAGGAGCACCACGAGCACGAACACTTCGAGTCGGCCGATCAGCATCGAGGCGGTGCAGATCCAGGTCTGGAAGTCGCTGAGCGCCGCGTAGGTTTTCCCGGGGCCGACGACGCCGAGACCGGGACCGGCGTCGTTGATCGTTGCGATGATCGCGGTGAACGCCGACACGAAGTCCATGCCGCTCAGGATCAGCAGCAGGGTCAACACAATGACGCTGAGGGTGTAGAGGTGGATGAAGCCGAACACCGACAGCACCGTGCGATCGCCGATCACCTGTCCGCCCACCTTCAGCGAATGCATCGCGTTCGGATGCACGAGGCAAAACAGCTCGCGCGTGCTCTGCTTGAACAGGATCAGCGTGCGGATCATCTTGATGCCGCCGCCAGTGGAGCCGGCCGAGGCGGCGAGGCAGGACAGCAGCAGCAGGTACATGCCGGCGAACAGCGGCCACTGGGCGAAGTCGGCATTGAACAGGCCGCAATCGAGCGCCAGTGAAACCAGGTTGAAGCTGGCGAAGCGCAGCGCGGTCCAGTAGCTCGGGTAAACGCCGGCGACCCAGATGTACGCGGCGAGTCCGGCGCAGCTGCCGAGCACCAGCGCCAGCATCGCGATCGCTTCGGCGTCCTTGAGGTAGGGCTTGATGCTCTTGCCGCGCCAGGCCAGGAAGTGTGTTGCGAAGTTGATGCCGGCGAGCAGCATGAAGACGATCAGGATGAATTCGATGGCGGGCGAATCGAAGAAAGCCACGTTGGCATCGTGGGTCGAGAAGCCGCCCAGCGAGAGTGCCGCGAAGGCGTGGCAGACGGCGTCGAACCAGCCCATGCCGGCGCTGTGCAAGGCGACGATGCAGACCAGCGTCAGCCCCGTGTAGATCAGCCAGAGCGAGCGCGCGGTCTGCACAAAACGCGGCGTCAGTTTCGAGTCCTTGATCGGCCCTGTCGCCTCGGCGCGGTAGACCTGCATGCCGCCGACGCCGAGCAGCGGCAGCACCGCCATCGCCAGGCCGATGATGCCGAGGCCGCCGAGCCAGCTCAGCTCGTGGCGCCAGAAATTGTGTGCGTGCGGAAGGCGATCGAGGCCGCTGAGCACGGTGGCGCCGGTGGTGGTGAAACCGGACATGGTCTCGAAATAAGCGTCGGTGAACGACAACCCGAGGCCGAGCATCAGCGGCACGGCGGCCGAGGCCGCGAGCAGCGTCCAGGTCAGCGCGACGAGCAGAAAGCCGTCGCGCGATTTCAGCTCGCGCCGCTGATGGCGCCCGGCGAGCCACATCAGGAGCCCGAACAGGAAATTCGCCGCCATCGCGATCGCGTACGCACCCGCGCCGCCGTCGTCATAAGCCAGCGCCAGCGCGATCGGCGGCAGGAACGCGACCGAAAACGCCATCAACAGCAGGCCAAGCGGACGGGTGACGTGGAGGAGGTCCTTGAGCAAGAACGATCACGCGCTGAGGTGGAGCCGGCAGTGTAACGGCTGAAGTCGGCAATTCGTGAGGATGCTGCAGCAGCGACATCGACGCCCGGTCTGCTTAAACTGCCCCCTTGCTCCCGCATGTCGACCGCCGAACATGTCCGTCTTCACCAAGGTCAGCCACGCCGAACTCGGCGAATTCCTGCGCCGCTTCCCGCTCGGCGAGCTGCTCGGCTACCAGGGCATCGGCGAAGGCATCGAGAACACCAATTACTTCGTCGACACCACACAAGGCCGGTGGGTGCTGACACTGTTCGAGCGCCTGAACTACGACGACCTGCCGTTCTTCCTCGGCCTTATGGAGCACCTCGCGCATCGCGGCTTCGCCAGCGCGATGCCGGTGCCGGACCACGACGGCAACAGCCTGACCACTCTCAACGGCAAGCCGGCCGCGCTGGTCGCAAGGCTCACCGGGCAGAGCGTGTTGTTTCCAACGCTGCACCAGTGCGCGGCCGTCGGCCGGACGCTGGGCGATCTGCACGTGCTGGGCCAGTCCTACGCCGGGCGCTGCCAGAACGGGCGTGGTCCGGCATGGCGGCGGCAAACCGGCCTGGCCTTGATTGCGAAAATCGACGCGGCGACGCGCGCGCTGGTCGAGGACGAACTCGCCACCCAGGCAACGCTCGATCTCGCCAGCCTGCCGCAGGGCGTGATCCACGCCGACCTGTTCAGGGACAACGTGTTGTTCGTCGAGGAGCGCCTGACCGGCGTCATCGATTTCTACTACGCCTGCAACGACGCGCTGCTCTACGACCTGGCCATCACGCTCAACGACTGGTGCACGGAGGCCGATGGCCGCATCAACGGCGCCCGCGCCGCCGCACTCATCGAGGCCTATCGTTCGCGCCGCGAGCCGGTCGACGCCGAGCGCGCCGCCTGGCCGCTGGTACTGCGCGCCGCAGCGTTCCGCTTCTTCCTGTCGCGCCTCTACGACTGGACCTTCCCGCGCGAAGGCGACCTCGTGCACATCAAGGACCCGGGTCCGTATCTGCGAATACTGCTGCATCACCGCGAGCACGCGGCGCCGAACATCTAGCAGCAACGCGAAGTGCCCTTGCCGTAGCGCGCATCCTGTCGCTCACGAAAGTATTCGGCGTAGGACATCACCGGCTGATCCGGATGCTGCGTGCGCTGATGCGCCACATACGCCTCGTAGTCGCCGACGCCGATCGCGAGATTTGCGGTCTTGCCCGCGGTGCGCCAGACGGCGCGCAGGCGCGCGAGCAGGCTGCGGCCTTCAGTTGCCGACGGCGATGGCATCCGTGCTCTCCACGTAGGGCGCTTCATTGCAGCTGGGCGCGTTCGCCCGCAGCGCGGCGAGCGCGGTGCGGATACCAAGCACGAACACGGTCACGACGACCAGCATGAACAAACATGCCAGCGTGGCGTCGATGCGGTCGTTGAGCACGATGCGCTGCATCTGTTCGATGGTCTTGGCCGGCGCGAGGATTTCGCTTTTTGCCAGCGCATCGCCAAATTTCTGCGCATGCGCAAGGAAGCCGATCTTCGGGTTCGGCGTGAACACCTTGAGCCAGCCGGCGGTCAGCGTGCAGATCAGCACCCAGGCCATCGGCAGCGCCGTGACCCAGACGTAACGCTCGCGCTTCATCTTGATCAGCACCACGGTCGCGAAGATCAGCGCGATGCCGGCGAGCATCTGGTTGGCGATGCCGAACAGCGGCCACAGGGTGTTGATGCCGCCGAGCGGATCGGTGACGCCCTGATACAGGAACCAGCCCCAGCCGGCGACACAGATCGTGGTCGCGAGCGCGTTCGCCACCCAGCTCTCAGTTTTCTTGAACGGCGCGTACAGGCCACCGACGAGGTCCTGCACCATGAAGCGGCCGATGCGCGTGCCGGCGTCGATCGTCGTGAGAATGAACAGCGCTTCGAACAGGATCGCGTAGTGATACCAGAAGGCCATGCTGCCGACGCCGGGAATCAGCGAGTTCAGGATCTGCGCCATGCCGACCGCGAGGGTCGGTGCGCCACCCGCCCGCGACAGGATCGTCGTTTCGCCGATGTTCTTCGCGGTGCTGGTCAGCAGCTCCGGCGTGACCACGAAGCCCCAGTTTGCTATGGCCGCAGCAGCACTCTCCGACGTGGTGCCGAGCGCCGCAGTCGGTGCGTTCATCGCAAAATAAACACCCGGTTCGAGCACGCAGGCCGCCGTCAGCGCCATGATCGCGACGCTCGCTTCCATCAGCATGCTGCCGTAGCCGATCGGCCGGGCATCGCGCTCGTTGGCGAGCATCTTCGGCGTCGTGCCGCTGGCCACCAGCGCGTGGAAGCCGGACACCGAGCCACAGGCGATCGTGATGAACAGAAACGGGAACAAGGCGCCCGACCAGACCGGCCCGGTGCCGTCGACGAAGCGCGTCAGCGCAGGCATCTTCAGCTCCGGTGCGGCGACGAAGATCGCGACCGCGAGCAAGGCCACCGTGCCGATCTTCATGAACGTCGAAAGGTAATCGCGCGGCGCCAGCAGCAGCCAGACCGGCAGCACCGAGGCCGCGAAGCCGTAGGCGATCAGCATCCAGCACAGGGTCGTCGCGTCAAAGGTGAACAACGGCGCCCAGCCCGGCGAGGCCGCAACGTGACCGCCGACGATGACCGCTGCAACCAGCAGCACGATGCCGATCAAGGACACTTCGCCGACCCTGCCCGGCCGCAGATGCCGCAGATAAATACCCATGAACAGCGCGATCGGAATCGTCGCCGCCACCGTGAACGTGCCCCAGGGGCTCGCTGCCAGCGCCTTCACCACGATCAGCGCAAGCACGGCGATCAGCATGATCATGATCATCAGGATGCCGACCATCGCGACCCAGCCCGCGGTCTCGCCGAGTTCGGTGCGGATCATCTCGCCGAGGCTGCGCGCGTCGCGCCGCGAGGACAGAAACAGCGTGACGAAATCCTGTACCGCACCGGCGAAGACCACACCGACGAGTATCCACAACGTGCCCGGCAGATAGCCCATCTGTGCGGCGAGCACCGGGCCGACCAGCGGGCCGGCGCCGGCAATTGCCGCGAAGTGATGGCCGAACAGCACGACGCGGTCGGTCGGCACGTAGTCGAGACCGTCGTTACGCAGCTGCGCCGGTGTCGCGCGCGTCGCATCGAGGCCCAGCACACGGTCGGCGATGAAGCGGCTGTAGAAGCGGTACCCGATGACGAAGACCGAGCCTGCCGCCGCGACCAGCCACATCGCATTGATCGTCTCGCCCCGGCGCAATGCCACCACACCCAGGCAGACCGCGCCAAAGATTGCGAGCAGCATCCAGCCGAGCCGGCTCGTCCAGGTATTCATGCGTTCTTTCCCCGAAGCCCTTCGGTGATTCCGATGGCGCCAAGAGTCGGGCGAGCGCGCGTCCGGGTCAAGGGGTTTCTTGGCGAAATCGCGCGAAGGAAACTCGTTCCAGGTGATGATCTCCCCGCCCCAACCGGGAGAAGTGGGCGGGAGTGAGGGGCTTTCAATCCGCGATGAGTCCTTCATCTGGGAGTTCCTCATCCCAACTCTTCTCGGCGGGCGAGAAGGGCTTTTTACCGTTGCATGCATCCTTGCCGAATCAATAAGGGCGAGCGTCGAGATTGATTTTTTTGCCTACCAACGATTGGCGGGTAAAAACAATTTGACGTTGGCACCTTTAATCCCTACAAAGCCGCGCCGGAAAATTAACCCGCGCTTGGCCCTTTGATCCCCTTTGATCCCACATGTGTGGATGAAGTCAGGGCGTCCCTGCAAGTGAGCCGACATCGATCGGCCTTTGGGGACTTCACCAGCGGAGGGCGGAGCCGGTACGCGAGTGCTCATTCGTCGCTGCTCCTTGATCTTTGATCAGTGCGGCCAAGAAACCCGCGAAGCAGCTTCAGCGCTCTTGCTCATCCTCGAAGTCTTGCAGGATCGTTTCGTAGTCCTGACCACCGTAGAACACCCCGATGATGGAAACCTGCACGACATCCACGTCGAAGGCGATCACGGCGCGCTTCTTGTAGTGGGTGATGCGCAGACCGGGACGCACATCATCGCGCCCGGTGCCGCGATGCGGGAACAGCTCCAGACTTTCGCAAAAACTGATGATGGCCTCGGTGTATCGCGCAGCAATGGCGGGGGAGGCTGCTGCCGCGATGTAGCGATACAAGGCTGCGACCTGTTCTTCAGCCTCCGGTGTGAAGGCGACGCGATGGCTCATCGGGTCTTGGCACGCTCGGCAGCCAGACGGGCACGCACCTGGTCAGCAGAGACCGCGCGGGAAGGATCGGTCTTCAAGGCATCGTAGGCTGGGCCTACCTGGTGGGATAGCCAGTTCTCCACGGCGCGATCCC
Source organism: Nevskia sp. (assembly GCA_043781855.1). Taxonomy (GTDB): domain Bacteria; phylum Pseudomonadota; class Gammaproteobacteria; order Nevskiales; family Nevskiaceae; genus Nevskia. Next base: position 703 of record JAYWBB010000122.1, on the reverse strand, counting down.
GCGCCAGCAGTGCGCGCAGCCCATCGCGGATGACCTCGCTTTCGGTGGCGTACTCGCCAGTTCGCACCTTCGCCTTCACCGTATCGGCCATTTCATTCGGCAGCGTGATGCTGAGCTGCTGGGTGGTTCGCATAAGACACCTCCATTCACTGAATAGGATTCAATCCTACTACAAGCTGGTGCCATCGGCTCACTTCTTCATGCGCGCCGTGACGAGGGTGATCACGCTGATGGAGCGGGTTCAAGGCACAGAAGCCGGGTTTCGCAGCTTGACTGAAGCCATCGACACCACCACCGCTGCCGGCCGCATGATGATGCAGATGGTCGGCGCCTTTGCAGAGCTCTAGCGCGCGATGCTCAAGGAGCGCACGCAGGCGGGAATCGACGCCGCGCGGAAGGAGAGACGGATTGGTGGCCGTCATCCGAAGCTCAAGGCACAGCAGAAACGTCGCACCGGAAAATTAACCCGTGCCTGGCCCCTTTGATCCTCCTCGTGCCTGGCCCCTTTGATCCTCCGGTCGGGCCGTCGTAGCTGTAGCTCGTCGTCAGGGCGACGGCACCGATGCCCTGGATCTTCTTGGTGACGTGGCCGTAAAGATCGTAGGTCCAGTTCGTCGATCCCGAGGGATCGCTCATCGTCGTCAGACGGCCGATGCCGCTGCCGTGCGCGGTGTCGTTCTGGTCGTAGGTGAAGCTGACGAGG
>JAYWBB010000121.1:0-3738 GCA_043781855.1 Nevskia sp. | reverse complement strand
CCGGCTTGGGCATGCGTCGCAGCAGGAAGCGGATGTCGGCGATGAAGCCGAGATCGAACATGCGGTCGGCCTCGTCGAGCACCAGCACTTCGATGCCGTTGAGTTTGTAGAGGCCCTGCTTGAAGTAGTCGATCAAACGGCCCGGCGTGCCGATCAGGATGTCGACGCCGGCGGCGATCGCGTTCTTCTGCGTATCGTAGCCGGTGCCGCCGTAGCATACGGTCATCTTCAGCCCGGTATGGGCGCCCAGTTGCAGCGCGTCGTTGTAAATCTGCAACGCCAGTTCGCGCGTCGGCGCCAGAATGTACGCGCGTGGCTGCCCTTCCTCACCGGCGCGGGGCTGCGTCAGCAAGTGATGCATCAGCGCCAGCAGAAAAGCCGCAGTCTTGCCGGTGCCGGTCTGCGCCTGGCCGGCCAGATCCTGGCCCTGCAGGGCCAGCGGCAACGTCTCGGCCTGGATCGGCGTGCAATGCGTGTAACCCATGGCCACGAGACTGCTTTTGAGCGTCGGATGCAGCAGCAGACTGTCGAACGAGATACTGCTTAGATGGGTCGGTTGCACCTGCGGGCGCGCGTCTTGCGAGGCGTCGACATCGGATGAGGCTTGCATTTGATCGGAACTTGGATTGAAATAGGAGCAACCAAATACGACTGACTGCGCACCGAGTGTCGCGCGTCCACAGTCGATACCAAAATCTTCCGGCTATTAAAGCAGATCATCCAGGGATGCGCATTGAATCAGCGCGTCCTGCCTCAACGTAATGCTGCGTGTGCAGCAATGCCTGCCCGCGGCTTCCGAGCCCTTAATCCAACGCTGGCCGACAACGGCGCCAGCACCATCGGAGTACAGACATGAGTGAAAATATCGCGGCCGTAACCGACGACAGCTTCGAAGCAGATGTGCTCAAGAGCGATCTGCCGGTGCTGGTCGATTTCTGGGCCGAGTGGTGCGGGCCCTGCAAGATGATCGCACCGGTTCTTGAGCAGATCGCGGCCGATACCAAAGGCAAGCTCAAGATCGTGAAACTCAACGTCGACGAAAATACGGCGACGCCGCCGAAGTTTGCGATCCGCGGTATCCCGACGCTGATCCTGTTCAAGAACGGCCAGCCGGCCGCCACCCAGGTGGGCGCCGTTCACAAGGCCCAGCTGACGGCATTCGTGCAGCCTCATCTCGCCACCGTCTGATCCCACTCTGAAACCCCACTTCATTTCATGATCAAGCATCGTCGCCGTCCCCATTATTCCAACGGCCCGAACAGCGGCGGGAACAACGGCAACCAGGGCAATCGCGGCGATGGCAATCGCAATGATGGCAATCGCAGCGACGGCAACCGTGGTGACAGCAACGGCAACCGCAGCGACGGTAACCGCAACGATGGCTTCCCTGCGGACCTCGACGAATTCGAAGTCGAAGCCGAACTGAATGGCGACACCGCCACGGTCGCCGCGCCCGCGCAGCAGAATCAGCGTCGCCGCCAGCAGCAGGGCGGTCGTCAGAATCCGCCGAGCGTCGAAGCGGGAAATGGCGGCGGCGATGAAGTAGTCGTGGACGGTGCGGAGGGCGAGGCCGCCCTGCCCGGCGAGCCGCAGCCGCCGCGCGAGCCGCCGAAGGTCGTCAATATTTCGGACCTGAAGCGCAAGACCGCAGCGGAGTTGCTGGAAACGGCCGAACAGATGGGCCTCGAGAACATCGCTCGTGCGCGCAAGCAGGATGTGGTGTTCCAGCTGCTGCGCGCCTCGGCCCGCCGCGGCGATCACATCCAGGCCGAGGGCGTACTGGAAATCATGCAGGACGGCTACGGCTTCCTGCGCGGTCCCGATTCGAGCTATCTCGCCGGCCCGGACGATGTCTACATCTCGCCGAGCCAGATTCGCCGCTTCAGCCTTCGCACCGGCGATACCGTCGCCGGCCGCGTGCGCTCGCCGAAGGATAACGAGCGCTATTTCGCGCTGCTGAAAGTCGATACGATCAACTACGAAGCGCCCGAAGTCTCGAAGAAGAAGGTCAACTTCGAGAACCTCACGCCGCTGTTCGCCGACGAACGCTTCACGATGGAGCGCGGCAACGGCACGACCGAAGACATCACCGCGCGGGTCATCGACATCGTCGCGCCGTTCGGCAAGGGCCAGCGTGGCCTGATCGTCTCGCCGCCGAAAGCCGGCAAGACGATGTTGATGCAGAACGTCGCGCAGTCGATCGCCGCGAACTATCCGGACGTATACCTGATCGTGCTGCTGATCGACGAGCGCCCGGAAGAAGTCACCGACATGCAGCGCACGGTGCGCGGCGAAGTGATTTCCTCGACCTTCGACGAGCCGGCGACACGCCACGTGCAGGTTGCCGACATGGTCATCGAAAAGGCCAAACGCCTCGTCGAGCACAAGCGCGACGTGGTCATCCTGCTCGACTCGATAACGCGCCTCGCGCGCGCTTACAACACCGTGGCGCCGTCGTCGGGCAAGGTGCTGTCGGGCGGTGTCGATGCCAATGCGCTGCAAAAACCCAAACGCTTCTTCGGCGCTGCACGCAACATCGAGGAAGGCGGTTCGCTGACGATCATCGCCACCGCGCTGGTCGACACCGGCTCGAAGATGGACGAAGTCATCTACGAGGAATTCAAGGGCACCGGCAACATGGAACTGCACCTCGAGCGGCGCATCGCCGAGAAGCGTGTGTTCCCGGCGATCAACATCAACCGCTCCGGCACGCGCAAGGAAGAGTTGATGGTTGATCCGGCGGAACTCCAGAAGGTCTGGATTCTGCGCAAGCTCCTGCACTCGATGGACGAGCTGGCGGCGATGGAATTGCTGTTCGACCGGTTGCGTGGCACCAAAACCAATTCGGATTTCTTTGATTCGATGAAGCGCAACTAGGCTATTCCGACACGGTGAAGCCGTGACGGAATAAGTCTGCGGATTGAAGCGCCGCAGAAGCGCGTCGCTTCAATCTGCAGGACTGTAAAAACGGCCGGAGCCTTGTTCCGGCCGTTTTTGCTTATGGGCCTAATCGAGGCGTCGATATACTTGGTGATGACTCTCGCATTTTCCGCTTGCCAACCCTGTGTCGATGCGATTCTCGAACGCCTCGGCAAGCGCATCGTACTCGGCACGCCGCTCGGCATCGGCAAGCCGAACGCGCTGCTCAACGCGCTATACCGCCGCGCGAAGGACGACTCTTCAATCTCGCTCGACATCATCACCGCGCTGTCGCTGAATCCCCCGACTGGCGCCTCCGAACTCGAAGAGCGTTTCCTGAAACCGGTCCGCGAGCGTGTCTGGCGTGGCTATCCTCGGCTTGAATATCTCGACGACCTGACCGCCCGAAGGCTCCCACCGAATATCCGCGTCATCGAGTTCTACCTGCGCGCCGCGAGCCAGTTGCACAACCCGGTCGCGCAGCAGGACTACATCAGCACGAACTACACGAACGTCGCGCGCGACATGCTGGTACGCGGCGTGAACCTGCTGCTGCAGGCCGTCGCGTTGCGCGAAGACGGCGGTAAAAAACGCTACAGCCTCTCCGGCAACCCCGATGTGACGCTGCCGCTGCTCGCGCTGCTGGATCAGGAAAAGCGGCCATGGCTCGCGGTCGCGCAGGTCAATCGCGGGCTGCCCTGGCTCGGTAACCGCGCCGAAGTCGCCGAGGCGCGCTTCGATCTGCTGGTCGACGATCGGACACTCGATCACCTGCCGTTCGCGGTGCCGCATGAACCGGTCGGGACGGCCGAGTGGGCG
>JAYWBB010000120.1:0-11395 GCA_043781855.1 Nevskia sp. | reverse complement strand
CTCGCTTTCGCCGTCTTTCTTGGAGCCAAAGCTGATCACCGGCAGCAATTCCTCCACCTGGCTGAACATCCGCTTCTCGATCACCTCGCGGATTTTCTCGTAGCTGGTCCACGCCGGGTTCTTGCCGCCGTTCCGGGCGCGCGCCCGGAGCGAGAACTTCACCACCTCGTAGCGGAAGTCCTTCGGGTTGGCGATGCCGGCCGGCTTCTCGATCTTCTCGAGTTCGTTGTTGAGCGCGGCGCGGTCGAAGCTTTCGCCGGTTTCCGGATCGCGGAAGTCCTCGTTCTGGATCCAGTAGTCGGCGAAGATCACATAGCGATCGAAGATGTTCTGGCCGTACTCGGAATAGCTTTCGAGATAGGAGGTCTGGATTTCCTTGCCGATGAACTCGGCGTAGCGCGGCGCCAGCCAGCCCTTGATGAACTCGAGGTAGCGACGCTGCTGCTCGTCGGGCAGTTGCTCGCGCAGCAGGCGCTGTTCGAGCACATACATCAGATGCACCGGATTGGCGGCGATCTCGGTCTGGTCGTAGTTGAAGACCGACGACAGCACCTTGAACGCGAAGCGTGTCGAGGTGCCGTTCATGCCCTCGTCGACACCGGCGAAATCACGGTATTCCTGGTAGGATTTCGCCCCCGGATCGGTGTCTTTCAGCGTCTCGCCGTCGTAGACGCGCATCTTGGCGTAGATGCTGGAGTTCTCCGGTTCCTTGAGGCGTGTGAGCACCGAGAACTGCGCCATCATCTCCAGCGTGCCGGGCGCACACTTGGCCTGCGCCAGCGAGCTGTTGCGCATCAGCTTGCGATAGATCTTGAACTCCTCCGACACCTGCAGGCAATAAGGCACCTTGACAATGTAGACGCGATCGAGGAAAGCCTCGTTGTGCTTGTTGTTACGGAAGCTCAGCCACTCGCTCTCGTTGGAGTGCGCGAGGATGATCCCCTGGAACGGAATGGCGCTGAAGCCCTCGGTGCCCTTGAAATTGCCTTCCTGGGTGGCGGTCAGGAGCGGATGCAGCATCTTGATCGGCGCCTTGAACATCTCGACGAATTCGAGCAGGCCCTGGTTCGAGAGGCAGAGGCCGCCGGAATACGAATAGGCGTCGGGATCATCCTGCGAGTACGTTTCCAGCTTGCGGATATCGACCTTGCCGACGAGGCTGGAGATGTCCTGGTTGTTCTCGTCGCCGGGCTCGGTCTTGGAGATCGCGATCTGCCGCAGCACCGACGGCTGCACGCGCACGACCTTGAACCGGGTGATGTCGCCCTCGAACTCGGCGAGGCGCTTCACCGCCCACGGCGAGGGAATGCCGGTCAGATAACGCAGCGGAATGCCGTATTCGCTTTCGAGCGTCGGACCATCGCGCTCCGGCGAGAACAGGCCGAGCGGCGATTCGTTGATCGGCGAGCCTTTCAGCGCGTAGATCGGCGAAGCTTCCATCAGCACTTTCAGCCGCTCGGCAATCGACGACTTGCCGCCGCCAACCGGCCCGAGCAGATAGAGCACCTGCTTGCGTTCCTCCAGTCCCTGCGCCGCATGGCGGAAGAACGCGACGACCTGCGCGATCACGTCTTCCATGCCGAAAAATTCCGCGAAGGCCGGATAGCGGCGGATCACGCGGTTGGAAAAAATGCGTGACAGGCGCGAATCATTGCGCGTGTCGACGATCTCCGGCTCGCCGATCGCGGCGAGCATGCGCTCGGCCGGCGAGGCATAGGCCAGAGGGTCTTTCTTGCACAGCGCAAGATAGTCTTCGAGCGACATCTCCTCTTCGCAAGCCTTGAGGTAGTTGTCCCGAAACTGCTGTAGCAGACTCATGGTTATCTCCCAGACGCGCGAGACCGATTTACCTATCGACCGCAAGCCGAAAACTTCGGTTCACTGATAAGACGGCTAATCGCGAACGAAGTGCTGTAGTGAGCATTGCGAACGGCATCCGCCGCCCGATGAACTGAATGCAAGGAACCCGCCGGGTCGTGGAACAACATCGATGGCAACGCACGGGGATCGGTCACAGAACTCAACGGGTCACGTCTAGTGTCCGGAATGCTCACCTGAGTGTGACGCATTCAAGCCCGTATTTTCGAGGCTCCGCCACCGCCCCCAACCGAGACCAATCCGCAGGAAATCACGTTTGCTCCCGACTGCCCTGCTCACCGCTGGTTTAATCGTCGCCGCCGCAACGGCCGGCGACCGTGATCGCGACCAGGAACGTGAAAACTCCGATTCCGCCAGACCACTGGCGCTGGCCGTCTTCGGCGGCTGGCCTTACAGCCAGGTGCTGCTGGACAATGCGCCGCTGCTGATCGATTCGATCAACTCCGACCCGAAGGTCAGCCGCGTGCTGCACGTCGGCGACCTCCATTCGGGCAGCATGCCCTGCACCAGCGCCGGCATCCTGCCGCCGATTTCGACCGCGAACCCAGGCTGGAATCAGGGCGTGTACGCTCTGTTCCAGTGGCTCGAAGACCCGGTTGTCTACACGCCCGGCGACAATGAATGGAGCGATTGCCACAAATCGAGGCAACGGCAGTCCAGTGATCCGCTGCGTGAACTGGCGAGCGTTCGCAGCCTGTTCTTCGCACGACCGGGCCGCACGCTGGGCTTGAACGACGCCGAGGTCAGCACGCAGGCGCAGCGCTTCGATCCGGCCTACCCGGCTGACGCCCAATTCGTCGAAAACGTCATGTGGCAGGAGTCGAAGGTGCTCTTCGTGACCGTGAACCTGCCCGGCTCGAACAACAACACGGCGCCCTGGACCGGCATCTTCGCGAATCCGACGGCGCAGTCACAGGAATCGTCGACGCGCACCGTCGCCGACATCCGCTGGCTCGAAGCCGCGTTCCGCGAGGCGAATGAAGACCGCGCACGCGCGATCGTGATCGGAATCCAGGCCAACATGTGAGATCCGGAGGCTGTGGCGCCGGGCGGTGACGGCCTCGGCGCCTACACACCATTCGTGAAGCGGCTCGCCGATCTCAGCGTGCAGTTCGGGCGCCAGGTGCTGCTGATCAATGGCGACTCGCACGTCTACTTCTCGGACCGTCCGCTCGCGGACCCGGCCAGTACCACGCGCGCGATCCACGCCACACAGGCGGTTGTGAATTTGACGCGCATCACCGTGCAGGGCTCGACCACCGCACCGGCCGAGTGGCTCCGGCTCAGCGTCGATCCACGCAAGAAGGACGTGTTCAGCTGGCAGAACGTGTCGTATTGCCGCGAACCGGCGGTCAGCTGTCAGTAATCGCGCTTCTCCCCGGAGCCGCCTGGCCGACGGCTCCGGGATTTTTCAGGCTTCCGGCCGCATTTGCGGAAAAAGAAATGCCATAGGGTGGACGAGCCTTTTGCCCACACTAACTTCTGCGGCTACTGCAAGTGGGCAGAGGAAGTCTGCCCGCCCACATCACTGGGTGCGCTTTCGAGTGCCATCCCCTGATCAATCAGTTTTCCACCATTGCGGCAATACTCCTTCTTGCCAGTAATATGATGGTAATCAGTAGTGGGGATGAAGTTCTCCTTCACGGCTTTGAATTTCCCCTAGAGCACACGCATTCGCTGCCGCGTGAGCGTTCAACACGCGCGACGCGTTGCATTTCTGTTTCTCGTTTCCTTTCGAGACCTGCCGTCCAGCCGGAGTCCTTATCGTTGGGCATGGTCTGTCGCGCAGCCAGAAAGGCTCCGGTGGTCGGGGCCTCTCACGAAAGAGGAAACGACAATGAAACTCATCACTCACTTTGAACTGGCAACCCGCAGCAAGAACGAACTGCGTGTGCTCTACCGGAATATCTTCACCGCGCTCGTCGAGAGCGCTCCCGGCACCAACGACTGCCGTGTCTGCCTCGCTTCGCTGGAAAACTCCGTGCGGTGTTCGGCCGAATCCTTAGTCGCCCTCTGCCCACGAGTGCACCGCGTATTCGTGGGTCGGTGAGGTAAAGGACTCCGGGAGTCTGAAAGTCATCGAAACCTTACTTTTATCAAGAAAATTATAACTTTCCCGTTTTTAAAGTACGTGAAAGTTATAATTTACTTGTTTTCAGTCGCGAATAAGTATAACTTTCTCGCATCTTAAATACGAGAAAGTTAGATAAATGTCCCTTTATTTCGTCGGCGAGACCATTGATAAAGCCCAAAGCCACTATCAGGCCGAAACGGGCAAGCTCGTCCAATTGATGCGCGGCATCTACGCGGATGCCGATGACGATATCGACACGGCGGTATTGAGTCACGCGGTGCGAATCGCCCACTACCTCTATCCCAATACCTACCTGTCCTCCGCCAGCGCCGTGCTCTTGGCCCCTTCCCGCGATGGTCGGCTTTTCCTGAGCGGTCGGCGGACGCAGCGCACCCGCCTTCGCGGCTTGGAAATCATTCAGAACAAAGCCCCCATAAAACCTTCGTTAGGCAACGCCGTAGTAGCTGACAGCATGGGAGAGCTGCGAGTCTATGTGTCATCCCTCCGGCAACGCTTTCTGGAAGCGTTCCGTATCCGCAGCGAACATGCAGCGGCCATCGATGCGGCGATGCGCGATCAGATTGCCGCACGACTGCTTGAAGAATATGGCACCCCGAAAGGTGCCAGTGATGCCGTGTGGGCGTTGGCGCGGGAAAACGAGTGGTACAAGGAAGGCGAAAGCGCCGAACGCTTCCTGCTACGAAATCCCATCACCGTAACCGCACGCAACGAAGCTGCACTCAGTCTGACCGTGGCGTGGCATGGCACGCCGATTGGCAATTTGAGACATGACGGTTTCGAGTGGCGATGGCTGCCCACGGACGAATCAATGCCTGGTCTTATTCGCCAGACCACACCCGGTAAGCTGCCGCCATTCATCGTCTCACTGCTGCCCGAAGGCTGGCTTGAGTCTGTGCTCAATGATCATGATGAACGGGCCATGCTGCGTTCGGGCAAGCGCTACATGTCGAACATCATCATTGTCGAACAACAGCATGACCTGACGGCATTGCCGCAAGACACTCTGCTAACGCGGCTCCATCAATATTCCGGGAACAACATCTTCACCGGTACCTACGCCGGACCGGGCCGAAGCGCCATCAAGGAAAGCTTCGAGCAGAACTTCGCTCAGATTTATCAACGCGCCGATACGCCGCGCCTATCGGGTGTCCAGATCAAAGCGCCAATGTATCTGGACAGTAGCGGCAACCTTTCGCCGAGTACCGGAACGCCTTTTACGCATATCCTCAAACCCGCAGGCACCAGCGGATATGAGTTTTTTCCGCTGGTGGAATGGATGGCACTGACGTTAGGCCGTGCCGCCGGATTCGCGGTTCCTGACGCTGCACTGGTCGCCATGCCGGATTCCATGCCGCCAGCCCTGCTTGTCGAACGCTTTGATATCCGTGAGAGCGCCAGCGATCGCCGCCTGATCGCCATGGAAGATATGTGTTCCGTTCTTGATCTGCCGCCGGACGCGAAATACAGCGGAACCATCGAGCGCGTTGGCCGCGCTGTTCGCGGGCTATCGACGAATCCTGACGACGATATGCTGCTCATATTGAAACGCGCCTTGTTTGCTTGGTTTATCGCGGATGGCGATATGCATCTCAAGAACATGGCGCTGCTCAAGTTCGGCGAACCGGGTCACAAATCGTTCGGCTCCGTGCGTGTTGCGCCGCTTTATGACGCCGTGACGACGAGAGTTTTTCCCAAACTGGAAAAGGACCGCATGGCACTCAAGTTAAATGGCAAGGATGAACGACTGCGCCGCGCAGATTTTCGGGCGCTCGCCGCCACCATTGGCGTGAAGGCTTCTGACGCCGAGAATGCAATTGATGAAATGCGCGAACGCCTGACAGCTGCGCTTAGCGTCATTGCCCTGCCAAAGCCAATCGCCTTCGGAACCGATGGCGAAGCGACCATTGCCAGGGTCTTCGATATTTGTCGAACGCGGGTCGAGTCGTTTGAGTGACAACTAAAGTTGCGTTGATCTAGTCAGAAAGGCCGAGCCACCTCTTCACGGCCTGCCATGCGGGAGCGAACCAATCGGATGAGCGCTGCGTAAGGCCTGTCTCTTGCCCAGGTGAAATTGCCTCTAAGTTTTCTTTCTGATGATTCATTGCGGCAAAGTACGCGTTTCGTTGACGCTGACCAAGGATGCGTTCCCGTTCGATTTCCTGCCGGGTCAATTCAACCTGGCCCCTTAGCTTCTGCTCGGTGGCCGATCTGCGCTGGCTCAAGGCCACATTCGACCGCGCTGCACGCCTCGGCGCGAAGGCCGTGGTGATCTCGCTGCAGGCCGACATGTTCGACCCCCTGCTGCGGTAGCACCGTGTAGCGATGACCTATCCACCTACACCCCGCTGGTGCGGCAGCTCGCGGACCTGAGTGTTGCGTTCGGCAAGCCGATGCTGCTGCTCAACGGCGATTCGCGGGTCCACGGCACCGACCGCCCGCTCCGCCGATCCGACCAGTTCCACCGGCGTGATCCACGGCACCAAGGCGGTGCCGAATCTGCAACGCATCACGGTGGAAGGCTCGACCACCGCACCCGCCGAATGGCTGCGTCTGACCATCGACACACGCAAGCCCGACGTCTTCAGCTTCAGCAACGTGCCATATTGCACGAATCCGAAGACGAGCTGCCAGTAGGTTTCGTAAGCACTCTCGGGTGGGCAGATTTTTTGTGCCGACTCGAACTTGCCTGGATATTTCCGCGTGGGCAGACGGTGGGTCCCAACTCGGGAATGACATCGAGTCATTCCCGTGTAAACCCAACCGCCTGCCCGCCCTGCTGCACTCGAAAATGAATTCCAACACGGCCCCTTTGATTCGCTATCCACGCAAGAAGGGCGTGTTCAGCTGGCAGAACGTGCCGTACTGCCGCGACCCGGCGGTCAGCTGTCAGTAATCGCGCTTCTCCCTGGAGCCGCGTTGCCGGCGGTTCCGGGATTTTTCAGGCTTCCGGCCGCATTTGCGGAAAAAGCAACACGTCGCGGATCGACGGCGAGTCGGTCAGAAACATCACGAGGCGATCGATGCCGATGCCGACGCCGGCGGTCGGCGGCAGGCCGTATTCGAGTGCGCGAATATAGTCGGCGTCGAACAGCATCGCCTCGTCGTCGCCGGCATCCTTCGCCGCCACTTGCGCCTCGAAACGCGCGCGCTGGTCGTCGGGATCGTTCAGCTCGGAAAAGCCGTTGGCCACCTCGCGGCCACCGACGAAGAACTCGAAGCGGTCGGTCACCTCCGGGTTCGCGTCGCTGCGTCGCGCCAGCGGCGAAACTTCCGTGGGGTATTCGGTGATGAAGGTCGGCTGTATGAGCTTGGCTTCGACCGTCTTCTCGAACAGCTCGGTCAGCAGCTTGCCGGCGCCCATCTCGCCGGTCACGAGCACGCCCTTGGCATGCGCGGCCTTCGCGAGATAGTCGCGGTCGGCAAGTTTCACGCGTTCAAGGTCGGGATTGCGTGCTGCCACGGCGTCCTTCATCGACAAGCGCAGGAACGGCTGGCCGAGATCGAAGTGGATATCCTGATATTTCAGTGTCGTGCTGCCCAGCACGGCCAGCGCGCAATCGCGGATCATGGTTTCGACCAGGTCCATCGCGTCGCGGTAGTCCGCGTAGGCCTGGTAGAACTCCAGCATCGTGAACTCGGGGTTGTGGCGAGTGCTGAGTCCTTCGTTGCGGAAGTTGCGATTGATTTCGTAGACCCGCTCGAAGCCGCCGACGACGAGACGCTTCAGATAAAGCTCAGGCGCGATGCGCAGGAACAGATCGCGGTCCAGCGCATTGTGGTGCGTCACGAAGGGCCTTGCCGTGGCGCCGCCGGCGATCGCTTGCAGCATCGGCGTCTCGACTTCGACGAAACCCTGCGCATCGAGAAACTGGCGGATGAAGCGCACCGTGCCGGCGCGCACCTCGAAGGTGCGTCGCACTTCGGGGTTCATGATCAGATCGACATAACGCTGGCGATAGCGCGTTTCGGTATCGGTCAGACCGGCCCACTTCTCGGGCAGCGGCCGGATCGTCTTCACCAGCAGCTCGATCGACGTTGCCTTCACCGACAGCTCGCCGGTTTTGGTCCGGAACATCGTGCCGCTGGCGCCGATGATGTCGCCGACATCCCAGGTCTTGAACTCGGCATAACGCTCAGGCCCGACCGAATCGTTCTGGATGAACAGCTGCATGCGGCCCGACATGTCCTGAATCTGCGCGAAACTCGCCTTGCCCATGACGCGCTTGGCGACGAGGCGGCCGGCGAGCGTATGCACCTGTGTGGCCGCGTCGAGCGCCGGCGCATCGCAGCTGCCGTAGAGCCCGTGAAGAGGCTCGGCCAGCGAGTCGCGCCGGAAGCCGTTCGGAAACGCATTGCCCATCGCGCGCAGCTTTTCGAGCTTCTCGCGGCGGTTGGCAATGACGTGGTTTTCGTCCTGCGGCGGCTTCTGGTTTTCGGTCATTTTGTTGGCTCTACAACGAACAGCGTGGCTCGCGCCGAGAACGCAAAGCCGCAGAAAAAAAACCAGAGAAAATTCTGGAGCTTTGGCTTTTCTCTGCGTCTCCGCGTTCTTTTGCGTGAAAAACGCTTTTTACTTACAGCCCTTGTTTCAGGCTCGCCTCGATGTACGGATCGAGATGCCCGTCGAGCACCTTCTGCGTATCGGCGATTTCGACACCTGTGCGCAAATCCTTGATGCGTGACTGGTCGAGCACGTAAGAGCGGATCTGGTGACCCCACTCGATGTCGCTCTTCGAGTCCTCGACCTTCTGCTTCTCGGCGTTGCGCTTCTGCATCTCTGCATCGAACAGGCGCGAGCGCAGCATCTTCATCGCCGCGTCGCGATTCTTGTGCTGCGAGCGCTGCATCTGGCAGGCGACGACGATGCCGCTCGGTACGTGCGTGATACGGATCGCCGATTCGGTCTTGTTGACGTGCTGACCGCCGGCGCCGCTGGACCGATACGTATCGACCTTGAGGTCCGCCGGGTTGATGTCGATCTCGATCTTGTCGTCGATTTCCGGGGATACGTAGACGCCGGCAAACGACGTATGACGGCGGTTGCCCGAATCGAACGGCGACTTGCGCACAAGCCGGTGCACGCCGGTTTCGGTGCGCAGCCAGCCATATGCATACGGCCCGACGATCTCGATCGCCGCCGACTTGATGCCGGCCACGTCGCCATCGCTCTGTTCGAGCAGTTCGACCTGGAAGCCCTTGCCCTCTGCCCAGCGTGTGTACATGCGCAGCAGCATCGAGGCCCAGTCCTGTGCTTCGGTGCCACCAGCGCCGGCCTGGATATCGAGGAAGGCGTTGTTGGCGTCGGCCTCGCCGGCGAACATGCGCTTGAATTCCATGTCGTCAGCGAGCGCGCCGAAGGTGCGGACTTCTTTCGCGATCGCGCCGACGGAGGCTTCATCGCCTTCTTCGGCGGCCATGTCGAGCAACTCCGCCGCGTCCTTCAGGCCGGTGGTCGCGCGCGCGATCGGTTCCAGGATTTGTTCAAGTTGAGCGCGTTCCCGGCCTAAAGCCTGGGCACGCTCCGGATTGGTCCAGACATCGTTCTGTTCGAGTTCCTTGACGACTTCGTCGAGACGCTCGCGCTTGACGTCGTAGTCAAAGATAGCCCCGGAGTGCGTCGAAACGCGCTCGCAGGGCTGTGATCTCGCTCTTGATCGGGTTGATTTCCATGGCGCAGGGGGCTTCGGACGGGCGCGCAGTATAGTCTCGCGGCGTTCCGCGGTCACCGCAGGTTGTATCGCGAATCATCCGGCCCGTACGCGCCGGTGATCGCGCGCCACATGGGCGCCTGCCGATCGGCGGTGAGGCCGGAGGTCAAAAGGCGTTCCGTCCCCAGAGCACGGTGACGAAAGTCATCGCGAGAATCTTGAGGTCGAGATAGAGCGACCAGTTTTCGACGTAGTAGATGTCGAGTTCGACCCGGCGACGCAGCTGCTCCACCGTATTCGTCGCGCCGCGCGAGCCGTTGACCTGGGACCAGCCGGTGATGCCCGGTTTGACGCGATGCCGATGCGCATAGGTGTCGACGATTTCGTGTCCAAGCCGCTCCTCGGTGCGCATGTTGACCGCATGGGGCCGAGGGCCGACCAGCGACATCTCGCCGCGCAGAACATTGAACAGCTGCGGCAGTTCATCGATGCTGGTCTTGCGCAGAAAGCTGCCGAGCCGGGTGATCCGGTTGTCGTCGCGCGCGGTCTGTATGAGCGCTTCGGCGCCGGATTGCACTTCAGGCTGCCAACGCATGGTCCGGAACTTGTAGATGAAGAATTCCCGGTTGTTGGCAGCATGGCGGCGCTGCTTGAAGAGGATCGGACCCGGGCTGTCGATCCTGACCAGCAGGGCGACCACCGCCAGCAGCGGCGACAGCAGCAGGATGATGAGACCGCCGAGCAGCCAGTCTTCCACCGATTTGACTACGGCGTCCCAGTGCCGGATGGGCCGGTCCGCGAGCATCATCACCGGCAGGCCATCGCCAACATAATTGATGACGCGATTGGGTAATTTGAGACCGACGCTTTCCGGGCAGAGCCCGACCGGGACCGACAGCGTTTTCAGCGTGTGCACGATCTCGAGCACGCGGTCGTCAGCGGTGCTCGGCAACGCCACGAGAATCCAGTCGATCGTACGGCTCTTGCCGAGTTCGATGAGGTCGGAAACCGTACCCTTGGGAATGAAGATACGGCCATCGTTGCGCAGCGTGCGATCGTCGAACACACCCAGTAGTTCAATGGTGCCCGGCTGCGTCTGGAGGAGATGACGGATCAACCGGTCGGCGATCGGGCCCGCGCCGACGACCGCGATGGCCTGGGTCAGCACGCCGCGATATTCCAGATATTTCAGATGCCGGGCGAGCAGGATACGCGTCGAAAGCGTCAGCACGAAGCTGGTGCCGAGCCAGATCGCCGCCCAGGCGCGCGGCATGGTATCCAGCGTTCGGGTGGCGAAGCCAACGGCAAGGACCACGCCGGAAAACTTGACGAAACGCGTCGCAAAACTCCGGATCAGTACCGAGCTTTCGCGGCGATTGTCGACGGCCCAGAACTGGCGGTCGCCCAGAATGAACGGCGCGATGACGGCGGCGGCGAGCGCCTGTTTTTCGTAATCGCTCCAGAAGCCGACGTTGTAGCGCACGGGGGCGAAGAACGCGGCATAGAGATAATTGGTCACGAAGGGCGTCAACAACATCAATACGACGTCCCACAGCGGCAACATATCTCCGATCAACGAAACGAGGTCGTGGCTGACTTTGCGTCGCCCCAGAGGGGGCGCGGGGTTTTCAATGCTGATGTCGGGTGGACGCGTCGTCATCAGTTGTCTCGAATACTCTCCATGAATTCCGCAGATATCGGCCGCCACACGAGCGCCGCCGGATTTTGCACTGGAATGCGCGCCGCGACGACGATCCGCTTGTTCGACGGACCC
>JAYWBB010000119.1:0-3819 GCA_043781855.1 Nevskia sp. | reverse complement strand
TCTCCATGAATTCCGCAGATATCGGCCGCCACACGAGCGCCGCCGGATTTTGCACTGGAATGCGCGCCGCGACGACGATCCGCTTGTTCGACGGACCCACGCGACATCCATCTCTTACTTCGATTCATTCGACGATCATCCCTTGCATATATCCCAAGATCGCGCAAAATTCGTTCCACGACACCCGCCGGTATTCTAGGGACTTTAGCGGGGAAAAAACGTCGATTTGTGTTGTCAACGATAACTGGCTCACAGGATGCGACGAGAACTGTGACCCATTGAGGGCGCACTGCACCGTGCGCAGCCAGCGGGCAGCGATGGCATAACTCCAACGAAAACCTGCTATAAAATTTGTCTGGTGCCACACCGTCATGTTTTGCAACATGCTCGACGCGCGAGATTTGCCCGATGGCCAGCGTCTGACCACCGATGTATGCATCATCGGTGCCGGTGCCGCGGGCATCACCATGGCACTCGATCTGATCGGAACCGGTATCGATGTGCTTCTGCTCGAATCCGGCGACGTCAAGGATAGTCGGGAGGCACAGGACCTCAATGCGGGCGTCGTTGTCGACGAACGTCTGCATCCACCGCCCGGGCAATATCGACGTCGCCGATTCGGCGGTTCGATGAACGCTCGGGAAACCCGCTGCACGCAGATTGCGGCTTTCGACCTCGAAGCCCGCAGCTACGTCCCGAACAGCGGTTGGCCGATCACTGCAGAAACGCTGGCACCGTTCTACCCGCGCGCGTTGCGCCTCTGCGAATCCGACGACTCCGCACGGCTCTACGGCCGCGACGCCGAGGTTGCCCAGAAACCGCTTATCGATGGTTTCGACGACGCGGATCCGGCCGCCAATTT
Organism: Nevskia sp.; assembly: GCA_043781855.1. GTDB lineage: Bacteria > Pseudomonadota > Gammaproteobacteria > Nevskiales > Nevskiaceae > Nevskia. The sequence goes on along the minus strand of JAYWBB010000119.1, from coordinate 2,957 downwards.
CAGTGCCGCGACGCTGGATCGTTACGGCCATAACGACGATTTCGGAAGCCGCTACGCCGACCGTCTGCGCGCGGCCGGCAACGTCTGCGTGTTGCTGAATCTGACGGTGACACGGTTGCAGCTCAATCCCGCCGGGACGGCTGTCGGATCGGTGCTGGCGCGAACGCTTGCGGGCAGTGCAATCGTCATTACGGCCAATCATTTCGTGCTCGCCGCCGGTGCGCTGGAAACGGCGCGCCTGCTGCTCGCCAATCGTGACGTACATCCTCACGGCATCGGCAACGATCGCGACAACGTCGGCCGCTACTATCTTTGTCCGCTCCAGGGATTTGTCGGCGGTCTCCATCTGACTCGGCCGCCAACCGCCATCTGGTACGGCAACCGCGACTCCGAAGCCGGCGTCCGCAGCCGGCGGCGCCTGGTTCTCAAGCCGGCAAGTCAAGACCGCCTCAAGATCGGAAGCTTCGTGGCACGCCTGCGTCCGACGCGAACCTCGGAGCGCGAGCGGGCACTTGATTTTCTTTCACGGGGTCGCCCGATGCCATCGAAGGCCGGCGTATTCGGTGTCGAATTCCAGGCCGAGCAGCAACCCAATCCGAGCAGCCGCGTGAGCATGAGCGAGGATCAGGACGCGCTCGGAATGCCTCGCCTGCTGGTGAAGTGGAACTGCAACGTCGCCGATTTCGAGACGGTCCGCCGTGGCATGGCTCTGCTCGCCGATGATATCCAGCGTACCGATGCCGGAAATTTCGCGTACGACCCTTCAACGCTGGCGGGCATGATGACCTGCAACGGCAGACACGGCGTCTATCAACTCGGAACGACGCGCATGGGCAGCGATCCGGACTCGAGTGTCGTCGACGCCCATTGCCGCGTCCACGGCGTCGAGAATCTATTTGTCGCCGGCCCGTCGGTATTCGCAACCTCGAGCCAGGGCGATCCGATGCTGACGATGGTCGCCTTGACGCTGCGTCTGACGGATCACCTGAAGATGCTCGAGTTCAAGGTCGCGCCATCGCAGTACGGACCCGCGCCCCGCCCCGAAAGCAGGCCGGGGAAACGAGCCGGTTCGGCCCTCGAAGTCGCAGCGCAGGCCGTAGTGGCATTCCCAGCGCGCTAGCCCGGCGGCTGGGGCGCGTTAAATCCCCGCGCAGACGGGCTGCGCAGCGCGATCCGCGTTCGCAGCAAGAGGCGGAAAACGCGCGGCCCGCGCACGAGGTAACGCCGGGCCAGCCGCCGCGGCGACTGAGCGAGCCGAAACAGCCATTCGAGGCCGATTTTCTGCACCCACGCCGGCGCCCGCTTCTCGACGCCGGTCAGGAAATCGACCGAGGCGCCGATGCACAGCGCCAGACCCCGAGCCTTGCCGCGCGCCGCCAGTTTCTGTGCAACCGTCTCCTGCTGCGGCGCGCCGACGCCAATGAAACAGAAGCGGAACGGGCTCTGCGCTTCGACGAATTGCAAAACTTCCTCGACCGCCTCAGCGTCCCGGATGAAGCCCATGGGCGGGTTGTAGTGCGCCAGCCGCGTCAGCCCATAGCGGCTGCGCAGCGCAGCCGCCTGCTCGGCCTGCCCACCGATCAGCACCAGCGCATCGTCGGGACGGATCACGCTCGCAAACAAGTAAGCCGTCAAATCGCTGCCCGCGCAGACGGGCAGACGGATGCCGCGCACGGCTGCAATGAGGTGCGAAAGGAAGCGGCTGTCGAGCAGGACGTACGAGGCCTCTGCGTAGAGCGCGCGGAATCCCGCGTCCTCGTCGAGACGGATCAGATGATCGGCGTTGGGCGTGACCACATATCCGTAGCGCGCTTCGCCGAAGCCGGAGGCTACCTGCGCGAAGCGCGGCAGGTCGTAATCGTCGAATTCGAGGACAGGCAAGGACATGCGGGTTCCGATGGATTTTGGCGGTGCTGGCGTGCGACAGACTCGCCCGGCCCGCACACGGCGGCAAGTCCAGGCGTAGGCTGCGCGATGTCATCCACGCACCAGCGCACAGTTTTTTATCCTATAAGCGTGTAATTGTGGTGACGGATGAACCCGACTCAGTCAACAATTGCTGGCGGCGCAATTCGCGCCAGGGAGAATGGCTTGACGAATTCCAGCGCTGTCCGCGTGCCGAGCCGAACATTCGAATGCCGCGCTTGGCGGGGCGTAATCCTTTCTGCGGCGCTGTGGTCCGGCGCGGCAAGCGCGGAACTAGAGTTGATCCCCTACGCGTCGTCGCAGCTTCAATACGATTCCAACGTCTTCCGCGTTTCAAACACCGCTGCGGCGCAAGTCATCGATGGCAAACAGGTGCGTTCCGATGGCGTGCTGAGCACCGTCCTCGGCCTCGAAACGAACTATCTCTTCGGCGAACAGCGGCTGCGCGGACAAATCGAGGGCCGGCGTTTCGACTACAAGCGCATCACCGGACTGAATCGCTTCGAATACCTGTTCGGTGGTGCCCTGGACTGGGTGCTGTTCAGCAACGTCAACGGCACCGTCGACTTCAAACAGGAACGCCGCCTGGCATCGTTCGCGGATCGCCGCACATCGCGCCTGATCTTCGACCGCGATCGCATCGGCGGCGGGCAGATCAATATCGTCGTCGGCAACGACTGGCGCGTCGAAGGCGGTTATCACCTGCACGAACTGCTGGCGCCACTGCCGACTTCGCCGCAGTTCACGTTGCGCGAGGACACGGCAACGGCGGCCCTGAAGTATCTCGGCGTCGCCCGGATCACGGCCGGCATCGGTGGCGAATACGTGAACGGCAGCTTCCGCGGCTCACCCAACGATGCCAATTTCAATCAATACTCGGGACAGGCGACCCTCGGCTACGAAGCCAGCGGCCTGTCCTCGTTCAACCTGGCGGTGGGCGTCACGACGCGCGACGATCCGACGCAGGGCGGCAAAAACACCGAATTCACCGGCAACATCGGCTACAAGCGTCAGATCACCGGCAAGACCAG
>JAYWBB010000118.1:0-30717 GCA_043781855.1 Nevskia sp. | reverse complement strand
TGGCATCATTGCGCTGTTCGATCACGGCGGCGGCCATGCGCGTGACGCCGATGCCGTAGCAGCCCATTTCCGGCGTGACCGACTCGCCTTTTTCATCGAGCACGGTCAGGCCCATCGCCTTCGAATATTTCTTGCCGAGCTGGAAGATGTGGCCGCCTTCGATGCCGCGGTAGAACTTGATCGTCCCGTTGCCGTCGGGGCTGGGATCGCCTTCGAGGATCTTGCGTAGATCGCTGGTCTCCGGCTGGGCAGCATCCCGGCCCCAGTTCGCGCCGGTGACGTGAAAGCCTTCCTCGTTCGCGCCGCAGACGAAGTCGGAGAGCGTGGCGGCGGCATGATCGGCGATGACGGGGATTTTTTGGCCCAGCGGCCCGAGGAAGCCCGGCACGCAGCCAAAGGCCGCCTGGATTTCAGCGTCGCTCGCGAGCAGCAAAGGTGCGGCGACCAGCGGATGCTTTTCAGCCTTGATGGCGTTGAGTTCATGGTCGCCACGAATTGCAAGGGCGACAAGGCCGCCTTCGCTGCCCTTCACAACGATCAGCTTCAGCGTCCGGGCGAGCGGCAGTTTGAGCAGTGCGGCGACGTCTTCGCAGGTCTTCTGCGTGGATGTGGCGACCTTGGCCAGCGGCTGTGTCGCCGGCCCGCGCACGCCGGCCGGCACGGTCTCCGCCGCCTCGGCATTTGCCGCGTAATCCGATTCCGTCGAGATCGCCAGCAAGTCTTCACCCGCCTGCGCAATGATGTGGAACTCCTCGGAGCGAGAGCCGCCGATGTTGCCGCTGTCCGCTTTGACGATGCGGAAATCGACACCGATCCGCGTGAAGATTTTCGTGTAAGCGGCGCGCATGTTCTCGTATTCGGCGGCGAGAGACTCCATATTCATGTGGAAGCTGTAGGCGTCCTTCATGATGAATTCGCGCGCGCGCATGACGCCGAAGCGCGGCCGGCGTTCGTCGCGGAACTTGGTCTGGATCTGGTAGTAGTTGACCGGCAACTGGCGATAGCTGCGCACGTCCTGGCGGACGTGGAAGGTGATGACTTCCTCGTGCGTCGGGCCGTAGCAGAATTCGTTCTTGTGGCGATCCTTCAGCCGCAGCATCTCGTCGCCCATGACCTGCCAGCGGCCGGATTCCTCCCAGAGTTCCTTCGGCTGGATGCTTGGCATCAGCACTTCCATCGCCCCTGCCCGGTTCATCTCTTCGCGCACGATCGCCTCGATCTTGTGCAGCACGCGCAGGCCGATGGGCATCCAGGAATAAAGGCCGCTGCCGAGCTGGCGGATGAAGCCACCGCGCAGCATGAGCTGATGACTGATGACGGCGGCATCGGCCGGCGTTTCCTTCGAGGTGCTGAGCGGAAAGCGTGAGAGGCGCATGGGGCGGGAGGTCGAGTTGGGTCGCGCCGAAGCGCATGCGCCATTTTACGGGATCGTCGGTCCGTTCAAGAGTTTTGTCCGCGCCCGATCGCCGCCAACAAAAAAGCCGGCGCAGACTTGCGTCCGCGTCGGCTCCATGACCTTTCCGATCAGCTTAGTTGCAGGTGGGGAAGCGGAACGAGGCGACGCGCGTCTTCCAGTTGAACGAGCCGGCCGAGAAGCCGTACTCCTGCGTGTACCAGAAGGTGCAATCGTCGACCGGATCGACGGTCAGCGTGCTGTAGTCGCCCCAGCGGTGCAGGCTGCCGGTCTGCGAACCGGAGCCGGCGATGATCGTCTGCTCCGACTGCAAGGTGCCGAGCGGGTCGCCCGGCGCGCGGCCGGAATAGCGGACCGACGGGAACACCGAGCTGCTCGAGGCGCTGTAACCGACGGCGATGTTGCCGACCTTGTCCATACCGATCGAACCCATCCAGCGATGCGTCGTATCGGGTGAGAAGGTGCCGCTCTGGAACAGCGACGGCGCCTGGCTGGCGATGCGCAGTTCGTACCAACGCACGCCGGTGGGCGAACTGGTTTTGGAACCGACGCGAACCGAGTGGTTGACCAGCAGCGACTCTGTACCGGCGAGGTTGCGGTAGGCCAGACGGTACATCAGGCGATCCGACAGCGAGTCGAGCCGGTTGGTCGTGCCCGGCTGCGGAATGCAGGTGCCGGAAGTGCCGCAGGCAGTCGTGAACGCCGGCACCGTGACGGCAGTCGGGCCGGTGAACGTGGAATTCGCCGGAGTGGCGAAATCCGCGTGGAAGCGCCAGACGTTGAGCCGCGCCGAGCCGAAGTTGACGAAGTAGTTCGGCGAGCCGGCCGGCGGTGGCGTGGCGCCATCGAGATCGGACGGCAGCAGACCGCCGAAGCTCGACGACAGCTGGAAGCAGACCTGCGTGGCGGTCGCACCAGTCAGCATCCGGGCACGGTCATAGGCGCAGGCCCGAGCACCCTGGAACGTCGTCGTGCCGAAAACGTTGAAGCTGATGTAATAGGCGTCCGGCCAGACCGAAATTTTCGGATAGTCGCCGAAGTTCGGCAGCGTGAACGAGTAGAGGTTGTAGGCGCCGGTGGCATCGGAAGTCTGCGACACGGCAACGCATTGCAAGTAGGGGCTGGACGCCACGAACTGCGTCAGCACCCAGCGGCTCGCGGCCTTGTCGTAGGCGACGATCGGGTCGCCATCGTTCTGCGTCGCGCAACGATTGCTGCCGAGGTTCGCGAAGATCTGGTTGCCGCTGATCGGGCCGAGCGTACGGGCGCCAGTCGCCTTGTCGAACACGACGAGCGACGTGTTGACCCATTGCACGAACTGCGTTGCGCCGACGGCGCCGGTGGTATCCGGCGGTGCGGAATTGACGTTGAAGCCGTAGTCACCCTGGCCGAGGCCGGCGAAGTTGAGGCCGTTGGTGGTGGCGACCAGCGGTCCGAAGACGCCAGTCGGGCCGTTCTGCGCGGCGCTCGAATCGGCCGCCGGCTTCAACGGCACGCGGACCACGTCGAGCGGTAGCGGCAGTCGGCGAATCTGGCGTTCGACTTCGCGGTTGTTGTCGGGCCGGGGCACGATATCGCGCAGGCGCTCCGAGGCGACCGGCGCGGAAAGGACGACATCCGGCCGGGTCATCACCGTGGATTGCGCGTCGGATACCGCTGGCGCCGCTTCGGCGGGTGCGGCGTTGGCAGAACTGGCAAAGACGCTCAGCGCAGTCGCGCCTGCCATCAACGACCGCTTGGCGAGGCGCTCCAGGTACGTGGTCAATCGAGTACGCATTTTTTTCTCCCGTATCAATCGTTAATTAGCCCTGGCGGGCGACAACGGAGCTTCGACGGCTGTAAAAAAAATGTCAACCGCACTTGAGCCAGATCAAAGCACAGGCCGGCGTCGGACTTTTTCGCCCCGGCGCAAACACATCCGGTTCAGTCGTGGATATGCAGTTCGCACTCCACGACGCGGCCCTGAAGGCACTGCCAGGCGCGCAGTTGCAGCACGCCCTTGATCGCCAGCGAAGCGGTGAGCCGCAGCAGCGCCGGCTGCGCGGAAAAATCCTCGATGGCCGGCATCGCTGGCATTGCCGGGCGATGGATATAAAGCGCCCAGATGTGTTTACCGGCGGCCAGCCACGGTGCGGGCAGCGTGACGATGTCGGTCATTCCGCCCATCCGCAACCAACCATCCGGCTCGGCGCCGGCTGCATTCGGCGCGCTGACCAGTCCGAGGAACGGGCCGGTGGCAATCTGCGCCTCGTGCAGCAGCAGGATCGCGAGGCGTCGCGGCATCAGCAGAGGCGCTTCAGGAGTCGGTGTCATGGTTTCATCGTCGGAGGTAAGGGGCTGCAGCAGACTCGGCACTGCGGATCGCGCGCGATGCCCAGCGTACGCCAGGACAGCTTCACTGCGTCCCAGAGATGTAGCCGGCCGGCGTCGTCGCCGATGCCGAGCAAGCGCTTGATCGCAACCAGCGCCTGCAAACTGCCGACGACGCCGACCACCGGCCCGAGCACGCCGGCTTCCTCGCAGGTTTCCTGTGCCTCGCCCGAGTCGCCATAAAGGCAGGCGTAGCAGGCGCCGCCGCGTGCGGTGTCGAACAGGGCAAGCTGTCCTTCGAAGCGGATCGCGGCACCGGACACGAGCGGCTTGCGCGCCGCGACACAAGCCGCATTGACGGCGAAGCGCGTCGGAAAATTATCGGAACAATCGAGCACCAGATCGGCACTGCGCGCGGCGGCGAGCAGACCGGCATCATCGAGCGGGCCCGGCAGCGTCTCGATCGCGCACTCGGGATTCAGCGCCCGCAGCGCGTCGGTCGCTGCGTCGAGCTTCGAGCGGCCGATATCGGCACTGCGATAGACGATCTGACGCTGGAGATTCGAGCGATCGACGCGATCGTGATCACTCAGCATCAGTCGCCCGATCCCCGCGCCAGCGAGATAGAGGCTTGCCGCCGAGCCGAGCCCGCCGACGCCGACGATCAGTACGCTGGAGTCGCGCAGGAGCGATTGGCCGTTGACGCCAACCTCGCGCAGCACGACCTGCCGGCTGTAGCGCGTGTAGTCGCTCATGGCGCGTGGCCACCGGTGACGCGCTCGTTGCCGCCGAAATCGCGACGCGTTGCGATGTCGACGAAGCCCGCCATCGCGAACAGCGCGCGAACCGCCTCGCCTTGTTCGTGGCCGTGTTCGAGCAATAACCAGCCGCCATCGCCGAGCTGCGCCAATGAGTCGCGGACGATTTCGCGGATCGCGTCCAGACCGTCGACTCCCGAGGTCAGCGCCAGGCGCGGCTCGAAAAGCAGATCGGCGAGATGGGCGTCGCCTTCCGCGATGTACGGCGGATTGGACACGATCAGGTCGAATACATCGCGGGAACTGCCGGTCTCCGCTCTACCCTCGGGAGCGGAGTGCGGGTTTTCGAAAGTTGCCTCAAGCCACGAACCGTTGCGGAATTCGACATTGCCGATGTCGTGTCCGCGCGCGTTCTGTCGCGCCAGTGCCAACGCATCCACCGAGACATCGGTCGCGATCACGCGTGCTTCGGGCCGCGCCTGCGCCAGTGCCAGCGCAATTGCGCCGCTGCCGGTGCCGAGGTCGAGAATGCGCGGGGCCTGCGGGAACGACGCACCCAGAATATCCAGCGCCCACTCGACCAGCGTCTCGGTGTCCGCCCTGGGAATCAACACCGATGAATCGACCGCGAGATCGAGCGTCCAGAAGCCCTGCCGACCCGTGATGCAGGCGACCGGTTCGCGTTGCCGGCGGCGCTCGATCCACGAGATAAAGCGCAACACCAAAGCCGTCTCCAGCGCATCGGCCGTGCGTGCCGCGAGACCGGAGCGCGGCAGGCCGAGCAGCGTCGCGAGCAGGATTTCGGCGTCGGCGCGCGGGCTGTCGGAGTCTGCTGCGAGCTCGTTAGCCGCCCACGCGAGCCAGTCGGAAACGGTGCCGGGCGCAAGGCCCGCCGGCGCGGCAACCGGCTTCGGATGCGTATCCGGAATCGGCGGCGAGCCGGGTTCGTTCACGCCGCCTCTCCGGCCTCGGCCATCAGCTCGGCCTGATGTTCCGCCAGCAGCGGCTTGATCACGCTGTCGAGCTCGCCGGCAATGACGCGGTCGAGCTGGTAGAGCGTCAGGTTGATGCGGTGATCGGTGACCCTTCCTTGAGGAAAGTTGTAGGTGCGGATGCGCTCGGAGCGATCACCACTGCCGACCAGCTTCTTGCGCGTCGCGGCCATCTCGCTGTCCTGCTTCTCGCGCTCGGCCGCCAGCAAGCGCGAGGCGAGCAGGCTCATCGCCTTTGCGCGGTTCTTGTGCTGGCTGCGCTCTTCCTGGCATTCGACGACGACTCCGCTCGGCAGATGCGTGATGCGGATCGCCGATTCGGTCTTGTTGACGTGCTGGCCACCCGCTCCGGATGAGCGATACGTGTCGACCTTGAGATCGGCCGGGTTGATGTCGATGGCCTGCGCTTCCTCGATTTCCGGCAGCACCGCGACCGTCGCGGCACTCGTGTGGATGCGCCCCTGCGACTCGGTTTCCGGCACGCGCTGCACGCGGTGCGCGCCGCTCTCGAACTTGAGCCGCGAGTAAGCGCCGTAACCTTCGATGCGCGCGATGATTTCCTTGTAGCCGCCGTGCTCGCCATCGCTCTGTGACAGCACTTCGAGCTTCCAGCCCTGCGCCTCGGCGTATTTCGCGTACATGCGATAAAGATCGCCGGCGAAGATTGCGGCCTCATCGCCGCCGGTACCGGCGCGGATTTCGAGGAAGACGTTGTTGTTGTCGAGCGGGTCCTTCGGTACAAGATAGCTGTGCAGTTCGGTATCGAGTGCGCCGCGCCGCGCGAGCAGCGCCGGCAGCTCGGCCTCGGCCAGCTGACGCATGTCCGGATCGGCGTCCTTGCGCAGCGCTTCGAGGCTTTCGATCTCGCTCACCGTCGACCGATAGCTGGCATGCGCCTCGGTCAGCGGTCCGAGCTGCGCGTACTCCTGCGAAAGGCGACGGAAGCGGTCCGAATCACCGAGCACATCGGGCGAGGACAACTCACGCGCGACTTCTTCGCGGCGCGCGGCCATGGTTTCGAGCTTGCGGAGGAGGCTGGGTTTCATGGGTCGTGAGGCGGGAAGCGTGAGGGGTGACGCGTGAACGCAACAGCGGTTCGGGCCGCTAACGCTGCCCGCTGTTACGCCTCACGCCGCCCGCCTCACGCCTCACGATCCGCGCCTCACGATTCATCCTCCGGCAGATCGAACAGTTTCTGTACCGCATCGAGAAGCAATGCCTGCTCGACCGCATCCGCCGTCCGCAGCGCCTTGCTCGGCGCGTGCAGCAGCTTGTTCGTCAGTGTGTCGGCGACGAAGGCCATGACCGCCTCGGGTGCTTCGCCGGCCGCGAGCTTGCGCGCGGCTTTCGCCAGCACCTCGTCGCGATCGGCGCGTGCGCGTTCGCGCAAACGGCGGATGGTGGTGCCGGCGTCGCGGCTTTCGAGCCAGCGCTCGAAATGACGCGCCTGGTCTTCGACGAGCACTTCGGCCTGCTTCGCGGCGTTCTCGCGGACCTTCATGTTGCCGGCGATGACCGTGCGCAGATCGTCGAGCGTGTACAAGTAGACATCTTCGAGCTGGGCGATCGCCGGATCGAGATCGCGCGGCACGGCGAGATCGATCATCAGCACCGGCTTGCGCCGTCGGCGCGCAATGGCGCGTGCGACCGGCTCCCGGCCGAGAATGTAGCCGCGTGCGCCGGTCGAGGAAATCACCAGGTCGGCTTCCGGCAGATGCGTCGAGAGATCGTCGAGGCCGATGGCATAGCCTTGCAGCGCCGTCGCCAGCGTCTGCGCGCGCTCGAGGCTGCGATTGGCGACGACGATACGCGCCACGCCCTGCGCCTTGAGATGGCGCCCGAGCAGTTGCACGGTTTCGCCGGCGCCGATCAGCAGCGCGCTCTGGTTCTTGAGGTCCGCAAAGATGTGCTGCGCCATCTGCACCGCAGCGTAGGCGATCGAAACCGGATGCGCGCCGATCTCGGTTTCGCTGCGCACCAGCTTGGCCACCGAGAACGCATGCTGGAACAGGCGCGACAACACCGGCCCGAGCGAGCGGACGCCCTGCGCGTGTGCGAAAGCCTGCTTCATCTGGCCGAGAATCTGCGGCTCTCCGAGCACCATCGAGTCGAGCCCGGAAGCGACGCGCAACGAATGCACCACGCTGCTGCGATCGCGCAGCATGTAAGTGTGCTGGTCGAGACTGCCGGCGGGAACCTGGCGCTCGCGCTGCCACCATTCGAGCAGGCGGCCTTCATCCTCGGGCGCAGCGACCGCGAAGATTTCCGTGCGATTGCAGGTCGACAGAATGACGGCCTCGTCAATGCCGGGCAGCGCGCGCAGGCGCATCAGTGCCTCCGGAACCTCGGCGTCGGTGAAGGCCAGACGCTCGCGCGTTGCCAACGGTGCCGTGTGGTGGCTGAGACCCAGCGTCAGTAATGCCATTGGTAACTGGAATCTTCCGGGAAGCGGCATCGCTATACAAGTTTTATCGGCAGTGTCCCGATCTGAAACGATAAGCTCCAAGGCAATTCTGAAAAAGCCCTCTCCCTCCGCAGAGGATTGGATGAGGGAGCCTCAAGCTTGGGCAAGTTCTTGACTGAGAGTCCCTCATCCCTGCCCTTCTCCTAGGGGAGAAGGGTTTCGAGTACTTTCTCAGAGCATCCCTGAAAAAGCGTCTCGCGCGAAACCGATATGAGACAGCGCCTATCGGATTTGCATGCGGCGCGACAGGATCGCTTCGCGCTACAATTCGCGGGCGTCTATTTCCGGTTGATCAACTTGCTCGCCCCCCGCAATCTCCCGCTTGCTCCGCTCGGCTTCACGCTGGCCATCTTCTTCTGCGCTCTGGTGTTTCCGGACCTGCCGGCAGCGGCTGCGCAACCGGCGGCGGATGCGACGCGATCCGTTTCGACCGTTGCCGAGCTTCAATATCACGTGCTCGCCGGCGAGCTGGCCGCAGGCCGGCAGCAACCGGAACTCGCCGCCGAGGAATTCCTGAAGGCCGTCGAAATCCAGCCGGACAAGACCTTGATCGCGCGCGCTACCGGTCTGGCGCTGGCTTCGAACAATCCGAAACTCGCGCTCGCAACCGCGCAAAAGTGGCTGATGATCGAGCCGACCAGCCTCGAAGCGCGCGAGGTCATCACGCGCCTGAGCCTGCACCTCGATAAGCCCGACGAGGCTTTCGAGCAGTGTCTGGCGATCGTCAAGGATCATCCGGGCGGCAAGGACGACGGCTTCCGCCATGTCGCCCTGCTGCTGTCGCAGGAACCGGATTTCGGGCCAGCGTCGCTGGCCCTGATGGCGAAGCTCGTCGCGCAGTATCCGAAACTGGCTGGCGCCTGGCAGGCACAGAGCCTGCTGGCGCTGCGTTTCAACGATATCGACACCGCCGAAAAATCGGCGCGCGAGGCGCTGCGCCTGCAGCCGGCGTCGAAGGAGGCGCCGCTGCTGCTGACCGGTGCGCTGGTCAAGAAGGGCAACATCGCCGATGCCGAGCAGATCATCGAAACGCAGATCAAAAACACGCCGGCCGCGACCAACGAGCTGCGCCTCGGCTATATCCGCCTGCTGATCGAATCAAACCAGCGCGAACGCGCGCGCGCGCAGTTGCAGAAAGTTCTGAAGCTCGACGCGAACAACGCCGACGGGCATTTCATGCTCGGCCTGCTGGCGCTCGACGAGCGTCGCGTCGACGAAGCCGAGCCGCACTTCCAGATGCTCTTGAAGAGCACCGAGCGGGCAGTCGACGGGCATTATTATCTCGGCCGCATCGCCGAACTCCGCAACGAGCCGGCGCAGGCGCTCACCCATTACGACAAGGTCGTCAGCGGCTCACAGGCGTTGGACGCTGCGGTGCGCCGCGCGGCCATGCTGGCCAGGCTCGGGCACATCGAGGATGCCCGGGTGACGCTGGATCAGCTGCGCCAACAGTATCCTCCGCTCGCCACGCGCTTCTATCTCGCCGAGGGCGAAATCCTGACCGAGGCCGGCGATACCGATCAGGCGCTTTCGGTCTACGAAACCGCGCTCAAGAACAGCGACGACACGGCCGATCTGCTCTACGCCCGCTCGCTGGTTTACGAGCGTCTGAACCGTTTCCCCGAGGCTGAGGCCGACCTGCGCGCCACGCTGGCGAAATCTCCGGACGACGCCCGCGCGCTGAATGCGCTGGGCTTCATGCTGGTCGTGCACACGACGCGCTACGACGAATCCGAGAAGCTCCTGACCCGCGCGCTGGAACTGACCCCGAACGAGCCTGCGGTGATCGACAGCATGGGCTGGCTCCGCTACCGCCAGGGCCGCGGCAACGAAGCGCTCGTATTGCTCGCGCGCGCCTACGAGCACTTTCCTGATCCCGAAGTCGCCGCGCATTTCGGCGAAGCGCTGTGGACCACCGGCGACCGCGACAAGGCGCAGGCGGTCTGGTCCCACGCATTGCAGGACGCGCCGGACAATCTGGTGCTGCGCGAGACCATCAAACGCCTGATGCCATGAGTGCGACGACGCCTCCCCGTCGCGGGCGCGCGGCGCTGGTCATCGCGCTTGTCCTGTTCCTGAGCGCCTGCGCCAGCCTTCGCGAGAAGCCGCTCAATACCGAATTTTCCGAGCGCAACTGGCAGATCCGCCAGTCGACACTCGCCGCGGTGCAGAGCTTCCAGCTGAAGGGCCGGCTCGCCGAAAGCGGCCTGACGGGCGGGCGCGGCGATCTCACCTGGACACAGAGCGGCGAGCGCTTCGACGTGCACGTCTCCGGACCGCTCGGCGTCGGCGCGCTGACGCTGAGCGGCGATCAGCGCAGCGTCGAAATCCGCACCAAGGACGGCGTCTTCGTGACCAGCTCGCCGGAAAGCTTCATGCAGGAGAAACTCGGCTGGAGCCTGCCGTTGCTGCCGTTGCGCAGCTGGATTCTGGGCGTGCCCGCACCGCTGCGCCGCGACGCCGCGCTGGTCAAGGTGATTCTCGACGACGCCGGTCGCGCGCAGACGATCACGCAGGAGGGCTGGCAGATCGGCTACGAGGAATATCAGACGGTCGGCCTGCTGTCCCTGCCGCGCAAGCTGACCCTCGCCAGCGGCGACCGCAGCTTCCGGATCGTGATCGACCAGTGGTCGGGAACGCCGTAACGAAAACCTCGTGCCGGTCTGAAGCGGCGGCAGCGCAGGTTATAATGCCGTCGCATGGATGTAATGGGGCGTCGCCAAGCGGTAAGGCAGCAGGTTTTGATCCTGCCATACGGTGGTTCGAATCCATCCGCCCCAGCCACTTCAGATTTTCCTGATGCGGGTTGCGTCCGCGTCTGGAAAATCGAGTGCCCCGGCGAAAGCCGGGGCCCAGAGCCGCTCGGAGTGCTGCTCCTGCGGGCCGCCGACTGATCCGTAACGACTACCGAGCCGACACCCGCACCGATGGCCGACACCTCCGCGCAACTGATGCTGTTCACCGGCAGCGCCAATCCGGCGCTGGCCCACGACATCGCCAACTACCTGCACGTGCCGCTCGGCAAGATGCATCTCGGCCGCTTTTCGGACGGCGAAGTCCAGATCGAAATTCTCGAGAACGTCCGCGGCCGCGATGTCTTCATCATCCAGCCAACCAGCGCGCCGACCGACCAGCACATCATGGAATTGCTGATGCTGCTCGATGCCTTCAAGCGCGCCAGCGCCGGGCGCGTGACCGCCGTCGTCCCCTACTTCGGTTACGCGCGTCAGGATCGCCGGCCGCGCAGCGCGCGCGTGCCGATCAGCGCCAAGGTCGTCGCCGACATGATCGGTGAATGCGGCGCCAACCGCGTGCTGACCGTCGACCTGCACGCCGACCAGATCCAGGGCTTCTTCGATATCCCCGTCGACAACGTCTACGCCAGCCCGGTGCTGCTCGGCGACATCTGGCGGCAGAAATACGAGAACGTCATCGTCGTCTCGCCGGACGTGGGCGGCGTGGTTCGCGCCCGTGCGCTCGCCAAGCAGCTCGACGAAGCCGACCTCGCGATCATCGACAAACGCCGTCCGCGCGCCAACGAGGCGCAGGTCATGAACATCATCGGCGACGTCAGCGGCAAGACCTGCGTGCTGATCGATGATCTCGTCGACACCGCCGGCACGCTCGGCAAGGCCGCCGGGGCGCTCAAGGAACACGGGGCGATCAAGGTCGTCGCCTATGTCACGCATCCGGTCCTGTCCGGTCCCGCAATCAGCAACATCGCCAATTCCGCGCTCGATGCCATGGTGGTGACCGACTCCATCCCGCTGAGTGCCGAGGCGCGCGCCTGTCCGAAGATCCGCCAGCTGTCGATTGCCGGCCTGCTCGCCGAGACCATCCGCCGCGTGAGTGCGGAGGAGTCGGTCAGCTCGTTGTACGTGGACTGAGCGGGTCGGCAGTCGCTGGCCCGCGCCCGAGCTCCACAAAGGCGGCACGAGCCGGAGGCGTCAGCGCCCGCGCCCGCGCAGGAAAGTGTGCTGCCGCTCTAGTTGGAAGATACCAGCGGTCCTCCATGAACCGGGGAAGTCCGCTACGCTTTCGTCGGAACCTCGTCAACCATTTTCGATGTCTTTCGCCTCGCCGCATGCCGCGCAGCAGCGATCGAACCGGAGAATGCGCAGATGAACGCAATGCCGACAAAAGCCGGAAACCACGATCGTGAACCGGTGGCCTCCGACAGCGCCGGGATGGGCGACCAACGCTTGCTCTCGATCGACCTCGAACGTTTCCGTCTCGACTTCAACCGGAAGCATTTCGAGGTCACGCATCAGCTCACTGGGCATCCGCTGTTCCAGATACCACGCCTGCTGGAGCTGGCGCGGGAGATGAGCGCGAAGTGGCCGAAAGACATCTACTACGACCACGGCGTCACCAACATCGGCGAGCGCTGGCGCACGCAGCCGGCCGAACTTTCGGTGGAAGAGACCATCGAACGGCTGGAAACTTCGAAGGGCTGGATCGATTTCAAATCGGCCGAGCGCAGTCGCGAATACGGCAAGGTCCTGAATACCTGCATCCGCGATCTGCTGCGCGTCAGCGGCCGTCAGCTCGAAAGCAGCATGCGGCGCAAGCAGATGGCGATCTTCATCACTTCGCCGAACCGGCTAAGCACCTATCACATGGACAGCGAGGTCAACTTCCTGCTTCAGCTTCGCGGCGAAAAGAAGATCAGCATCTTCCCGAAAGGCGACGCCGAGGTCGTGCCGGAAACCGAGAAGGAACGGTTCTGGACGGTCGACCCCAATGCCGCGATCTACAAGCCGCAACTCCAGAACCGGGCCGACGTCGTCGACCTCCGGCCCGGAATCGGTGTTCACATCCCGGTGAACGCGCCGCACTGGGTGCAGAACGGCAACAATATTTCGGTGTCCGTCGCGATCCTGTATCACTCCTGGCCGCACGCCTATGCCAACCTCTACGCCGCGAATCATCTGCTGCGCCGCAGGCTGGGTATGACGCCAACGCCGCCGTTCAAATCCCGTTTCATCGATACGCTCAAGCAGCCTCTCGGCGCTGCCGCCCTCCATCTCTGGGCCTTGCGCCACGGGGCGGCGCGTGATTCCTCGGGAAATGCCGCCGGAATCCTCGACCGAACGCCGCTGGATTGAACCCCGGGTCCTGGCCTCTGCGGCCCTCTGCCTGTATGATTCGCGACCCGCTGCGCCTGGTCGCGGACGCGGCGTTATCTTTGTAACCCCCGGAGAAGTCCATGAAACAAGCTTTTACTGTCACCGCCGAAGTCCGCACGGTGTACGGGAAGGGTGCGAGCCGCCGCCTGCGCCACGAGGGCAAGGTGCCCGCCATCATTTATGGTGGCAAAGAGCAGCCGCAGTCGATCCAGGTCAGCCACAACGAGCTGATGAAGCATCTCAAGACCGAGGCGTTCTATTCCCACATCCTGACCGTTGACGTTGCCGGCAAGACCGAACAGGCCGTGCTCAAGGACCTGCATCGCCATCCCGTGCGCGACGAGGTCATGCACATGGACCTGCAGCGCGTGCTCGCCAACGTGCTGCTGCGCATGCATGTGCCGCTGCACTTCAAGGGCGGCGACGTGGCCCCCGGCGTCAAGACTGGCGGCGGCGTGGTCGAGCATCAGCAGATCCAGGTCGAAGTCGAGTGCCTGCCGAAGGATCTGCCGGAGTTCATCGAGGTTGATCTCTCGCAGCTCAACGTCAACGACGCCGTGCATCTGTCGCAGCTCAAGATTGGTGAAGGCGTGATCTTCGTCGAACTCAAGCACGACAACGACATTTCGGTCGCTGCGGTCCATCTGCCACGCCAGCCTGCGGAACCGACGGCGGAAGAAGCGGCCGCAACCGCCGCCGCCGCCGCCGCCGAAGTTCCGGCCGCTGCGCAGAAAGCGCCGGATGCCAAGGGCGGCGCTGCCGCGCCGGCTGCCGGTGCGAAGGCTGCGCCGACGAAGGCCGCTCCGGCGAAGAAGGACGACAAGAAGAAGTAGCGGCGCGAGCGACCGAGCAGGGACTCCACGGCTTCATCGTGGGGATGCGGGCAACGCGAGTCGCCGCCGCCCATGCTCGGTCAACGCGGTACACGACCCGTCCGTTCGGTTTTGCCGGCGGACGGGTTTTTTGCTGAAGGACAGTTAACAGATGGCCGAAAACCGCATGCGCGCGATCGTCGGTCTCGGCAATCCAGGCGCCGAGTACCAGCGCACGCGCCACAACGCCGGGTTCTGGTTCGTCGAGGCGCTGGCGGCAGCGTACCGCGGCAGCTTCCGAATGGAGTCGAAGTTCCGCAGCGGGCTGGCGCGCATCCGTATCGACGACACCGACGTGCTGCTGCTCGAGCCCTCGACCTTCATGAACCGCAGCGGCGAGTCGATCCAACTGCTGGCGGCGTTCTACAAGATTCCGTCGTCGGATATTCTCGTCGCGCACGACGAGCTCGACCTGCCGACCGGCACGGTCCGGCTCAAGCGCGGCGGTGGTCACGGCGGGCATAACGGCCTGCGCAGCGTGCATCAGCATCTCGGCGAGGATTACCTGCGGTTGCGCATCGGCATCGGTCATCCCGGCAACAAGGATCTGGTGCTGAACTACGTGCTCGGTCGCGCCAGTGTTGCGGAAGAGAAGCTCATTCACGACGGCATCGATGACGCCGTCGCCGCGATGCCGATCTGGCTCGGGCAGTCCTGGGACAAGGCGCTGCAGCGCCTGCACAGCGACAAATAGCGTTGTACTAAAGGAATCATCCATGGGCATTCAATGCGGCATCGTCGGTCTCCCGAACGTCGGCAAGTCGACGCTGTTCAACGCGCTGACCAAGGCGCAGATCGCGGCGGAAAACTATCCGTTCTGCACGATCGACCCGAACGTCGGCGTGGTCGGTGTACCCGACCCTCGCCTCGCCGCGCTCTCCGCCATCGTCAAGCCGCAGCGCGTGCTGCCGGCGACGGTGGAGTTCGTCGATATCGCCGGACTCGTCGAAGGCGCCAGCGAAGGCAAGGGCAAAGGCAATGCCTTTCTCTCGCACATCCGCGAGACCGATGCGATCGCCCATGTCGTGCGCTGTTTCGTCAACGACGACGTCATCCACGTGATGGACAGCGTCGACCCGATCCGCGATATCGAAGTCATCGGCACCGAACTGGCGCTGGCCGATCTCGAGCGCGTGACCAAGGCGCTGGAGCGATCAATGAAGCTGGCCAAGTCCGGCGACGCCGCCGCAATCGCGCGCAGCGCGGTATTGCAGCGCGTGCAGGCCCATCTCAACCAGGCCGAGGCCGTTCGCGGCATAAGCCTGGACGCCGAGGAAAAGCTGATCATCCGCGACCTGCAGTTGATCACCGCGAAGCCGGCGCTGTACATCGCCAACGTCGATGAAACCGGGCTCGGGGGCAACGAATACGTGGAAAGCGTCATGGCACTCGCAGCGAAGGAAGGCGCGCAGGTGGTCGTGGTCTGCGCGCAGATCGAAGCCGAGATCGCGCAGCTCGACGACGCCGACAAGAAGGACTTCCTCGAATCGCTCGGCCTCAAAGAACCCGGCCTGAACCGCGTGATCCGCAGCGCCTACACGCTGCTCGGCCTGCAGACCTACTTCACTGCCGGCGTCCAGGAAGTCCGTGCCTGGACGGTCAAGGTCGGCGCCACCGGGCCGCAGGCGGCCGGCGTGATCCACACCGATTTCGAGCGCGGCTTCATCCGCGCCGAGGTCATCGCCTATGACGACTTCATCCAGTACAAAGGCGAAGCCGGCGCCAAGGAAGCCGGCCGCTGGCGCCTCGAAGGCAAGGACTACATCGTCAAGGAAGGCGATGTCATGCACTTTCGCTTCAACGTCTAGCGGTTTCGCGATGCACAGCGTTTTCGTGACTTCCTATGGCCTGAAATCCTGCGACAGCGGGGCTTTTTTCTGCCAGTCGTGTCCAGGGAAAGTGCCGTCTGTCTTGCGCAAGGATTCCCTCGCATAATTCGCCATCGCCGCGCGTCGGTCGACGCGCCCCAACTCAATCGGAACCAGATCCCTCATGCGCTTACGCTTTCAGATTCCGGCAATCCTCCTCGCGGGCTGCTTCAGCACGGTCGCGCTCGCGCAGGGCACTGCCGACCTGCGCATTCCGAAGATCGGCACGCGGGCAATTCCGGGCGAACCCGACACGAGCAGGATTCTCGACAAACCCTACGAACGGCTGACCGAGGCGGAGAAGGACGTCGTGCGCGGCTGGTACGACAACCTCCCGGCCGGCGACGAGCCGCCGTTTCCGGTCAACGGCATGAAGGAAATATCGGAGAACGTCGCGAAAGTGCAGCAGAAGGCGCACGTCAAGGGCCGCTTCTTCGCGGCGGCCCATGTCGACGCCAGGGGCCACGCGGCGACGGTGTCGATCTACGCGATCCCCGACGACCGCCTGAAGAATGTGCTGGCCGCAATCCTGATCGAGACGAAGTACAAGCCCGGCCGATGCAGCGGCAAGCCCTGCGCGATGGATTTCCCGATCGACGTCAACTTCGAGTAAGTCATGCCCGGACATTTCCTGAGTGCCGTCGCCGCGCTGGTCATCGCCAACTGTGGCATCGGGCTCGCCGCCGACGACACCTTTGTCGCGCAAAAGGGCGCGATCACCGGCAAGTGGATTCCCTGGCAGGCGACGACGTTCGCGCCGTCCTACGAAAAGCGCTACGGCGAAATGACGGCTGTCGAACAGCAGCACTTCCGGACCTGGTACGAGGATCTCGACGAGCGCGACGAGCCGCCGTATCCCGCCAACGGCCTGCGCGAACTGTTTGCGGACATCGCCAAGATCCAGAAAAAACTGCGCATGGAAGGACTCATGCTCGCGGTCGCCCACGTCGACGAGCACGGCGATGCGCACACCGTCTCGATCATCCAGATTCCGAACGAGATGGCGAAGGCGCCGCTGGGCTTCAGCCTGATCAAAACGAAATACAAGCCCGGGCTTTGCGATGGGACGCCGTGCGCGATGGACTTTCCGGTCTATTTCAATTTCGAGCCTTGAGCCTTGAATAAGTAAAGGGCTTTTTTCCTGCGAGGCAGGGCCGCCCGGACAACGGACTCGTCCGGATCGAAAGTTCCGGACCGTTCACGTTTCTCCTGGAGGGAGAGGAATCACGACTGAAACGGCCCGTCCCGGCTGCGCCGCAGCCGCGAACAAACGATCCAGCGGGCACCGCCGCCGTTTACGCGCCCCGACGAACCTCATACAATCCGCCGCTCGCGTGGCTAGGTAGCTCAGATGGTTAGAGCGCGGCACTCATAATGCTGAGGTCGGCGGTTCGATCCCGCCTCTAGCCACCATTTAAATCAATAAGTTACGGTCTACAAAGACCGTTGACGAAAGCTCGCTGCGCCTCAGTTGTGACATAACTCGGGCACAGCCGGCTTCGAGTGGTTTCCCGGTCGCGCAATGCGCTCAGCGTGATTCAGCAGATGCTCTGCGGACAGGTGCGAATATCGAAGCACCATGTCGTGAGAGCGCCAGCCGCCCATCTCCTCAAGGTCAATCGACTTGAGCTTGACGCTGGGTTCGAGCCGGATGTTGGCGGGCGCGTCCCCATCTGCAAAGAACCGCCACCCGGCCGCTTCAAGCAGCTTGTTGATCTTGATGCGGGCAGTGGCTTCTTTGTCTGGCAATCACGTTCCCTGCGGCGTTGTTGGACCGGTCACGGTCGTATCGACTCGCTGTCGCGAACCGATGATTTAATTGTTATCGAGATCGCGCGCAAACTCGCCCGCCTACCGTACCAGCAGGGCGAAGGCGTCGGCGAGCTTGAGCACGCGGACACCCGAAACAGTCTGATCGTAGAGATGCCCGAAATGGGCACGATCACCAGTGATGAGGGCATCTGCCTTGCCGGCGATTGCGGCAGCCAGAACCGGAGCATCCTTGGCCGGCAGTCCGAGCTTGACCGCCTCCGCAGTCAAATCGGGTGAGGGTTCCGGCATAAGCGCGAGCTGGTCCGCAAAGACTTCAAGCGCCACTGACTGCTTTGGCTTTTTCGCCGCAATATTCCTTCGAGCTTCATCGAGCGCGTAAGCCGAGGTCACAAGTTTGCAGAGTCCAGCCGCTTGCAGCCCGAAGAGCCGGCCTGCAGTGCTGCTGTTTGCGTATGCGGCGCTGAACAGGATGTTCGCGTCGAGAAAGATGCGCATCAGCTGCGCTGCTTTTTCTTCGCAATCGCGCGGTCAACTTTAGCGAGGAGTGCTGCGGGAACCGCGTTTTCAGTCTCGAACTCCGCGATGCGCTCCTCCGTGTACATCTCGATCGGATACACAGCGGCACGCCGAAGCACGATCGCGCCGTCGCGCGTGGTTTCGACCAGGAGCGGTGATTCATCGGCGAGACCAACCGAGCGCAGAATCGCCTTCGGGATCGTGACCTGCCCTTTCTTGCCGAGTTTGACGAGTTCCATAGCTGTTCTCCGGTGATGGTTGCATTATGCCGGATTCCGGCATCCCGGATGTCAGCTTAGAAGGTGGTCGGTGCTTGGTCTGGGCTGTGTGGCACGGCCAACGCCCGTTTCAATACCAGTTCTGTGTCACAAATCGGGCACAGCGAGTTTTGGAAAGCGTCGCAAGTGGCTGTTTAACAAATATAAAACGAACCATCTACCTCGCTCTCATCATGCCGAGGTCGGCGGTTCGATCCCGCCGCTAGCCACCACCTTGTTTCCCGCCCGGAATACGAGCGGTTGTTCGCCGGATTTCTCCGGCGTCGGGACGCTCGCTGTCGTTCCGCAGCCGGAACAGGCGCCGCAGCCGCTGTCGCAGCCGGATTCGGCGGCAACGGCCGCTCCAGACTTCATGCCCAGCGCAGCAGACAGCCAGCGTCGTGCCTGACGGTGCGCGCCAGGCACGTACTGGCGCAGAACGTGATTGAGGCTGGCGCCGACGGCAAGTGCGATCACGATGAATTCGATGACGCCATAGGTCGTCATGCGAATGCCTTTGCCAGCTGATAAGTGATCAGGGAACCGATGTAGGCGAGTGCGAACAGATAGCCCGCGGTCACCGCAACGATGCGCCAGGAACCGGTCTCGCGGCGGATCACGGCGAGTGTGGAGAGGCACTGCGGCGCGAACACGTACCAGACCAGCAGCGAGAGTGCGGTGGCCAGCGACCATTGCGCGGCGATCAGCGGGGTCAGCAGGGTGGCGCTGTTGTCTGCGGTTGCGGATAGCGCATAGACCGTGGCCAGCGAACTCACCGCGACCTCGCGCGCCGCGAGTCCCGGGATCAGCGCGATGCAGATCTGCCAGTTGAAACCGATGGGCGCGAAGACGTACTGCAGAGCGTGGCCGATGCGCCCGGCAAAACTGTAGTCGATTGCCGGCCCGGCGGCGCCGGCCGGTGCGCCGGGGAACGTCGACAGAAACCACAGCAGCACGGTCAGCGACAGAATGATGGTGCCGACGCGGCGCAGGAAGATGCGCGCCCGTTCCCAGAGGCCGATGGCGATGTCGCGCACGTGCGGCAGGCGATAGGACGGCAACTCCAGCAGCAGCGCGTGTTCAGTCGTGTCGCGGCGCAGCCGCTTCATCGCATAGGCCACGGCCAGTGCGGCGACGATGCCGGCGACGTAAAGCGCAAACAGCAGCAGGCCCTGAAGGTTGAAGATGCCGAGCACACTTTGCCGCGGAATGAAGGCGCCGATCAGGAGCGCATAAACCGGCAGGCGCGCCGAGCAGGTCATCAGCGGCGCCACGAGGATGGTCGCGAGGCGGTCGCGCGGGTCCTGGATCGTGCGCGTGGCCATGATGCCCGGCACGGCGCAGGCGAAGCTCGACAAGAGCGGAATGAACGAGCGCCCGGTCAGCCCGGCGCCGACCATCAGCCGGTCGAGCAGGAACGCCGCGCGCGGCAGATAGCCGGATTCTTCGAGGATCAAAATGAACAGGAACAGGATCAGGATCTGCGGCAGGAACACGACGACACTGCCGGCGCCGGCGAGAATGCCGTCAACCAGCAGGCTGCGCAGCGCGCTCTCGGGGAGTGCGGCGCGCAGGCTGTCTCCGATCATGCTGACGAGCGCGCCCAGCCCGTCCTGCAGCGGCGTGGCCCAGGAAAAGACCGCCTGGAACATCAGGAACATCAGCACCGACAGGATCGCGAGGCCCCAGATGCGGTGCAGCGCCCAGTGGTCGATGGTGTCGTCGATCGCCGCAGTGGCGCGCGGCATGCTGACCGTCGCGGCGAGCAGACGCCGGACTTCCGCATGAAGATCGGCCGCGTCGGGCAGGACCGCCGGCGGCGATGGCAGCTGATGATCGAAGCGCGCCAGCAGCGAAGCGACGCCGTCATGGCGCACGGCCACCGTCTCGACCACCGGAATACCGAGCAGGCTTTCCAGCTTCGCGCGATCGATACGGATGCCGCGCCGCTCGGCCGCGTCGCTCATGTTCAGGGCCAGCAACATCGGCAGGCCGAGGTTGCGCACTTCGAGCACGAAACGCAGATGCAGGCGCAGGTTGGTGGCGTCGGTGACGCAGACCAGCAGGTCCGGGCGGGCTTCGCCCTTCAACAGACCCAGGCAGATATCGCGTGTGATCGCCTCGTCCGGACTGGTGGCAGTGAGGCTGTAGGCGCCGGGCAGATCGAGCAGCCGCACGATGCGACCCGAGGCCGTGTGCAGTTCGCCAGCCTTGCGCTCGACGGTCACGCCGGCATAGTTCGCGACTTTCTGCCGGCTGCCGGTCAGGCGATTGAACAACGCAGTCTTGCCGCAGTTGGGATTACCGACCAGCGCGATGTTGAGCGTGCTCACGGCGCGTTACGCGGCCGCCGGACGAACGAATACGCGCGCGGCTTCCGCGCGCCGCAGAGCGAAGCGGGTAAAGCCGATCTGGACCAAGAGCGGATCGGCGCCGACAGGCCCTTTCGCGACGATACGCACCGCCTCGCCCGGCACAAAACCGAGATCGCGCAGGCGCATGGCGATCGGATCGTCGTGCCGCACGCCCTCGACCCGGGCGACCAGCGCTTCGGTATCCGGCGTCAAATCTCGCAGCCGCTGTTCCAAGGTCGTTCCGAAAAGATAATGAGAATGATTCCCGATAATAGCGCAATCGCAGTCAGCCTGGACAAATTCGCAATCTGGTTTGCCGCGCGCCCGTCGTCGCGTGCTAAACGTCTGGCAATCGCAGAGAATCGCGGGCACTCATTGGAGGAATCGTCGGCATGGGAACAACGCGAGAGTTCGGCCCCAGGCGCGTGCTGGTCACCGGAGGCGCCGGCTTCATTGGCTCGCACTTATGCGCGCGGCTGATCGCCGAAGGCCAGGAAGTGCTCTGCGTCGACAACTTCTACACCGGTTCGCGCGAGAACCTCGCGCCCTTTTTGGCCCACCCCCGCTTCGAGCTGCTGCGCCACGACGTCACGCTACCGCTGTTCGTCGAGGTCGACCAGATCTATAACCTCGCCTGCCCGGCCAGCCCCGTGCATTACCAATTCGACCCGGTGCAGACGACCAAAACCAGTGTGCACGGCGCGATCAACATGCTCGGCCTTGCCAAGCGCCTGAAGTGCCGCATCCTCCAGGCCTCGACCAGCGAAGTCTACGGCGACCCGGAAGTCCATCCGCAGCCCGAGCACTACTGGGGCCACGTCAATCCGATCGGCCTCCGCTCCTGCTACGACGAAGGCAAGCGCTGCGCCGAAACCCTGTTCTTCGACTACCACCGCCAGCATCAGGTGGAGATCAAGGTTGCGCGCATCTTCAACACCTATGGCCCGAACATGCATCCCAACGATGGCCGCGTGGTCTCGAACTTCATCATGCAGGCCCTGCTTGGCCGGCCGATCACGCTCTACGGCGAAGGCCAGCAGACGCGCTCGTTCTGCTTCGTCGACGATCTCGTCGATGGCCTGATGAAGCTCATGAATGCGCCGACAGGGATCACAGGGCCGATCAACCTCGGCAACCCGACCGAGTTCACCATCCGGCAACTCGCCGAACTGGTCATCGAACTCACCGGCGCGAAATCGATGATCGAACTTCAACCGCTCCCACCCGATGACCCGCGTCAGCGCAAACCCGATATCACGCTGGCGCGGACGCAACTTGGCTGGGAACCGGGCATCTCGCTGCGCGACGGACTCAAGCTTGCGATTCCGTACTTCGAGCGGGTGCTCCGCGAGCCTCACTCAAAGAGCCTCTG
The DNA here is from genome assembly GCA_043781855.1 of Nevskia sp. GTDB lineage: Bacteria > Pseudomonadota > Gammaproteobacteria > Nevskiales > Nevskiaceae > Nevskia. The sequence goes on along the minus strand of JAYWBB010000118.1, from coordinate 8,638 downwards.
AATTGCGCCGTGTCTCCCTTTTCCCTCGGGAAGAAGGGCTTTCTACTCAGCTTTCCGCCGTTTCTTTCTCGGCTTCGGACTCCAGCGCAACGCCATCGGCCATCGGCTTCGCAACGATCCAGCGCGGCACCTGGAAACGCACGATGCGGCCGTAGATCAACAGATAGGACAGTGCGAAGCAGGCGCAGAGAAAGGTCAATACGGCGCGGTTGTCGTAGAACAATACCGCCGGGATGATGCTCAGAAGCACGAGCACCCAGAGATAGACCGACGTCAGCGAATTGCGCAGGATCATGTGATCCGGGTTTTTAGAGCCGACGTAGCGCTTGATCAAGCGCCGGTAGACCAGCTGATGCAGGTGCAGTGCGTCCGGTTGTCCGATGCGCCGCAAGCCCCCGCCGGAGCGCCGCAGTATCGAGAACAGCGTCTCCCAGACCGGGTAAATCATCATCAACATCGGGCACCAGGCCGAAACGCCCGGGTTCCGGTGCACCAGCAGGATCGACAACTCGGCCAGCAGAAACCCGGCGAAATAAGCGCCTGCGTCGCCAAGGAAGATGCGCCCGAACGGGAAATTCCAGGCCAGGAACCCGAGCATCGACACCGCACCGACCGCAGCCGCGCGGAACACGAACTCATCGCCCACCTGCAAGGCCACGACGGCGAGGCCGGCGAACGCCAGGCAGGCGAAGAAGCCGCTCAGCCCGTTGTAGCCATCGATGATGTTGACGGCATGCGCCACGCCGCCCGCCGCGATCAAGGTCAGCGCGAAGCTGAGGAACCCGGCGCCGGCCAGCAGGCTGTCGACACCCGGAATATCGATCCGGTCGAGCTGCCCTTCGAGCAGCCACCAGCCAATTGCCGCAGCTACCATCGTCATCAACAAACGCGAAAGTACGCCGGCTTTGCGCGTGACATCCTCAATCAGGCCGATTCCGAACGCCGGAAGCACGCAGACCAGGAGCCGCGTCGTCGAATCGACATGGGTATCGAGCATCCAGGCCGCGAGCAGCAAGGTGCTGATGAAAGAGCCGAATATCGGGATCCCCCCGAGCCGGGGCACCCAATGACTATGAAATTTCTGGACGCCGGCGGCTTCGTCGACGCCGAAACAATGACGACGCGAAATGCCGATGGTCAGCCACGTCAGCCAGAGGCTGGAAACCAGCCCGAGTATCAGATATCCGTACACTCACCGCTCCCTGTTTGGTCGGGCATGATCGCAGTACCTGTCGTTTCAAAGTGTGCGGTAGCTCACACTTCAGAAAGCTGACACAGTTTTTTTACAAATTGATGCAGGAAACCAGACTTGACTTAGTGTCAGCGCGAGGTCACGGAGCGATGTCCTCTGACCACGCAACCGACGTCCGGGCCGGCAACTTAACACGGATCAAGACCGATCACCCACGGTTCCCACGTCGTTAAGGGTTGACGTACGTCCTTCGCGAGACTCAACCGCTACCGACGTATCGGTCCGCAAAAGACTCAGCAAAGAACGGACCAGTGCTTACAAAAAAGCTTGGCCCGAGCCGGCCGCCAAGCCTTCGAAAGGATCGATAGAGGCAGATTGTTTGGTCAATTCTCGCTTCCGAGAGCACGGGTCGGAAACGCGAAAACCCAGAACACACCCAGAAACAATCCAGCAAGAAGGCCACCTCCAACGATTAACAGACGTTTCGGGCTACTACGCAACTCCGGCACCTGCGCGGGATCAATGATCCGGAAAGCGTACTCCTCGCTACCGTTGGCGATCATCACTTTTTTGATCTCGTTCTCGGTCAGCCCGTAAATCGCCTTTTGCAGCTCGACGACGCTGGTCTTGGAAAGCTGGTCATTTAGGTAGTCGAGGTTTTTCTTCGACTGATCGATCGCTTGGGCGCGGAGATAGTTGTTCGTGCGGCCGACCAGTTCCGTCGCCCAGTCGGCAGCCTGAGCCGGATTCTTCCAAGTGATCGTCAAAGTGACTAGCCCACTTTTCTTGTCCTCGACAACTGACCGGATTTTCTTCCTGAACAGCCGCTCCGCCTTCCATAGCGTCGGAATTTTTTCAGGATCGCTGGTTGCCCAGCGCTGCTTATCGACATCCCATTTTTCCGAGAAAAGTACCGGCAGAAGATTTCTGTCCTGGATGAACGCTTCGGTCAGCGCGGCGGATTGCAGCGTTGCGATGGATATCGATTTTTTGCCGCCGCTCGACCCCAGGCTGATGCCGCCAAGCCCGGCCAGGCCGCCAAACTGCGACAACAAGGCACCAGCGCCACCGAGTTTCCCGCTATCGGCGTCGTCACTAACCGGCGACAGCACGGCTGTCGCCTCGAACTTGACCGGCAGAACGAAGGCGACGACCGTTGCAACAAGACAGCAAAGCAAGGCCACGCCGCCAACAAGATACCGCCTCGACCAGATCGTCTGAGCGGCCTCGCGCAATGAAACTTCTTTGATGTCTTCGTCCATTGGGATGCCGATGTTGGCCAAGGTTTAACGACGGGCACGCGCTTGGGAAAACCTGAACAAGCTGATAGAAGGCGAACTTGTGCCAACTGCCGGCGCGTCGTTAGATTTCTCCGGACCAGGGTCAGATCCGCGTTCGCGTTCGAAGCGGCAGTGTAAACCGTCCGGCTGACGACAAGTAACGTCACTTTCGCGATGAACATCCGTTAATCTAAGTTGGAGTTTGCCTGCCAACAACTCCGAATCACTACTGCAGGAGATGGTTGAACCAAATTTTTAGAAGGGGAAACGAGATAGTCTGGCGGTGATCCTCCAGAAGTTCGGTGACAGCCATACCCGTATCAGACTACCCAAGTGCCAACGCAGGTGCCGCGTTGAGCGATGGCTGTCACGTTGCGCGTCGTGGACAACCCTGACGTCATCTCGCAGCGCGAGCGAGTAGCCGCCTAAATAAAGGCGCGCACAGAGGTCATAGTCTTCGCAATAAAGGAAGAAGCGTTCGTCGAAACCCCCGACGTGCCGATAGGCCGCGGCGTTTATCACTAGAAACATGCCAGCCAGCCAGAAAAAGGGCTGCCCGACACAGGCAGGGCCTTGAGGGCGGTAGCTTTTGCGCTGCCCTCTTAAACGTTTTAACAAGGACCATGGGGTCAGATTGGTCCGAACCGAATCCTCCATCGTCCCGCCGGAATTGAGCACGAGCGGCGCTAAAAGACCGAGTGCGGCCGATGGCGAATCGCCGCCGATCAGAGCTTCAAGAGCTAGATGGTCTGGTAGGCGGATGTCTGGATTCAACACAACGAACCAAGGCGAATCGCAGTGCTCGAACGCTGTGTTGTGATTTGTCCCAAAACCTTTCGGCATACCATTACGAATGACGGTGAGCTTCAGATCTTGGTGCTCGCTCGGATCAAAGAATTCGTCCGACAGGTTCAGCGTGAGCACGACGCGGCACTCATCGATGCACTGCTGGGCCTTCAAGTCATCGAGAAGCCTTCGCAAGAGAGCTCCATGCCCGTGGCTTACTACCGAGAGAGTCGCCCTTGTCACGTCGTCTTATCGTCGCAGTTATCGTGAGCGTTCATCACGATTTCAGCAAACCGCCCGAGCGCAGATCATATTGATGCTGGATTTCGTGAGCCGCAATGGCAGTCTTAGATAGCCCGTTTGCTATCGGATCTAACTCAAGCCCTTGTATCGACAGAACGCGTGCTGATATCGCCGAGCGCGTCAACGGCAAACAACGATTTAATGGATCGAGAACGAGTACGAGCGCCATTACTTATCTGACTTGAGAGAACAGGGCACGATAATCTGCCGCCACATCAGCGAAGCTCCGCGTTGGCGCCAGGACACCGGGGAACCAGTTACCTTCGTGCATCCAGAACAAATCGATCGCATGTGCGATTGCATCCACATCGAGCGGATCGAAGAATGCCACTCGGTCGCCGTAAAACTCACGGTGTGCGGGAATATCGGAACACAATACGTTGGCGCCGAACGAAAGAGCCTCGGCGATAGGAAGATTATGGCCTTCATCTAGGCTCGGGCTGAGGAGAAAACGACAGCCTTCGTACCGCTGACGCAATGTGGATTCGCTGACCTGCGATTCGACTCGAAGCTCAATGTTGGCGCGCCGACAAATATCAATCGCAGCCGGATCAAGCGAGCCGACGACACGCAGTACCATCCCCTTCCTCGCAGCCGCACTTTTCGCGAGTGCAGTGCAGGCTTGTAAGGTGTTTTTGTGCGGAAGAAAGTTTGTCACCATGAGCACGTATTGGCGGGAAGCAACGCTAGCGTCTGGGGCTTGGCGCTCCCCTCGATTAACGTCAACCGAAGCACCCTGAATCGAGACCAAGCACGAGGAAGGAATGACGATTATGCGTACCGGATCAAGATTATAATTTCGGACTAATGCCGCCTTCGTCGCCTGCGAAATCGCGACCACCGCTGCCGCGTTGTTCAACAGCTGTGTTGACGCCCACTTCAGCGCAGGACGGCGCCAATCGCGGCGGTAGACGTACTCAACGTTGATACAGTCATGAACCGTCACAATATGATGCAAGGCGCGCAGCGGGCCCCGATGGGCTGGAGACCAGAGCACAGCGTTCCGGCTGCCTGGCCAAGTCAATTCTAAAATACGGTCTAGCGATCGCCACGGGTGCACATGGGTGATGCTATAGCCTTCCGGCCATTCCAAATGCGGCAGCACGCCTTCGAAATAGCGACGCACACCGAGCGAAGAGTTCTGGACTGCCGAACCGTTGATGATTAGTTTCACGACACGGTGACCAAAGAAGAATTGGGAGCATGGGATACAGTTAATCCCTTCCCGCGCGCGCGCGCGCGCCAAATCAATAGAGAGGCCAGCAAGAGCAGCCCGGTGCCGGTAAAGTAACCCGCGCCGCGTAGGAAGAGCTCGATTGAATAACCGACGATGCTGCTGGCGGTAAGTACCATCAGCGGCTCAACCGTCTGAACACCTCGCGCGACTGATCTTAGTAGAGCCGCAGCACGGAGTGCGCAAAGCAGGTACGCTGCTATGAGCGATACTCCAAAGACTCCGCCCTCGCCGACGACCTTCGCAAGCGTAAAGCCGCCGTCCAACAGATTCAGATAGTCCTTCAGAATCGCAAGAATCAAGTCGGCAGCCGGCACCTCGGTGCCCAACAAACCAAATTGTTGAAAGCCGCGCCCGATGCCATGCGTGGCATCCCATGACTCGCCGAGCATTTGCCATCCTTGCAGGAACACCAGACTGGAAAGATTGCGGGTGTCCCCGGAGAAGTCGAGCCGATCAAGGTAATAGCTCAGATCAAGACCGAGCGCGAGCGGAATCACTATCGCAGCCATCACCATTAAGTGCCGGACACGCAGGCAAATCAGGGCCGCGAGCAGGCAGACCGCCGCCAGCGTGAGATTCTGCAGCAATGTCGCCGCCGCCAAGGCCACCAAGATGTAGGCTATCCTGGCCCCCGGTTTCGAAAGAACGCAATTGCAAAGGAGAAATGGCGATACAACGAGCGCAAGATGCGAGGGCTCAGAGAACGGGAAAACCGGCTTGGTAAAGCGCTCCCCACCAGGCTGTAGCCATCCTAATACGCCCAAGAGCGCGACCAATCCCAGGACATAAAGACAAGTGCGAACGCCACGCCGCAACTCAGCGGGCGCCGCGCTCGCAAGGAGATTCGCCGTTGCCGCTGCACCGACAAAACATATGCACAGCAGCATGACAGAAGAGAGCCCCCGCTTGAAATCCACCGGAATGATACTGGCCACGATTACCAGGTGCATTGCGAGAACCACTGCGATCAGCAGCGAGGCCCGGAGCGCCTGTTTGGTATAACGATCCTGAACCCGGCCAGCGAACGCGAGGCCGAGGGCGATAAGCGAAGCAAGCACGGTACCTGGGGCAGTCGACGACACAAGCCCGGTGTAAAAAAGTGTAGTCGGCAGCATCATCAAGCAGAGCAACAAAGTGCCCACCAAGAGTCCGCCTCGGGCCAAGCCGGTGCGCTGCGCGACGACTTCGATACTCGTCAAGCGAGTTCCTTCGGTATCTTCATACCAAAGCCATCAATAACCCCACGCCAGCTTCGGCGCGCCAAGTTTCGGGGCAGCAGACACAGTCTCGGCAGGCGCGTCAGTAAAAGATAGCTCAATGCGAACACTCTTTGTAGCCCAGTCAAATTCTTCCGGATGAAATAGATACGGTTGCGATTCGTGTAGTAAAGAGTGAAGGGCGAGCGATCACCGCCGGTGGACGTGCTGACCTTGTGCAACACGACAGAGTTCGGAACGTAACGAATGCGGATGCCTCGGGCGGCCATACGCCATACAAAGTCTGTATCGTCGTAGTAAACAAAGAACTGTTCGTCCATGCGACCGACGCTCTGAAAGACCTGTGCGTCGAGCATCATGAAGCAGGTCGGTGCGTACCCTACGTACTCCAAGCGGTCGAACTGTCCCCTGTCGATAGTCTTGATGCCGTAGTGCGGTGTACGCATTGTCCACGCATTGATATGGCCGCCGCCATACCACAGTAGTGTCGGATCGTCGTAGTACATAATCTTCGGTGTGGCCACCCGCTCAGCGCCGCCAGCAAGTGTCTCAATCAGCCGGCGAATGGTGTCGTCCGAGAACTCAGTATCGTTGTTCGCTAGTAGTACATGACTGCAGCCATCCTGCAATGCCAAGTCAATTCCCTGGTTGTTTCCCTTCGCAACTCCAAGGTTGGCATTGTTGAAGACAAACTCCGCATCGATCCCGTACTTCAAGGAGAGCGCCTGGGCCATTTCCGTGCCACTACTGGACGGGCTATTGTCGATGACGTAAAGCTTCCGGGCAAAACCGACCGGCTCGCCGGTCAAGCTCCGGAAAAACCCCGGAAGAACCTCGTCGCTGTGATACAGGACTGTGACGATACCCAGTTTCATGTCCGATCGCGGGGTAAAGCTACTGTCATGGACACTATTCATTAGTCGGCGCCCGCTTGCGTGCTATGAACACGTCGCCGTCAATGATCAAGGCAGAGCTATCGGAGACGCGAAAAAACTCTACTTCAAACCCCACACGCTCTAAGTCTGAGAAGAGTGCACGACCGAATACACGATAGGCCAAGATGCCGCCGGTAAGCGGATCGCCATGGTATTGAGGAGGTACGAGGAAGCGATCAACCGGGCCACAGGTCTCGACGAGAGTGTGATGCGTTTTGCAGTTTTCGTCGTAAGGAACAGTGAAAACGTAATAACCACCCGGCTTCAGGATACGGCTGACTTCGGCGTGTGCCGCATCAATGTCTCTGACGTGCTCCATCACATCAGATGTCACCACGACATCAAACAGCGCATCCGGGAACGAAGTGCGTTCGAGATTAACGTTGAAGTGGTTTGGCTCGAATTGCAGGCCGGATTCCATATCTGGGCGAAAGCTCGACACGCAGTAATAGGGTGAGCGCCGCAGCCGTTTCGATATCGGACTGAATGAATCAGTGTCCAGCACGCGTAATCGCGAAAAATCAACGATAGCCGCATCTTCAATACTGACCAGTGGACAGTCACTGGCTTCAGACGCCACTCGCAGCAAGGCAGCCGCCAAGCTGCGGTGCCGCATAGTCGCTCCACATTTCACGCATTGCAGCGTTTCGCGGAGCTCTCCAATACGGTGATCGTCTCGCAAATTCACGTTGGGAAAGTCAAAAAATGCGCTCGTCGCGTGACCACAGACATTGCAAGTGAATGCGGCATTGCCGTACTTCCGGTAATTCCGCAGGTTTCGGGAGGTTAGGCGGGGCGCAAGACGATCTCGCCCCCGGAGAACGTTCCAAGCTAGGCGAGCCAGGAGACGCCTGTATGAGTAATGCGGCAAAAGAGTGTCAATCATGTCGTTCATCTAATACGTTCGGATTAGGCGGGCCGGAGCGCCGCAGACAACTGAGCGTGGGCCGAAGCTGCGAGTGACTACGGAGTTCGCGCCCACTATGCAGCCGGGGCCGAGGTGAACGCCGGGAAGAATTACAGAGCCGAAACCGACGAAGCATCCATCTTCGATTTGCACAGAAGTGACGGCATCATCTATCCGAAATCCGATATTTTGATCACCCGATGCTGTGAAAGGGTGAATTACATCGACGATTGCACAGTGACCGGCGATCGATACGTTGTTACCAATGGAGATGTGATCTTTGGCGATGATCTGCACGTTCTGCTCGATGAGACAACGGTGGCCGATCGTTATTTCGGGCATCGCAAAATCCGGACGGACCACGGCCTCTAAGCGGACTCCGCGTCGTACCGACGTGCCATTTCCGATCGAGATGCAGTGAGGTTGTGCGAGGACGGTCGGACGTTCGAGAACTGATCCCGACCCGAACCGATTGAATACCAGTGGGTAATATACCCAACTCATCGTTACCGGCAGAATGCGTGACAACCGACGAACCGTTTCAGCGAGAACGCGCTTTGCGCGGCGGACGCCCATGGTGCCGAGGCTGGTAGATGGGTTTATCACTTCTCTCATGGTTCAATCAGAAGGCGTTGGCAGCAAGGCGGGCGCTGTCGATCGCAATAGGGCGCAACCGATATACTTACTCAGGAAACCGTAAGTAGCACCACTGAGGACTGAATATTGTTCCGAATTTTCAATGTCATAGAAATAACAACTGTCGTCTTACTTGGCGACTTCT
>JAYWBB010000117.1:0-3960 GCA_043781855.1 Nevskia sp. | reverse complement strand
GACGACGAAGCCTGGAGTCAGCTGATCGAGAAGCTCGTCGCCCGGCTTGGCAACGACGCCGTGACGGCGCTCGGTCTGATCGCCGATCATCGTCCCGAACGCTGCTGGCAGACCCGCGCCTGCGATGCCCTGATGACCACGTCGACGCGGACGGCGATGCCGCCCGGCCACGGTGTGGCGAATCCGTGGGTGCGGGACGGGCGGCTGGCAGCGGCTCCCGCACCCACCGTTCCGGGCACCGTGTCGCCGCTGCCACCACGTCCGATCTGGCTGATCGATCCGCCGAAACCATTGCCGAACGCACCGAAGCAGATCGGCACCGCCGAGCGCATCGAAGGTGGCTGGTGGGATGGCGGCGACGTGATGCGCGACTACTACCACGCCGAACTGCATGGCGGCCGTTTCTGGGTTTATCAGGACCGCCGCACCGACGCCTGGTATCTGCAGGGCATCTGGGCGTGAGTACGGTTTCGGGGCCGCCGCCGTATGCCGAGCTGCACTGCGTTTCGAACTTCACGTTTCTGCGCGGCGCCTCACATCCGCATGCACTGATCGAGACCGCGAAGGCGCAGGGCTACACGGCGCTGGCGCTGACCGACGAATGCTCGATGGCCGGCATGGTGCGCGCGCATGTCGCGGCGAAGCAGCTCAGTTTCAAACTCATCGTCGGCGCCGAATTCCGGCTCGACGATGGTCTGCGTTTCGTGTTGCTCGCTCCGAGTCAGAAGGCTTACAGCGAAATCTGCCGGCTGATCACGGTGGGCCGGCGCGCGGCCGACAAGGGCCAGTACTTTCTCACGCGTGCCGACCTGACCGGCCTCGATCACGGCCTCGCACTGTGGCTGCCGCCGGACGATGATCCTGGCGCGGCAGAGCAGGGCGGTTTCATTGCGAAGCACTTTGGCGACCGCGCCTGGATCGCCGTCGAGCTGCATCGCGCCGGAGACGATGCGGCACGCCTTCAGCGTCTGCGGATTTTGTCTCGGCATCTCGGTCTGCGCTGTGTCGCCTCCGGTGACGTGCACCTGCACGAGCGCGAAAGCCGCGTGCTGCAAGACACCATGACTGCGATCCGTCACGGTCTGCCGCTGGCAGAATGCGGTGCGCGTCTGTTCCCGAATGGCGAGCGGCATCTGCGTTCGATCGATGACCTGCGGATGCTGTATCCGCCCGAACTGCTCGAAGAGTCGGTTGCGCTCGCCGAGCGCTGTGCATTTTCGATGGACGACCTGCATTACGAGTATCCGCACGAGCTGATCGGAGCCGGTCATACGCCGACGAGCTGGTTACGCGTGCTGACTGAGCGCGGTATCCGGCAACGCTGGCCGCAGGGTGAGTCGGCTGCGGTGCGCCGGCAGATCGAGGAGGAGCTGAAGCTTATCGAAGAGCTGCGTTACGAAGCTTTTTTCCTCACGGTTCAGGACATCGTGGCCTGGGCGCGTCAACAAAAAATTCTCTGTCAGGGTCGTGGCTCTTCGGCCAACTCCGCCGTTTGCTATGCGCTCGGCATTACGGCCGTAAACCCTGACGAACAAAGACTGCTGTTCGGGCGCTTCCTGTCGAGAGAGCGCAAGGAACCGCCGGACATCGACGTCGACTTCGAGCATCAGCGCCGCGAAGAAGTCATGCAGTACATCTACAAGAAATATGGCCGCGAACGCGCCGCGCTGGCCGCGACAGTGATCCGCTACCGCAGGAAATCGGCGATCCGCGATGTCGGCAAGGCACTCGGCATCGGCGCCGACGAGATCGATCGCTTCGCCAAATCGCTGGCCTGGTGGGACCAGACCGAAGCCTTGCCCGATCGCCTGCGCGAGCAGGGCTTCGATCCCGAATCGCCGCTGGTCTGCCGCTGGTTATTGCTGGTTCGCCTGTTGATCAAGACACCAAGACATCTGTCCCAGCATGTCGGCGGTTTCGTCATCTCCGAGCAACCGTTGTTTGAGCTGGTGCCGGTCGAAAACGCCGCGATGCCGGAACGCACGATCATCCAGTGGGAGAAGGACGACCTCGAAGCGCTCGGACTGCTGAAAGTGGATTGCCTCGCGCTCGGCATGCTGACCGCGATCCGGCGGACGCTGGCGTTCGTCCTCGCGCAGACCGGCGCGCCGCTGACGATGGCGGACATCCCGCGCGACGACGTTGCCACCTACGACATGATCTGCGGGGCCGAAACCGTCGGCGTCTTCCAGATCGAATCGCGCGCACAGATGAGCATGCTGCCGCGACTGAAACCGCGCGAGTTCTACGATCTCGTGATCCAGGTCGCGATCGTGCGACCGGGACCGATCCAGGGCGGCATGGTGCATCCGTATCTGAAGCGGCGGAACGGGCTGGAGGCGGTCGAGTATCCGAGCCGCGCGCTGGAGGATGTGCTGAGTCGCACGCTCGGCGTGCCACTGTTCCAGGAGCAGGTCATCGAGATCGCCAATGTCGCAGCCGGCTTCAGTCAGGGTGAGGCGGACCAGCTGCGACGTGCCATGGCCGCCTGGGGCAAGGACGGCAGTCTGATGCCGATGCGCCAGCGCCTGCTCGACGGCATGAAGGACAAAGGTTACGAGGAAGCATTCGCCGAACAGATTTTCGAGATGATCAAGGGCTTCGGCTCCTACGGGTTTCCCGAGTCGCACTCGGCAAGCTTTGCGCTGCTGGCCTATGTCTCATCCTGGCTCAAGTGTCATCATCCGGCGGCTTTTTTCGCCGGCCTGATCAACAGCCAGCCGATGGGTTTCTACCAACCCGCGCAGTTGCTCCGCGAGGCGCGCCGCGTCGGCGTCGATGTGCGGCCGGTCGACGCAACGATCAGCGACTGGGACTGCACGCTGGAACCTCATGAGCAGGGAGAGCCGGCACTGCGGCTGGGCCTTTGTCTGATCTCCGGCCTCAGTGAACCCGAAGCGCAAGGGATCGTCGATGCGCGCAGACGAACACCGTTCGCGGACATCGATGACCTCGTGCGCCGCGCGCAGCTCGAACCGCGCCTGCGCCGCCTGCTCGCGAAGGCCGATGCGCTGCGTTCACTGGCCGGTCATCGCCACGTGGTGCATTGGCAGGTGCAGGGCATCGAAAATCTGCCGGGCATGCTCGCCGGAAACTCGGCGATCGAATCCGCTGTGTCTTTGCGCGAACCGCGCGAAGGTGAGGACATCCTCGCCGACTATCACAGCACCGGGCTGACGCTGCGTCGTCATCCGCTCGCGCTATTGCGGCCGAGGCTCAAACGTCTCGGCGTGCGCTCTGCCGCTGACCTGCTGAACTTGCGGAATGGGCAACACTTGCAGGTCGCCGGCCTCGTGCTGAACCGGCAGCGACCGCAGACTGCGGGCGGCACGATGTTCATGACGCTCGAAGACGAGACCGGCTGCCACAACCTGATCGTCTGGCAATCGGTGCTTGATGCGCAGCGCACGGCCGCACTCGGCAGCACGCTGCTGATCGTGGGTGGCGAATTGCAGAAGGCGGAAGGCGTGACCCACGTCGTCGTGCGACGTTTCCGCGATGTCAGCGAGTGGCTGGGCGGAATGTCGGTTGTGTCCAGGAATTTTCACTAGAAACGTGCGCGACGAGCGGCGCTTTACAGATTCCGGAGATACATGTATAAAAATACATATCAAGGGATTCCAGCGATGAACGATCTTACCGCACGTCAGGCCCAGGTCCTCGAATTCATCCGCAAGCACGTCGCCGAACACGGCGGTGCGCCAACGCGGGCCGAGATCGCGTCCGCGTTTGGCCTGCGTTCCGCGAATTCCGCCGAGCAGTATCTGCGCACGCTGGCCGAGAAAGGGCACCTTGAAGTCACTGGGCAGGCGCGCGGCATCCGCCTGCACGAGCGCCACCGCGAGCGACGCGTCGAGATGCTGCGCGTGCCGGTGATCGGCCGCGTCGCTGCCGGCATGCCGATTCTCGCGGTCGAAAATCTCGACGACCACCGTGATCTCGCCGCCAACCTGTTCGAGC
>JAYWBB010000116.1:0-31480 GCA_043781855.1 Nevskia sp. | reverse complement strand
GCAAAGACGGCGGCTATAATCCGGCAAGAAGTCCCTGGTTCCGTGATGTCACGCGCGCATCATCCATGAATGCCTTGATCGACCTGATTCCCGCCGTCCTGTTTTTCGCCGCCTATGTCTACGGCGGCCTGTACGTCGCGACGACCGTGCTGATCGTCGCGATGCTCGCGATGGTCTCGGTCACCTGGCTGCGCACGCGCCGCGTTCCGAAGATGCAGCTCGGCATTGCCATCATCGTGACGATCCTCGGTGGGCTGACGTTGTGGCTGCGCAATCCAGAATTCATCAAGTTCAAGCCGACCGCAATCTACGGCGCTTTCGCGCTGGCCCTGCTCGGCAGTCATTTCATCGGCGACAAAGTGCTGCTCGCACGTATTCCGCAAAAAAACATCGTGCTGCCCGACCCGATCTGGCGGCGCGTCAATCTCGCCTGGGTCGCCTTCTTCGCGTTCTGCGCCGTGCTCAATCTCTACGTTGCCGCGACCTACAGCGAGGCGACCTGGGTCAAGGTCAAGAGCTTCGGCTTCACAGGGCTGATGTTTGCGTTCCTGCTGCTGCACGCACCGTTTCTGTCGCGCTATCTGGTCGATCCCGATGCGCGTTGAAAACATCCGCAAGAAGCTCGAAGCCGAGTTGAAGCCGGTCCGTCTTGATATCGAGGACGACAGCCATCTCCACGCGGGGCACGCGGGTGCTGCGAAAGGCGGCGGCCATTTTCGCGTGTTCATCGTCTGCGAGGCTTTCTCGGGCCGCACCCTGATCGCGCGGCACCGGATGGTCTATGAGGCATTGAGCGAACAGATGCGTCACGACATCCATGCGGTGTCGATCGTCGCGAAGGCGCCGGAAGAAATCAGCGACTAGGGGAACTCGGAAAAAGCCCTCTCCCTCCGGGAGAGGATTGGGTGAGGGAGGTTCAAGTTGAGGTAATCCCTTGATTGAGAATCCCTCATCCCTGCCCTCCCGGAGGGAGAAGGGTTTAACTACTTTTCCAGAGCATCCCTACTTGGCTGGAGCAGGGTTCGTGGTTCGACGACGGAACCGCTGCACCCGGAAGCCCAGGAAGAGAAGTTCGAACGACAGCCAACCGGCTACCACACCGAACAGCGCGTCCGCCTGCGATTCGAACAGGGCCAGCAGCAAGGCCGGAATATTGCCCTTGTAAACGCTTTTGATCAGCCCGAGCAGCGGATGCGGGCGGAACAGCAAGCGGCCTTTGCGGATCAGCAGATCGATACCGGCATCGCCCTTGCGCGCGGCGCGCAGCAACCATTCCTCGCCTTCCGGTCCTGCGGACTTGAGCCAGTTCAGCGAGCGCTCGCGACCTAACCAGAGCGCGAATGCGCCACCGGGACGCCCGGCGAATCCGGCGACGCGATGCAGTGTGGCCGGATCGTCGACCAGCTTCAGAATCTTCAGGGCGCCCGCAGGCCGCGCGGCCTTGGTCAGACGCACCGCATCGTTTGCGACCTGCGCCAGTTCGTCGCCGCTGCGCGTCTCGACCGCGCGGCGGACGAGTCGAAGGAGGTTTTTCGCGAAGGCGTCGCCGAGCGCGCCGACGCGACGCGCGAACTTCAGGATCGCAACGCCGGCATCGACCTCGGGCGCCAGTGTCGTGGCGAGACCCGCGGCAGACAACGCGAAGATGACTTCGTCTGCGTCTTCGCCGCGTAGCGCGCGCGCACCCTGAATCACCAGGTCCCGGACATCGCCGACCACCAGCAGATCCGCCGCAACGGCGCCTGTCAGCGCTTCGGGACTGTCGCCTCGACCGGTCAGCGCGCCGCGAGCCACTTCGCGCAGCCGGCGCAACACATCGTCGCGCTCGGTCTGGATCCTGGCTTTCAGCGTGAACAACTCGGCCTGCATCTCGCCGGAGGCGGCGTCCAGCCCGGCGTCGACGATCAGCAGCGCCTCGCCAAAATTGCCGGCGTTGCGCTGTGCTTCGGCGGCAACTGAGAAGTTGTAGACCGGCAGCGCATCGAAATCCGCACGCGCCTTCGTTGCCCACCAGTGCGAGGCGCAGAAGAAGAACAGTGTTGCCGCCACGCCCAGGCGCAACAGGGACCAGACGAAGGCCGTGAAGCCGATCACCCCACTACCTTGCGCAAGAACCCGCGCAGTGCCGAGGATGCCGCGAACTTCTGGATAGCGCTTGCGAGCATCGACATCGATCTCCCGGTGCAGGACAGTATGAGAGTCACTCAGCCGTCGATGAGCTTGCGCAGGTTCGCCACGTCGATCACCGGCACGCCAAGCTTCTCCGCTTTCGCGAGCTTCGAGCCGGCAGCCTCGCCGGCCAGCAGGAAATCGGTCTTCGCCGAAACGCTGCCCGAAACCTTGCCGCCGCCAGCCTCGATCAGCGCGGCGGCTTCATCGCGGCTCAGGCCCGGCAGCGTGCCGGTGATGACGAAGCTCTTGCCGGTGAGCGCGCCGATACTTGCGGCCTTGGGTGCGGGCCAGAAGATGCCGCAACCACCGTCCGCACACGGCTTCACCAGGATTTCGATCACGGTGCGATTGCGCGGCTCGGCGAAGAAATGCGCGATCGAGGCCGCGACCATCGGGCCCACATCCGGCACCGACTGCAACTCGCGGAAGCGATCTTTTTTCTTCTCGGCTTGCTCGGTCGGCCGGTCGCGTTCGGCCGCTTCGATGAGTGCCGCGAGCGTACCGAAATGTGCAGCGAGATCGCGCGCCGTGGTCTCACCGACAACCGGAATGCCGAGCGCGAACAGGAAGCGCCCAAACGTCGTGTTGCGGGACGCAACGATCGCATCGACGAGATTCTGCGCAGATTTATCGCCCATGCGGTCGAGTGCCGCGAGCGTCGTTACATCGAGCCTCAGGTAAATGTCCGCAGGAGACCTGATGACCTCGATGTCGATCAACTGCGCCAGCAGTTTTTCGCCGAGCCCGTCGATATCCATGGCTTTGCGCGAAACGAAATGGATCAGCGCGCCGTGCAGCTGTGCGCGGCAGGACAGGCCGTTGGTGCATCGTGCGATGGCCTCGCCTTCGAGACGCTCCACTGCGCCGCCGCAGACCGGGCAGGCCGGGCAATCCTCGGCAAGCGTCAGCGGGCGCGTTCCCGGCGGGCGCTTCTCGAGGACCGCGCGGACCACCTCGGGAATCACGTCGCCTGCCCGGCGGACGACTACCGTGTCGCCAGCGCGCACGTCCTTGCGCTCCACTTCGTCGAGATTGTGCAGCGTGGCGTTGCTGACCGTCGCGCCGCCGACGAACACCGGCTTCAGTCGCGCGACCGGCGTCAGCGCACCGGTGCGGCCAACCTGGAACTCGATCTTTTCCAGCAGCGTCTCCGCTTCTTCCGCCGGAAACTTGTAGGCACACGCCCAGCGCGGCTCGCGCGAGACGCTGCCGAGTTCCTCGCGGCCAGCGAGATCGTCGAGCTTGAACACGACCCCGTCGATGTCGAACGGCAGGCCGGCGCGTCGCTCGCCGATGCGCGTGAAATACGCGAGGCAGCCTTCGGCGCCCCGCACGCGCTCGATCAGCTCGGAAACCGGAAAGCCCCAGGCGCGCAACTGCGCAAGAATGTCGAGATGCCAATGCGGCACTGTCCAGCTTTCGGAAATGCCGGTGCCGTAGGCGAAAAAAGCGAGCGGCCGACGTGCCGTAATCGTCGGATCGAGCTGCCGCAGCGAGCCGGCTGCGGCATTGCGCGGATTGACCGGCGGCTTGTCGCCGCGCGCATTGGCATCTTCTACCATGCGCTGGAATCCGGCCAGCGGCAGATAGACCTCGCCGCGAACTTCGACAAGCTTCGGAATATTCTCGCCGCTCAGACGCAGCGGCAGCGCGCGCACGGTCCGCAGATTCGCGGTGATGTCCTCGCCGGTCTCACCGTCGCCGCGCGTCGCGCCCTGGACCAGCACGCCGTTTTCGTAGACGAGCGAGACGGCAAGACCATCGAGCTTCGGCTCGGCGATGTAGTCGACCGTGCTGCGTCCGAGAGTTTCACGGACGCGGCGATCGAAGTCGTGCAGCGCCGACTCGTCGTCGGCCTTGCGCAGACTGAGCATCGGCACGCGATGCCGAACCGACGCGAAGTTCTTCGACGGAGCCCCCCCGACGCGCTGCGTCGGCGAATCCAGCGTGCGCAGCTCCAGGTGATCGGCTTCGAGTTTCTGCAATTCGGCGAACAACCGGTCGTACTCGGCGTCTGAAATACTCGGCGCGTCGAGTCCGTAATAGCGGTAGTTGTGCGCGTCGAGCACTCGCCGCAAAACGGCGGCACGGGCGCTGGCCTTGGTCATTGCTTAAACGGTCGTATTAAGACGCGCCCAGGCTTCGACTTCGAGTTGCACGCTGCGCGCGCTGGACGGCGTGAAACTCTGTCGGCGCGAGTCGAAAACCTCGGCATTCAGCGCCTGCGCGAGTTTCTCGGCGGTCGCGATCATGTCGCGGATCGCGTCGGACGCGCGGACCGGACCCGGCAGCACCATGAACAACGTCAGGCCCGGGGTCGTGAAGGCCTCCGCGACCGTCGGATCGAGATGCCCCGGTTTCAACAGGCTGGCGACGCTGAAAACCGCCTCGCCATTATGCAGACGATGATAAATCTGACGCGCGCCGAATTGCAGGCCCTGCGTCTGCAGCGCTTCGTGCAACTGCGCACCGTGAATCTGCGTTCCCTCGCGCTCGGCGATCAGCAGCGCGACGATCTTCTGGCTTCCCGGCTTGTCGGTGCCCGGCGCTTTCGCTGCCGATGCGGCGCCCGGCCCTTTCGCTGCCGATGCGGCGCCCAGCCCTGGCGCGGGAACGACCGGCGTAGCGGTGCTGAAATCGGGTTCGATCGTCGGCTCGACACGGCGCGGTTTGCCGACGCCAAATTCGTCGAACTGCTGGCCTTCGGCGCCGAAGATATCGAGTTGGCGCTCGCGCGCCGGCGGCAGCAGCGAATCGGTCGCGCCGTCGGGATCGATGCGATCCAGCGCGCGCCGGTCGCGACGCGAGAACAGGTAAATCGCGACAACCGCCAGTACCGCGAAAATCAGCAGCGCCCACTGCAATGGACTCATCGTCATTTACCCTTTGTCCTGTCCGGCAATTATGCCGCCGCTTCTTCGGGCTGGCCCGCCAACGCCACCGCCTGCTGCACGTCCACGCTGACCAGGCGCGACACGCCGGGTTCCTGCATGGTGACACCGTGGAGGTGCTCGGCCAGCTCCATCGTGATCTTGTTGTGCGTGATGATAATGAATTGAACGTTCTGCGACATTTCCCGGACGACTTCGCAAAAGCGCGCCACGTTGGCGTCGTCGAGCGGGGCATCGACCTCGTCCATCAGGCAGAACGGCGCCGGGTTGAGCTGGAAGAGCGCCAGCAGCAGCGCCACCGCCGTCATCGCCTTTTCGCCGCCGGATAAAAGCTGGATCGAGGAATTACGCTTGCCCGGGGGCCGCGCCATGACTTTGATGCCGCGATTGAGGCTCGACGGAACCGCAGCCTCGCCCTCGACCGGCTCGGCGCCGGTCAGTTCGAGGTAGGCCTCGCCGCCGCCGAACAGCTGAGGGAAGCGCACCTTGAAGATATCGTTGACCTGGTCGAAGGTGTTCCTGAAACGCTCGGTCGTTTCACGATCGAGTTGACCCATCGCTTCTTCGAGCGTGGTCAGCGCCTGCGTCACGTCGGCGTGCTGGGCGTTGACGTAGGCCTCGCGCGTGCGCCCCTCTTCGAGCTCCGGGATCGCGGCGAGATTGATCGCACCGAGGCGGTCGATGCGCCGGCCGATGGTTGCCAGTTTCTCTTCCCAGAGCGCCAGCGGCAGGTTGCCGTTGGCGTCCTCGGTCAGGTCCTCAGCGAGTTCGGCGCGGCCGAAGCCGGACTCGGCGAACTGCGCCTCGGCGCCATCGCGCCGCGCGCGCAGGTTCTCAAATTCGAGACGCGCGGCCTGCAGGCGTTCCTGCGCAGCTTCCTTCGTGGACTCGGCGGCGCGCAGCGCACGGACGGATTCGATCACAGCCGCTTCTACGGCAATCTGCACCTCGCGGGCGACACGCAACTGCTCGCGCACCGCATGCACGGTGGTGCGCGCGGCCTCGACTTCTGCGGCCTTGGCGACGATCGGTGCGTCGAGTTCTTCGCCGGCAACCTGCCTTGAGGCGCGCTGCGCTTCGAGCGCCTCACGCTGCTCGGCCAGCGATTGCAGCGCCTGCGCAACCGCTGCCAGCGCACTGTTCTGTCCGGCAAAAAATACCTGCGCCTGGCCACGCCACTGCGCCGCCTGCTGCAGGGTCACGCGCGCAGCCTGCAAGGCTTCACGGCCGCCGACCAGCGCGCTGTTACGCTCGACGCGCTCCTTGCGCAGGCGCTCGGCGGTTTCTTCCAGCGACACCAGTCGCGTGCGTGCGGCATCGAGTTCGTCCGACTGCTGGCGGTGCTGCGCGGCGAGTGCGTCGAGCTCCAGCGTCAGCGCGCGCAGCCGCGCCTCGGTCTGTTCGAGCCGCACCGCCTGCGCCTGTCGATGCGCGAGCCGCTGCGACTGCCGCGCGCGGGCCTGGTCGAATCGCGCGGCGAACGCGCGGCGCTCGTTGTCGAGCTGCACGCGACGAACGTTCATCTCGCCGAGTTCGCGCTCGCCAGTCTGAACCCTGACCGTGGTTTCCTCGACCTGAATCTTGATCTGTTTCAGCAGCAGCCCGCGCGCGATGACGCCGCTGTGCTGCGGATCGAGCCTCGGGTAACGCAGCCAGCTGCGACCGCGCCAGACGCCGTCAGCAGTTATCACTGACTCGCCCGGCGGCAGGGTCTGAGCAAGCTCGGAGGCTGCCTCGGCACTATCCGCCGTGCGAATGCCGGACAGCCAGTCGACGACTGCCGCCGGACCCGCAACCCGCGCTGCCAGCGAGCCCTCCGACCCGCTCACGCCGCCGGCATCATGCAACAGCGTCGCACCCGCCTTCGGGCCGGATGAACATGCGGTCGAATCGGTCCATTCCGGCAACAGCGGCGCTTGCAGCAGACCACTGAGCACATGCTCGACGGCGGCTTCCCAATCGTTATCGACCTGCAACGCAGACGCCAGACGCGGTAGTGCCGCCCAGCCTTGCGTACGCAGCCAATTGCCGAGTTCGGCATCGTCTTCGCGCAACGCCGCCTGCTGCAGGGTTTCCAGCGAAGCCTGCCGGCCGCGCGCGCTTTGCAGCGCCTGCCGTGATTCATGCAGCGCGGTTTCGACGGCGGTGCGCTGCTCGCGCGCGGCCTGGAGATCGGCATCGGCGCCTTGCAGGCGGATCGGCATCTCGGCAAGTTCGGTTTCAAGCGCGGCGAGTTCCGTATCGGCCTCGGTGAGCGAGGACTGGATCGGTGCCGCGTCGAGCGCCGCGCGCTCGACACCGAGCCGGCGCAGGCGATCCTCGATCTGTGTCAGCGCGCGCTCCAGACCCTGCACACGAACACGCTCGCCTTCCGCCTCTAGAAGTGGCGCCTGGGAGCGCTGTGAAAACTCCTCCCAGCGTTGCTGCTCCTCGGCGAGCGCGACTTCGGCGGCGGCGAGAAGAAGCTGCGCGCTCTGCTCACGTTCTTCGGTTTCTGTGGCGCCCGCCTGCGCGCTGTTCACGGCCTGAGTCAACGATTGGTGACGCAGTTGCTCTTGATCGCGACGGCGCGTCAGTTCATACAACTGCGCTTCGAGCTGCTCCAGTTCGCGAACGCGGAGATTCTTCAATTCGCGTGCGTGCGCGAGATTCTGCTCGTGCCGCGCGAGGCCGGCCTCGGCCTCGTAGACCTGAGCCTGTTCGGCGTTCAACGCGTTGCCGGCCTCGCGCAGCGCCGCCTCGGCCGTCTCTCGTGCAGTTTCCGCGGACGCGGCCCCGGTCCGCGCTTCGTCGAGCGCTGCGTCGAACAGCGCGATGGACGCCTCCTGCGCGACCGCTTGAGCTTCCAGGGCGCGCAGTTTCAGCAGCAGCACTTCGGCTTTAAGACGTCGCTCTTCTTCCTTGAATTGTTTGTACTTTTCCGCATTCTCCGCCTGCTTCGCGAGCACTTCGAGCCGGGCCACAAGTTCGTTCTGCAGATCCTGAAGGCGGCTCAGGTTCTCGCGCGTCTGGCGGATGCGTGATTCGGTTTCTCGGCGGCGCTCCTTGTACTTGGAAATGCCGGCCGCTTCCTCCAGCCACTGGCGCAATTCCTCGGGTCTGGCCTCAACCATGCGCGAGACCATGCCCTGCTCGATGATCGCGTATTGATTCTTGCCGCCGAGACCGGTGCCGAGAAAAAGGTCGGTGACGTCGCGCTTCAGGCACTTCGCACCGTTGAGGTAGTACTGCGAGCCGCCGTCACGCGTCAGCTCGCGCTTGACCGCGAGTTCGGCATAGGCGGCATACGGACCGGTGATCTGGAAGTCGCTGTTGTCGAAACTGAGTTCTACGCTCGCGCGGCCCGCCGGCTTGCGGGTACGCGAGCCGTTGAAGATCACGTCCTCGGAGTCGGTGCCGCGAAGATTCTTGATGCTGGCCTCGCCGAGCACCCAGCGCACGGCGTCAATCAGGTTCGACTTGCCGCAGCCGTTCGGGCCGACTATGGAGGTCAGGGTGCTGGGCAGCGGCAGACTGGTCGGATCGACGAAGGACTTGAACCCGGTGAGCTTGATTCCGGATAGACGCATGAAGGATTCGGGTTGTGCGGGACCGTGCGGGTCGATGACCCGCCGTCGGGGTATTCAGGAAGGGCTTCAGTTTAATGGATTGGCGGCGGCGGATTGCGGATTTGTGACCCATGAGCCGCGCCATTTGGCACAATGGACCAAACGGAACCTTCAACAATGTCGACCAAGCCTTCAAGAACGCTGGAAAACTTCCAGAACCCGAATCCCGGCCGCGATTTCGTGATCCGCATGCGCATGCCGGAATTCACCTGCCTCTGTCCGAAAACCGGTCAGCCGGACTTCGCGACGCTGTACCTCGAATACATCCCCGAGGCGCTATGCGTGGAGCTGAAATCCTTGAAACTCTACTTGTGGAGCTATCGCGACGAGGGCGCGTTTCACGAGGCGGTGACCAACACACTGCTCGACGATCTGGTCGCGGCGACACATCCGCGCTTCATGCGCCTGACCGCCGACTGGTATGTGCGTGGCGGCATTTATACACACGTCGTCGTCGAACACCGCGCACCGGGCTGGGCGCCAGAATTTGCTGACACAGTACAACTGCCACCCGCGCATTGGGATGGCTTTCAGGGACACTGATTCGAGGTCAGGCGAGATCAGTCAGCAGCGCCTTGCGCACGCCCTCGTCGACGATTGCGGTGTGACCGTACTCGGGGTGATCGACGCCGAAGGTCAATCGCCCACCCTGTTTCAGCGCCGTGATCTGCGCCTGCGTCAGTTCAAAACGCAGGAAGTGCACGGCCGACGTCTTGGTTTCGTTCTCGCGTTCCATGTCTTCGTCGGCGTAAGGCACCGTTCTCGGCAAATCGCCGACCTGTGCCCAGAGTTCGCCTTCGATCCCGCGCAGCTTCGCCAACCAGCGCGCGCGTACATCCGGGTCCTCGAACTCGATCAGGCAGGTGGCCTTCCAGTTGGCGCCGTCGGGGATCAGCGGGTTGTAGGCCGCGAGTTCCTCCTCGATGCCGGTACGCTCGAAGATGCGCTCGATGCGCAGCATCTCCTGCACCTGGTACTGGATCGTCATGCGATCCTCGAACAGCAGCGTCAGGTGCGGGCCGATGTGGACCTTGCGCTGCCGCTTGTGAGCGATGACCTGGCGACGAAATTCGGGACGCCGCTCGGCGTAGTCTTCGAGCTTCCAGAGATCGGCGACTTTCAGTTTGTTCACGGTTCTCAGATTCCGTAGGCGCGACGCAGCAGCGAGATCGGATGCTGTGTTTCCGGCGGTTTCTGCATGCCGTGCGCAATGTGGTCGGCGGCCATCGGGCAGTCGCTGCTGATGAAGTCCGACGCGGCGCGTTCGGCGCGCATGGATACGGGTTTTCCGATTTTCATCGAAGCCGCATAGGTGTCGCGCCGGATGCCGTAGGTGCCGTCGTGACCCGAGCAACGTTCGATGAACTCCAGTTCGGTCCCGGGAATCATCGCGAGCAGCTCGCGCGTCTTCGGGCCGATATTCTGCACGCGCTGATGACAGGGCGCGTGATAGACGACCTTGCCGAGCACCGTCTTGAACTGCGTATCGAGCAGGCCCGCGCGATGGCGCTGCATCAGGTATTCGAAAGGATCGAAGATCGCGCGTTTCACCGTCTGTACGGGCGCTTCGTCGGGATACATCAACGGGATTTCCTGGCGGAACATCAGCACGCAGGACGGGATCGGCGCCATCAGGTCCCAACCTTCCTCGACGGCCTTCGCGAGCACCGGCAGGTTTTCGTTCTTGAAGACGTCGACGGCTTTCAGATCGCCGAGTTCGAGCTTCGGCATGCCGCAGCATTTTTCGCGCTCGACCAGTTTCGTTTCAATGCCGTTGTGGCGAAGCACGACGACGAGATCTTCGACGACCTGCGGCATGTTGTAGTTGCCATAGCAGGTCACGAAGATCGCGACGCGGCCGCGCGTAGTGCCGGCGGCCTTGGCAGTAACCGCAGGCGCTGCAAGTTTCGGAATGCGCCGGCGCGCGGTCTTGGAGTGGAATTCCGGCAGGTGCGCGTCCGGATGCACATCGAGCAGCTTCGCGGTCAGCTTGCGCAGCGTCGGGCTGCGGTTCGTGGCATTGGCAATTTCGGTGATGACCGGAATGCTCGCGAGCCGGCCAAAGCCGGTGGTATTGGTCAGGCGCTGGCGCGATGCAGACACTTCGCCGCGCTCGAAAGAGGCTGCCTTGGCGCGCAGCATCAGGTGCGGAAAATCGACGTTCCACTCATGCGGCGGCACATACGGGCATTTCGTCTGGTAGCAGAGATCGCAGAGATAACACTGCTCGACCACCTTGCCGTAGTCGGCTTTCGCGACCCCGTCGACTTCCATCGTCGCCGAGTTGTCGACGAGATCGAACAGCACCGGAAAGGACTGGCAGAGGCTCACGCAGCGCCGGCAGCCGTGGCAGATGTCGAAGACCCGCTCGAGTTCCTTGTCGATCGCGGCCTGATCATGGAAACCCGGGTCGCGCCAGCCGAGAGGATGACGGGTCGGCGCGGCGAGGCCGCCCTCGACCGCGCGTTCGGGCTTGATATCGTTCACGGATGACTCCGCAGATGAAGAAAAAACCCCTCTGCCAGCGGTAGAGGGGTTGCAATCAGCAGCCGCTCAGACCAGCTCGGTCAGCGCTCTGGTGAAGCGATTGGCATGCGAACGCTCGGCCTTTGCCAGCGTCTCGAACCAGTCCGCCACTTCGTCGTGGCCTTCGTCGCGCGCAGTCTTCGCCATACCCGGGTACATGTCGGTGTACTCGTGCGTCTCGCCGGCGATTGCGGCCTTGAGGTTGTCGCGGGTCTCGCCGATCGGCAGGCCGGTCGCGGGGTCGCCGCATTCTTCGAGATATTCGAGGTGGCCATGCGCGTGGCCGGTTTCACCTTCGGCAGTGGAACGGAACACCGCAGCGACGTCGTTGTAGCCTTCCACGTCGGCCTTAGCGGCAAAGTACAGATAACGACGATTGGCCTGCGATTCACCGGCGAACGCGGCCTTGAGGTTGCCCTCGGTCTTGGAACCCTTCAGAGCTGCCATTGCACTTTCTCCTACACCATTAAATACCAGTTACGTAAGAACCCGAAGCTTCAGGCACTCCTGAGGCTAGCTGCGCATTCCACAGCCACGGAAATTGTTTGTGGCTATCGCTTCCATGCGCATGACTAATCCCCGTTTGGCCGCGCTCATCCCGGATAGCCGGTGATGCGGCGGATACTGCGATACAGAGGCCGCAAGCGCGGATAAAGCTCCTTGTAGACATCCTTGTACAACGCATCATAGACGCTTGCCGCTTCGCTCTGCGGCTCGAAGATGCGGCCGGTCCGCGTCATCGCTGCGACCGCTTGCGGGTAATCCGCGTGCAGGCCGAGGCCGACCGCGAGATTGATCGCCGCGCCGAGACCCGAGGTCTCGTAGATCTCCGGCCTTTCGACCGGCTGGCCAAAGACATCTGCGGTGATCTGCATCGCCGCGTCGCTCTGCGACCCACCGCCCGAGGCGATCACGCGCGTGATCGGCCGGCCGAGCTTTTTCTGGATCGTGTCGCGCCCGGCGCGCAAGCTGTAAGCGAGGCCTTCGAGGATCGCGCGGTAAAGGTGCGCGCGGGTATGGACGTCGCCGAAGCCGATGATCGCGCCCTTGGCTTCGGGGCCGGGATCGCGCACGCCGGGCGACCAGTACGGCTGGAGCGTGAGGCCCATCGATCCGGCCGGCACGCTGTTGACCAGATCGTCGAACAAGGATTCGACCGCAACGCCACGGGTTGCCGCGAGCAGCGTCTCGCGGTGCGCGAATTCGCGCTTGAACCAGCTCACCATCCAGAAGCCGCGGTAGATCTGGATTTCCGTCAAGAACGCGCCCGGCAAAGCTGCCGGATAGGCGGGCAGCAGGCGCTGCACTTCGACGTAGCGCGGCTGTGTCGTATTGATCGTCGCCGAAGTACCGAAAGACAGCTGTGCAACATCGGCGGCGAAGGCGCCACTGCCGAGAACTTCGCAAGCCTTGTCGGCAGCGGCAGCGATGACCGGCAAGTCCGCGCGCAGCCCCAGCGCTGCGGCGGAAGCTGCGGTGAGAACGCCGAGGGAGCCGCCCGGTGCGACGAGGTGCGGCAATTGCGCCGGCCGCACCGAGAAGGCGCGCCATTTGAAATCGTACGGTCCGGCCCAGGTTTGCCGCTTGTAGTCGAATGGCAGGTACCCGACCTGCCCGCCTGCGGAGTCGACCCACGCGCCGACCAGCCGCCGGCAAAGCCAGCCCGACAGCAGTGTGTAGCGCGGCGTCGCGCGCCAGGCCTCGGCCTCGTGTTCGGCGAACCAGTTTGCTTCCGCTTCGACTTGCGCATGCCGGATCAACCGGCCGGCGCCGGCGAGCGCGAACGCGACGTTCAAGAGTGGACCGAGCGCCGGCAGTTTCGTCGCGTGGCGCTGATCGAGCCAGACCAGCGCCGGTCGCCGCGCGCGGCCATCCTCATCGGCGCAGACCGGCGTCGCACGCATCGTGGTCAGGGTCAGGCCGGCGATGTCTTCAACACGAACGGGGCCGCCCGACCAAAGCTCGCGGCAGGCGGTGACGATGGCGTTCCAGTACACCTCGGGATCCTGTTCGGCCCAGCCGGGTTGCAGCGAAAAGTACGGGGGATCGAGCGGCACCTGCGCTTTTGCGAGTAGATGACCGGTTGGGTCGAACACCAGTGCGCGCACGCTCTGGGTTCCGACATCGATTGCCAGCAAACCGACCGTTGTCATGTCGGCACCGCATGGAATTGTTGCCAGCGCACACGGTAGCGATCGCGCTCGGCAAGCCACCGGGTCGGGTCCCAGCCGAGTTCGGACCGGCAGATGTCGCCGACCCGGTCGAGGATTTCCGCTGCGCCGCGCGTCAGTAACAAGCCGCAGCGCGTGCGCCGCAGCAGCAGATCATCGAGATGAACCACCGACTCGTGACGCGCCGCCCAGCGTAATTCGCCCCAGCAATAAGGCGTATCGGCAATTCGCTCGTGCTCGGCGGCATCCGCGTCCGTAGCGAGCCAGCGCGTGAATTCACGGCCGTATCGCGCGTCGAGGCGACTATCGCTTTTTGCAGTGGCGGCCGCAGCGGCCTGCGGCTCAAGCTGCGGCCACTGCTTTGCCGCTTCGCGCAAAACATGACGTGCGGTGATCCGGAAGGTGGTCAGCTTGCCGCCAGTGACGCCGATCCAGCCGGGACTCGTCCAGCGTGCCGACTCCCGCGACTCGGCGCTCGGATCGGCCTTGCCACCGGCGACGATGGGCCGGATCCCGGCAAAGCAGGCGATAGCGTCGTCAGGCCACAGCCGCAGTTCGGGGAACTGATGGTCGAGACCTTCGAACAAATACTCGGCTTCGTCGGCGCTCACCACGGGATGTGAAACATCACCCTCGCGATGATCGAGATCGGTGGTTCCATATAGCGCCACACCTTCCCAGGGATAGACGAAGATCGGACGATGATCGCGCGGGTGAAACCACGACACGGCACGACGCACCGGAAACTTGCTCAGAGGGAACAGGAGATGACTGCCGCGCTGAGGTCGCAGCGTGGGGGCGCCCGCCGGGGCTCCGCGCAAGCCCGTCGATGAGGCGCCGGTGGCATTGATGACGAACCCTGCGTCGATCAGGCGCCTCTCACCGGTGATCCGGTCTTCGAGGTCGACACTGGAAACTCTGCCGTCCTTGCTGTTGATCGCCGCGACGGCGACATAATTCAGCGCCTGGCTCCGCTCGCCACGCGCCTCCAGAATGAGCCGCAACGTCAGCCGGGCATCGTCGGTTTGCGCATCGTCGTAGGCGACCGCGCCCAGCAGGCCTTTCCGGCGAATGTCCGGCTCGCGCGCCAGCGTCTCCGCGACATCGAGTGAACGCGAGGTCATCTGACCGCTCATCGCATCGTAGAGCGCAAGACCAGCCCGCATCGCTACGCGCCCCGGCTTCATGCCGGCGTAGATCGGCATCATAAAGGGCTGGCGCTCGACCAGGCCCGCACGTTCGCGCAGCAGCCGGTTGCGCTCGCGCACCGATTCCAGCGTCAGTCGCCATTGCCCGGATTTGAGATAACGCAGGCCGCCATGCACGAGCTTGGACGACCCGCTGGAAGCGCCCGAGGCGAAATCGTTCTGCTCGACCAGCAATATGCTTGCCGGGCCACGAGCCGCTTCATTGAAGATACCGGCGCCGGTGATGCCGCCGCCGATGACGACGAGATCGAAACGGGAGGGCAGCGCGGCGAGCGCCGAGCGCGGAATCATCAGTCGATCGGATCGAGCTGGTCGTCGTGCGGCGTCAGGAAGATCGGCGGCCAGGTGTCGGCAACGGCGTCCTGCAGACGCTTCAGCGCGTCCGGGTCGACCGGACCGAGGTCGCCGCTACGTTCGTAGAGCGGGCGTGTTGGCCATTGTGCGTACGCCATCCAGGTGCCCTGCTCGGAGCGATGCAGACGGGATCCGAGCGCACCCCGCTCGCGCAGCAGGGCTTCCGTCATGTCCGCCCACGCGTCGGCAAACTGCCGCAGCTTGCCCAGCTTGATCTGCCATTGATAAAGCACTGCGAAGCCGACCGGCGATGGATTGTTCACGCGCATCAGGAGAAAAGTTTTCCGGGATTCATGAGGCCGTCGGGATCGAGCTCGCGGGCGGCGGCGCGGATCAGATCCATGCCGAGTGCGCCCTTTTCGGCCGGCAGATACGGCACGTGATCGACGCCGACACCATGCTGATGGCTGATCGT
The DNA here is from genome assembly GCA_043781855.1 of Nevskia sp. GTDB lineage: Bacteria > Pseudomonadota > Gammaproteobacteria > Nevskiales > Nevskiaceae > Nevskia. The sequence continues at coordinate 16,135 of JAYWBB010000116.1, read as the reverse complement.
CCCGCCATGCGCCACGATAACTTCCGACACCGCGCGCTTCATGCGCTGCCAGCGTTCGAGATTTTCTTCGAAGCTGAAAGCGGCGCGAAATACGAAAGTCGAATAGATGCTGCAGCCCTGCGCATAGACATGCGAGAGATGCGTAAAGGCATGCACGCGCTCGCCGTATTCGGCCAGCGAATTCCTCGCGGCGTTTTCGATCGCGCGTATCAGCGGCGTGACCTGCGGCCAGTTGATCGCCGTCTCGATCGTATCGGCGCCATAGCCGGCAGCCCACAGGCTGTTGCGAAGATAAGGGCCAAGAAAGCGCCCGGCCGCCCAGCGCTTGCCGATGCTGCGGCCCGCGTGCACTCCGCGCTGCTGCTTTGCGAGCGCGAGCGCGTCACGCCGCGCGTGCAGGACTTCGCGATTCAACCCTGTCGCGCCGAACAGCAGCAGCACCGGCTTTTTTCCCGAGCCGCGCAGACGCAGATAGCGCCGCAGCCACTCAATTGCCCTGGCGTGGCCGGCAAGGGTCAGCTGCGTTTCGGTTTCGATGGCGTTGCTGAGTCGCAGCATCGAGAGACCGAGACCGGCCTGCGTGATGCACCGCACCGCCTCGATGCCCTGCTCCCAGTCGGGGAAGAATACGGCGTGGAAATCCTCGCGCTCAGGCAGCCGGCGCACACGCACGATCGCTTCCGTCAGCAGACCTAGACGGCCTTCGGAGCCGAGCACCAGTTCGCGAAGATCGGGCCCGGCGCTCGATGCTGGTACACCGCCAACCGACATTTCGCCGCGCGGTGTGATCAGCCGTCCGCCCGCAAACAGTTGCTCGATACGCCCATAACGCAGCGACTGCTGTCCGCTGGAGCGCGTCACGACCCAGCCGCCGACGGTCGAATACTCGTAGGACTGCGGGAAATGCCCGAGCAAATAACCCGCTCCCCCCAGTTGCGCCTCGACCTGCGGACCACGCGTGCCCGCACCGAAGTGCGCGAGCTGCGTGACCGGATCGAACGCGAGCAACCGGTTCATTCGTTCGAGCGAAATGTTGACCACCGGGCGCTCGCTACTGTTCACGTCGAGATGGCCGACGACACTCGTGCCACCGCCGTAAGGAACGACTTCGGCGCCGAGACGAGTTGCTGCACCCAACGCCTGCGCGGCCTCGGCATGACTGGTCGGCAGGGCGACGCCGTCGGCCGGCGCACCCATGCGGCCGAAGCGAAGCGCGATCCAGTCTCGGAAACTTTGGCCGCGCGCATGGCGCAGCCGCAGTGCGGGGTCTGTCGACAAACCGGCCGTGTCCAGCAGACGCGACGCCGGAACCGCCGCGAGCGCTTCCGCGAACGATGTATCACGCGTCGGCACGCCCGGCCCGATCAACCGTGTCAGGAATTCCAGTGCGACGTGGCCGAGTGGCTCGTCGTGACTATCGTCGCCCCAGCCGTTCCAGCGCCTCATACGATTGGTTTCCCCGATTGCGCTCATACCGGAAACAACTCAAAGCGAACGCCGTTGAATCGACAGCGGCGCTCGACTCTGCACCGGTGAGCGATCCACACTTCGGCTGAAGTGTACCCAACGGGACCACCGCCTTGAATTTTGTCCTGCCCGCTCCGGACCCGGCATCGCACGACCTGCGACGCGCGTATCGCGGGCGCTTCGCGCCGACGCCATCGGGGCCGCTGCACATGGGATCACTGTTGACGGCACTGGCGAGCTATCTTCAGGCGCGCCGCGCCGGTGGCAGTTGGTTGCTGCGCATGGACGATCTCGATGCCGAGCGCAGTCGCGCCGATCATGCCGACACAATCTTGAGTCAGCTGGAGGCGCACAGGCTGTTGTGGGATGAGCCGGTGCGCTGGCAATCGCAACACGTCGAACAATACGAGCAGGCTTTCGCACAGTTGTGTCGACATACGACGTGTTATCGATGTACGTGCACGCGGGCGGACCTTGCTGCGGAATCCCGGCTTGGGATCGATGGGCCGGTTTACTCGGGCAGGTGTCGTCATTCACGCCGGGTCGAGGGCAAAGGATCATGGCGGCTTGCGGTCGCACCTGGTGTTCTCGACATCGAGGATCCATGGCAGGGCACGATCGAAAGATGTCTCGTCGACGACGTCGGCGATTTCGTTGTTCGCAGGGCCGATGGCCTGATCGGCTACCAGCTGGCCTGTGTGATCGACGAGCAGGCGCAGCGGATTACAGAAGTTGTAAGGGGTGCCGACCTGATCGGTTCGAGCATCCGTCAGCGCCACCTGCAGCGCCTGCTTCAGCTGTCACCGCCAGAATATCGACACTTGCCGTTATTGCTTGACGCGAACGGCAACAAACTCAGCAAACAGAATCACGCGAAGCCGATCGACAATTCGACGGCTGCCGCTAACTTGCAACATTGCCTGAAGCTTCTTGGACAAGACCCACCGCTGCCATTGGAAAGTGCCTCCGCCGAAGAAACCATCGAATGGGCGGTTGTGAGCTGGAATCCGCAACGGATACCACGAAAAGCCACTCTGGCAGATCCCAATTGACGCCTGCCGGTTGGTGATGCCCTCACGCATCTGTCATTCTTACCGCATCGCAACAAAATGATCGGCACGAACGCCCGCATGAACCCCAGCATGAACCCCAGCATGAACGATATACGCATCATCAAGAAATACCCGAACCGCAGGCTTTACGACACGAACGTCAGTCGCTATATAACCCTCGAGGAAGTGCGGCAGCTGGTGCTGAGCAACGTCCGGTTCAGAGTGGAAGACAAGCGCAGCAAGCAGGACATCACTCGGAGCATTCTTCTGCAAGTGATTTCGGATCAGGAAGAAGGCGGTAATCCGATCTTCAGTTCGGAACTTTTGACTCACATCATCCGTTTCTATGGAGATCCAATGCAGACCAGTATCAGTCGCTATCTGGAAATGTCGCTGCAATTGTTTCTTCAACAGCAAGGCAGTTTCAGCGAGCAACTGCGCGATTTGCTAGGCCAGGCGCAGCAACCGGTACAGCGGCTGAAAGAATTGGCGGACCGGCAGGTGCCAATCTGGCGCACGGTACGCAAGGAGTTCCTGAAGAACCTGAGCCGCGCGAAAGTTATCAAACCCAGCGGCCACGGAATTGGCACAGATATTGATAGCTAAATCCCAGACAATGCGATGTAGCAGTATCCGGCGTACTCACACAATTTGTGACGTAGGCGTCAAAAATAATGTGCAAATGCGATAATATATTGATTAAATAGATTTAATTATTTTACCGTGCAGTTGACAGATGGCGTGATCATCCTTATACTGCACCGCAACATAAGTTATGCAGGAAACAGCGCGAAAGAATTATTTTATATGCGCTGTAAATGTCTCCTCCAGAAAGGCTCAACACCTTTCTCGCACCTTCCCCCCTGTCACCAGGGGGTTTTTTTGTGCGCGTTATTTCTTCTTCTTATTTTCAACCGCCCACAGATTCTGAACGAATCGTGCGGGGGTTTCAAGCTCGACTAGTGTCTAATCGCGACTGCCCGACGGACGGTTCAGGCCACGTCCACCGCTTTCATCGACAGACGGATGCGACCCTGCTTGTCGATCTCGAGCACCTTGACGCGAACGGTCTGGCCTTCCGTCAGTTCGTCCGCCACATTTTCGACGCGCTTTTCTGATATCTGCGAGATATGAACGAGTCCGTCCTTGCCTGGCAGGATCGTCACAAAAGCGCCAAAGTCCATGAGTTTTGCTACTTTTCCTTCGTAGATTTCACCGACCTGAACGTCCCGGGTCAGCGCTTCGATACGGGCAATGGCTGCTTTCGCCGCGTCACCATCAACCGCCGCAATTCTGACGGTACCGTCGTCGTCGATATCAATCGAAGTGCCGGTCTCCTCGGTGATCGAGCGAATGGTGACGCCGCCCTTGCCGATGATGTCGCGAATCTTGTCCGGATGGATCTTGATCGTCGTAATGCGTGGCGCGAATTCGGACATTTCGGGGCGCGCCTTGGCAATGACTTTCACCATCGCATCGAGAATGTGCAAGCGGCCGACGCGAGCCTGCGCCAACGCTTCCTTCATGATCTCGCCGGTAATGCCGGTGATCTTGATGTCCATCTGCAGCGCGGTGACGCCGGTCGTGGTGCCGGTGACCTTGAAGTCCATGTCGCCGAGGTGATCCTCGTCGCCGAGAATGTCGGTCAGCACGGCCCAGCGCTCGCCTTCCTTGATCAGGCCCATCGCGACACCGGCGACGGCAGCTTTGAGGGGTACACCCGCATCCATCAGCGCAAGACTCGCCGCGCAGGTGCTGGCCATCGAGCTCGAACCATTGGATTCGGTGACTTCGGCGACGACGCGGACGACATACGGAAAATCCTTCACGAGGTCAGGCATGACCGCAGCGACGCCACGCTTCGCCAATCGGCCATGGCCGATTTCGCGGCGCTTCGGCGCATTCAGGCGGCCGGTTTCACCGACGCAATACGGCGGAAAGTTGTAGTGCAGCATGAACTGGTCGCGTGATTCGCCCTGCAGGCTTTCGATCAACTGCGAGTCCTTGCCGGTGCCGAGCGTGGTCACTGCAAGCACCTGCGTTTCGCCGCGCGTGAAGAGTGCCGAACCATGCGTGCGCGGCAGGATGCCGACGCCCATATTCAGGGCGCGGACAGTTTTCGTATCGCGGCCATCGATGCGCGGCGCGCCGCTGAGGATGCGCTCGCGCACGACCTTGGCTTCGAGATCGCCGAACGCGGTCTTGACCTTGGCGGCATCGAACTTCGCGCCATCGCCGCTCGCGAGTTTTTCGACCGCCTTCGCGCGGATCACGCTCAAGGCGTCGTGGCGAGCCTTCTTGTCGGTGATCGCATACGCTGCAGTGACATCGGCTTGAAGCGCACCGACGCCGGCCGTCAGTTCGCTGGCGGTGGCTGACGGCTTCCAGTCCCACTTCGGTTTGCCGGCTTCGGCGACCAGTTCGTTGATCGCCTTGATCGCCGCCTGCATCTGCTCATGGCCGAACAGCACGGCGCCGAGCATGACCTCTTCCGAGAGCTGCTGGGCTTCGGATTCGACCATCAGTACCGCGTCGGCCGTGCCGGCAACCACGAGATTGAGCTGCGAGGTCTCAAGCTGAAGGACGGTGGGATTGAGGATGTACTGGCCGTTCTCGTAACCGACGCGGGCCGCGCCGATCGGGCCCTGGAACGGCACGCCGGACAGCGACATCGCACAGGAAGCACCCAGCAGGGCGGGAATATCACCGTCGACCTGCGGGTTGCCCGACAACACCGTGGCCACGACCTGAATCTCGTTGTAATAGCCTTCCGGGAACAGTGGACGCATCGGCCGATCGATCAGGCGCGAAGTCAGTGTCTCCTTTTCGGTCGGGCGACCTTCGCGCTTGAAGAAACCGCCGGGGATGCGACCGCCGGCATAGGTGCGCTCCATGTAGTCGACCGTCAGCGGGAAGAAATCCTGACCTTCCTTCGCATCCTTCTTGGCGACGACGGTGACCATGACGACGGTTTGATCGACCGTGACGATGACGGCGGCCGTGGCCTGCCGCGCAATCGCGCCGGTTTCGAGAGTAACCGTCTGGCTTCCGTACTGGAAGGACTTTTTAACGGGCGTAACGGGATAGACCATGTCTGGCTCGCGCGAAAAACTGGAAGGGAAAAACGAAAAAACTACGCTCTGTTAGCGGCGTAGTCCGAGTTCGCTGATCAGCTTGGAGTAGCGGCTCTCGTCTTCGACCTTCAGGTAATCGAGGAGCTTGCGACGCTGGTTGACCATCTTCAGCAGGCCGCGACGCGAGTGATGATCCTTCTTGTTCGCTTCGAAATGCGGGCTGAGGCTGGTGATACGCTCGGACAGCAGCGCGACCTGGACTTCGGGCGAGCCGGTGTCAGCCTTGCCACGGGCAAATTTGGCGACGACGGCGGATTTTTGTTCAACGGAAAGGGACATCATCAACTCCAATTCGGACTTTGCGGTTCTGTAAACCAGTTATTGTAGCGGGCGCGAAAGGTCGCCACAATACCGGCGCGGCATTCTTCAAGGCGTATCGCGCTCGGGGCCGATCCAACGCTTCGGCGCGAGCCGACCGTCGGCGTCGAGTTCGGCAATGAAATGTACGATTCCGGCACCGTCGAATACTGTGACGGGGCCGGCGATTGTCCCCGGAAAAGGGCCGCAGATCAGACCGCCACGCAGGCGCGCCACGTCCACCGCGCTGACGTCCAGGCGCGGCCACCCGGCCAGCGCCGCCGATAGCGGCAGCAGCAAGGTATCGAGCGCCGCGCGATTGTCGCCGACTGCTTCCAGTTGCAAGGCCGCGATCATGTCCTGCGCCTTGAACGGACCGGTTTCGAGCCGGCGCAGCGCCGTCAAGTGTGCGCACTGCCCGAGCGCCGCAGCCCAGTCCTCGGCGAGCGTGCGCACGTAGGTGCCCTTCGAGCAAAGCACTTCGAATTCGAAACCGCCGTCGAAACAATCGAGCAGGAGCAACTCGTGAATCGTGACGCGACGAGGCTCGCGTTCGATCTCGATACCCTGACGAGCCAGTTCGTAAAGATGCTGCCCTTCGCGCTTGATCGCCGACACCATCGGCGGAATCTGGTTGATCGTGCCGAGCAGTTTCGGAATGACTGTCGCGAGTTGTTCTCGCGTGATGGCGGTGGCGTCTGACGTTGCAATCACCGCTCCGTCGACATCACCGCTCGTTGTTTTAACGCCGAGGCAAGCGCGCGCGCGGTAGCGTTTGTCCGCTTCGAGGATGAAGGCGCTGAGCTTGGTTGCCTGGCCGAAGCAGATCGGCAGCAGCCCGGTCGCCATGGGATCGAGACTGCCGGTATGGCCTGCCTTTTCCGCCTGATAAAGGCGCTTCGCATTCTGCAATGCGGCGTTGGACGTGATGCCGCCGGGCTTGTCGAGCAGCAGAATGCCGTCGACGGCGCGGTTTTTATACCGGCGTTGGGTCTTCATCCTCGACCGTCGGCGCGCCTTCAGCCGGATTCCGGCGGTCCTGTTCGACGGCGGCCCGGATCAGGCCACCGATACGGTCGCCTTCGCGCAGCGCCGTATCGGCAACGAAATGCAGTTGCGGCACATGACGGATATGCAGGCGATCGGCCAGCAGATGGCGCAGACGGCCGTTGGCGCCATTCAGGGCTTTCACGCAAGCCGCGAGCGCTGCATCGTCGTCGAGCATGCTGACCGACACGCGTGCATTGCGCACGTCCGGCGACACTGTCACCTGGGTGATCGTGACGTTGCCGATACGCGGATCGGTCAGCTCGTCACGGATCACCTCGGCCAGCTCACGCTGCAGCTGCGTGTTGACGCGCAGCGTGCGTGAAAATTCCTTAGGCACGGCGTCCTTACGCTTCCGCTTTCACGGTGCGCTTGACCTGCACGCGGTCGAAGCACTCGATCTGATCGCCGGCCTTGACGTCGTTGTAGTTCTTCACGCCGATGCCGCACTCAGTGCCCACCACGACCTTGGCCACGTCGTCCTTGTGGCGACGCAGGGATTCCAGCTCACCTTCATAGATCACGACGTTGTTGCGCAGCACACGGATCGGCAGGCCGCGACGGACTTCGCCGTCAGTGACCAGACAGCCCGCGATCGCGCCGAACTTCGACGAACGGAAGACATCGCGAACCTGTGCAATGCCGACGATCTGCTCGCGCGTCTCGGTCCCGAGCAGGCCACCGATGGCGTCGGCGACATCGTCGAGCACGTCGTAGATGATCGAGTAGTAGCGGACATCGACACCCGTGTCCTGAATGCGACGGCGCGCCACACTGTCGGCGCGCACGTTGAAGCCGATGATGATCGCGCGCGACGCCAGCGCGAGATCGATATCGGATTCGCTGATGCCGCCGATCGAGCTCGATACGACCGTGACCTTGACCTCCGCACTGGGCAGCTTTTTTAGCGACTCCGACAGCGCCTCGGCGCTGCCCTGCACATCGGCCTTGATCATCAGGTTCAGAGCCTTGGCCTCGATCGCGCCGTCGCCCATGCGGGCGAAGACCTGGTCCATGCGCACGGCCTGGCTCTGCGCCAGCTTGGATTCGCGCTGCTTGGTTTCGCGGAAGCCTGCAAGTTCCCGCGCCTTGCGCTCGTCGGCAACGACGACGACATCGTCGCCCGCATCCGGCGCACCGGACAGGCCGAGCACTGCGACCGGAATCGACGGACCGACTTCCTTCACCAACTGGCCGGCTTCATTGAACATGGCGCGAACGCGACCGAAATGCGCGCCGCTGAGGATCACGTCGCCCTGGCGCAGCGTGCCGGCGCGGACCAGCACCGTCGCCACCGGACCACGACCTTTCTCGATCGAGGCTTCCACGATCGTGCCGCGCGCGGCGCTCTCGATCGGCGCGGTGAGTTCCAGCACTTCAGCCTGAAGCAGAATGGCGTCGAGCAGGCCGTCGATGCCGGCGCCGTTGAACGAAGACACGCCGACGAACTGCGTATCGCCGCCCCACTCCTCCGGCACCACGCCTTCCTTGACCATCTCATTCTTGACCCGCTCGATGTCCGCTTCCTGCTTGTCGATCTTGGTCATCGCCACGATCATCGGCGCCTTGGCCGCCTTAGCATGCTGGATCGCTTCCTTGGTCTGCGGCATCACGCCGTCATCGGAGGCGACGACGAGAATGACGATATCGGTCAGCTGCGCGCCACGGGCGCGCATGCGGGTGAACGCGGCGTGGCCGGGCGTGTCGAGGAAGGTGATGACGCCTTTCGATGTCGCCACGTGATACGCGCCGATATGCTGCGTGATGCCCCCGGCTTCGCCCGCAGCGACGCGGGTCTTGCGGATGTAATCGAGCAGCGAGGTTTTGCCGTGATCGACATGGCCCATGATCGTGACCACTGGCGGACGCGGCACTGCGGTTGACTCCTTGGCATCGCCGGCGACGGCCGTCATCAGGCCTTCCTCGACGTCACTGTCCTTGACGAGCCGAATCTTGTGTCCCATCTCCTCGACCATGAGCGCCGCCGTATCCTGATCGATGATCTGGTTGATCGTCGCCATCAGGCCGTTCTTCATCATGACCTTGATGAGTTCCGTTGCCTTGACCGCCATGCGGTTGGCGAGCTCGCCAACGGTGATTGCCTCGGGGATCTCGACCTCGCGCACGACCGGCGCCGTCGGGCGCTCGAAGGTGTGCACGTTCTCGACGTGAATCTGCCCGCTGGGTTTGCGCTGCTTCTTCTTCTCGCGCTTGCCGCCCTTGCCGGCCGCCAGATGCAATTCGTTGCGGCCGCGATCGGCGCCGCGGTCCTTGTCGGCGCGCTCGCGCTCCGGCTTCTTCGCAGCGACCGCTGCCGGCGGCGGTACGACCGGCGCCGGCGTCGGCCGCACTTCGGTCGCGCGCCGGAGATTCTCGGTCGCACGGCGGCGCGAGGCCTCGGCGTCCATGCGCGCCTTGTAGATCGGATCGGTGCGCAGGCGTTCCTGCTCCGCGACCTTGACTCGCTCGGCATCGTCGGCTTCAACACGAATTCGCTGCACGTCTTCGTCACGCGCAAGACGTGCCGATTCTTCTTGTCCGGATTGTGCGGCGTCGTCAACTGCCGCCGGCTCGACGACATCCGGGGCCACAGCCGCTTCGCTCGGAACGGAGTTCTGTGGCGCGGCTTCAACGATCGGTGATGTCACAACGTCGATGCTTTCGAAAGTCTCGGCTGTCTCCGGCGCCTCGACATCCTCGCTCTTGACGTAAGTGCGACGCTTGCGAACCTCGATGCTGACGGTCTTGGTCGGCGCACCGCGGCCGCCGCCGAGCTTGAGTTCGGTGGTTTCCTTGCGCTTGATCGAAATACGGCCGCCGGTGCTCAAAGGCGCGGTCGTCGTGGTTCGGAGTTTTTGCAGGTGCGTCAACAGGGCGATCTTGTCGGCGGGACTGATCGAAGACTTGTCGCTTTCCACGGTAACACCGGCCTCTTTCAACTGGGCCAGCATTTCGGGTACCGGCTTGCGCAGCTCGGCGGCGAGATCCAACACGGTAAGGCTACTCATCATCTCGCTCCAGATAAGGCGTGTTTACGCTTGTTGCGTATCAAGACCGCGCGCAACCATGATCAGTTTGGCGGCAGTGTCTTCGTCCATCGGCACTTTTTCGACCAGCTCATCGGTCGCGAGGTCGGCCAGATCGTCGCGCGTCACCACACCGGCGGCGGCCAGGCGATAAGCCAGATCTTCGTCGATACCGGGAATTGCGAGCAGATCCTCGGCCGGCTGTACGCCGGCTTCCTGCTCGGCCTTGGCCAGCGCCTTGGTCAGCAGCACGTCCTTGGCGCGTGTGCGCAGTTCCTCGACGATCTGCTCGTCGAATTCCTCGATGTCGAGCAATTCTTCATCCGGCACGTAGGCGATTTCTTCGAGCGAGGCGAAACCTTCCTGAACAAGAATCGAGGCAACCTCGGCATCCACTTCCAGCGATTCCATGAACATCGCCTGCACGGTCTGATTTTCCTGTTCCTTCTTGGTCTCGGCCTCGGCGGCGGTCATGACGTTCAATGTCCAGCCGGTCAACTCGGACGCCAGCCGCACGTTCTGGCCACCACGGCCGATAGCCTGCGCGAGCTTGTCTTCGGCAACCGCAATCGACATGGCATGCGACTCCTCGTCGACGATGATCGAATCGACTTCGGCCGGCGCCATGGCATTGATGACGAACTGGGCGATGTTGTCGTCCCAGGGCACGATGTCAATGCGCTCGCCGGCCAGCTCGTTCGACACGCTCTGCACGCGCGAACCACGCATGCCGACGCAGGCGCCCACCGGATCGATGCGCTTGTCTTTCGCCTGCACCGCAATCTTCGCGCGCAGGCCGGAGTCTCGCGCCGCGCCCTTGATCTCGATAAGTCCCTGAGCGATTTCCGGCACTTCAAGTTTGAACAACTCGATCAGGAATTTGGGCGTCGTGCGGCTCAGGAACAGCTGCGGGCCACGCACCTGCGGGCTCACTTCATAAAGATAGCCGCGCACGCGATCGCCCGGACGCACCGGTTCGCGCGGAATGACGTGCTCGCGCGGAATGATCGCCTCCGTCGTGCCGCCGAGGTCGACGATGACCGCACCGCGCTCGATGCGCTTGACCAGGCCGGTCATCAGCTCGCCGACACGATCCTGATAGGCGTCCACGATGCGGGCACGCTCGGCGTCACGCACACGCTGGAAAATGACCTGCTTGGCTTTTTGCGCGCCGATGCGACCAAATTCGATCGAAGGCAGCGGTTCTTCACGCACATCACCCGGCTTCGCATCCGGATCGGTTTCCAGCACGCGCGCCAGGAGAATGTGCCGTTGCGGCGACTCGAAGTTCTCGTCCTCGTCGTCCATGATCGTCCAGCGACGGAAAGTCTCGTAGTCGCCGGTCTGGCGATCGATCGTGACGCGGATATCCCACTCCGCGCCGTAGTGCTCCTTGCTGGCCGACGAAAGCGCGGCTTCGAGGGCCTGGAAAATGATTTCCTGCTCCACGCCTTTCTCGTTGGAGACGACATCCACCATGAGCAATATGTTCTTGTTCATGAACCGGTCTTCTCCCTGGGTTTTTTGTCGAAATTCGGTACGAGCCGCGCCTTTTCAATATCGGCCAGCGGCACCGTCACAACACCATCCGGCGTCTCGATCGTTACGTCCGTTTCCGTCGCGCCGACAAGCGCGCCCTGGAAGCGACGACGGCCCGCGATCGGAGCCAGCATCTGAATTCTTGCGATCTTGCCCTTGAAGCGTTCGAAGTGCGCCGGCGTGACCAGCGGACGATCGAAGCCCGGCGAAGAAATCTCGAGTTGATACGCTTGCCTGATAACGTCTTCGACGTCGAGCACCGCCGCAATTTCGCGGCTGACCTTCTCGCAGTCGTCGAGTCCGATGCCGTCGGGTCCATCGATGAACAGGCGCAGCAATCCGGCTCCGTCACGGGGGCTGAATTCGAGCAAAACGACTTCGTAACCGAGGGCCTTCACCACCGGTTCGAGGAGGTCGGTCAAGCGGTCTCGCAGCACCACTGTCTCCCAATCAAGACTGTAAACAAGACGCCAATAAAAAAGGCCCACGCGGGGCCTGACAAAACTGAAGTTGGTAGCGGGGGCAGGATTCGAACCTACGACCTTCGGGTTATGAGCCCGACGAGCTGCCAGACTGCTCCACCCCGCACCGCGATCAGTTGACTAGTATAGCGACCCACCATCGTCAAAGCAATCTTAAAAGCTGCCATTTGAAGGCAAACCAGCGATATGTTGCCGGAACAACATATGGTGCCGACGCCGAGACTCGAACTCGGACAGGTTTCCCCGCTACCACCTCAAGGTAGTGCGTCTACCAATTCCGCCACGTCGGCAAAACTTTTCGATCTGAATCCGGCCGGTCGTTTCGGACCGTCCGCCAAACTATCTTACTCGGGGATCTTCGGCTTCGGCGCCTCGGTCGCTCCGGCGTCCGGCTTTGGCGTCTCTGCTGCCGGAACCTGTGGCCTTGGCGTTGCCGGTTGGGCCGGCGCCAGATCGGCCGTCGCCGCCGCAGGAGCGGGAGCCGATGCCGGAATCGCATCGACGATACTGCCGCCACCGCTCGAGCGTCCATGAACGATGTACGCCAAGGCCAGGCTGATGACGAAGAAAGCACCGGCCAGCCAAGCCGTTGCCCGGCTCAGGAAATTGGCGGAGCCGCGCGACCCGAAGACGGTGCCAGAGGCGCCGCTGCCAAACGCCGCGCCAGCGTCGGCGCCCTTGCCGTGTTGGATCAACACCAGGCCGATCAGCGAGACCGAGACCAGCACATGTGTAATGACGAGAAGTGTATACATGAAACCCGCTGTTTTTATGTTTTCTGCGCCGCAGCTTCGGCCGCTGCACAGATCGCCAGAAATTCCTTCGCCTTGAGCGACGCGCCACCAATCAAACCACCGTCGACATCCTCGCAGGAGAACAACGACGCGGCATTCTCGGCTTTGACGCTGCCGCCGTAAAGCAGGCGAACTGAGCTTGCGATTTTAGCATCGTTTGCAGCAAGTTGACCACGAATAAATGCATGTGCCGACTGGGCCTGCTCCGCCGTGGCCGTCAGGCCGGTGCCGATCGCCCAGATCGGCTCGTACGCAATGACCGCTTTGGCGAAAGCGGCGATGCTGCTGCCATCGAGGATTGCCTGTAATTGCCGGCGAAGCACCGATTCGGTTTGCCCGGACTCACGCTCGGCGAAAGTTTCGCCGATGCACAGAATCGGGATGAGCCCGCCCTTTTGCGCCGCAGCGAATTTTTCCGCAACACGCCTATCGTCCTCGCCATACAGCGCGCGCCGCTCGGAATGTCCGACCAGGACATAGCGGCAGCCGAAATCCACGAGCATCGACGAGTGAATTTCGCCGGTGAAGGCGCCGGGCTCGGTTTGCTCGCAAAGATTTTGTGCGCCGAGCGCAACCGCGGTCGACGCGAGATTTCGTGCGGCTGCATCGAGATAAACGGCGGGCGGACAGACCAGCACCTCGATCGCCGGAAACTTGCAGATGCCCGCCGCCAGCGTGTCCAGCAAAGAAGCATTCGCAGCCTGCGAACCATTCATCTTCCAGTTGCCGGCGACAAGATACTTACGCATCGATATTCTCCAGAATTATTGTGCTGCAAGACTGGCAGCAGTTTCGCGGACGACGGTCGCCAGACGTTCCGCAGCGGCCCGCGTTTCCGCTTCGTCCTGGGCTTCGACCATCACCCGGATGACCGGCTCCGTGCCGGAAGCGCGCAACAGCACCCGGCCACGGCCGCGCAACTGCGCTTCGATGGCGGCGACCGCGATGCTCAACTGGGGCCGATCAAGCACAGGCTTGGCTTTGCCGGAGACCGTCACGTTAAGCAGAACCTGCGGCAGTTTGTGCATGCCGCCGATCAACTTCGACAATGGCGCAGCCTGTGCCAGCATCGCTTCCAGGACCTGAAGCGCGGTGATGATGCCGTCGCCGGTCCGCGCGCGATCGAGACAGATTGTGTGCCCGGAAGTCTCGCCGCCGATCGTCCCGCCGCTCGCGCGCAGACGTTCAAGGACATGGCGGTCGCCGACCGCCGCGCGCTCGAACGCGATGCCGAGCCGGCCGAACGCTTGTTCGAGTCCATAGTTGCTCATGACCGTCCCTACAACCGGGCCACGCAGAGCGCCAGCCTGCTGCCGCAGGCGGGCGACGATGAACAGAATTTCATCCCCGTCGACAGCGATGCCATCGGCGGTCACCAGCAGACAGCGGTCGCCATCACCATCCAGCGCAATGCCGATATCCGCATGCTGCGCGCGCACCGTGGCGGCCAGCAGTTCGAGATGTGTCGAACCGCAACCCTCGTTGATGTTGAGTCCGTCGGGACGATCGCCAATCGTTATGACTTCGGCGCCCAACTCGGAAAAAACCGCCGGAGCGACGCGATAGGCCGCGCCGTTGGCGCAATCGACCACCAGTTTCAATCCACGCAGCGAACCGCCGGTGAAGGCGCCTTTGCAGAATTCGATGTACCGGCCCTGCGCATCATCGATGCGCCGGGCGCGGCCCATCTGCTCGGGCGGCACGCAGACCAACTCGCGTTCGAGGAAGGATTCGATTTCGGTTTCGAGCTCGTCGCTGAGCTTGTCGCCCTCGGCCGAGAAGAACTTCACGCCGTTGTCGAAATGGAGATTGTGCGAGGCTGAAATAACGACGCCAGCCTGCGCGCGCAGCGCACGCGTGAGGTACGCAACCGCCGGCGTCGGCAGCGGACCCAGCAGATAAGTTTCGACGCCGGCTGCCGCAAATCCCGCTTCGAGCGCCGACTCGAACAGATAGCCCGACCGGCGCGTGTCCTTGCCGACCAGCACGCGCGCGCCCGGCGTCTTCGCGAGCACGCAGCCCGCCGCCCAGCCGAGCTTCAGCGCGAATTCCGGCGTCATCGGTGCCTGCCCGACGCGGCCGCGAATGCCATCGGTGCCAAAATATTTTCGACTCATCGACGGATTATGACCCTGCTTGCCGGACGGCGGCCGCGAATTCTACGGCTTCCACGGTGGCCCGGACATCGTGTGTGCGGATGACACTTGCGCCCTGCCACACGGCCAATGCGGCAGCGGCAAGGCCTGCGTGCAATCGCTGGTCGACCGGCCGGTTCGGGTACTTTCCGAGCATGGCTTTGCGCGACACGCCGACCAGCAGCGGCACTCCCAGATCGACGAGGACGCCGAGCCGCGCGAGCAGGCGCAGATTGTGCCGTTGCGATTTTCCGAAGCCGAAGCCGGGATCGATCAACAGCCGCTCGCGGGCAACACCGCCTTGCGCGCAGGCGGCGATTCGCTCAGCCAGAAACTGCCCGACTTCGGCGACCACGTCGTCATAGCGCGGCTCGATCTGCATCGTGCGCGGCTCACCCTGCATGTGCATCAGGCAGGCGGCCGCGCCATGCGCCTTGACCACTGCGATCGCGCCCGGCGCACGCAGCGCGTTCACGTCATTGACCAGATGCGCGCCCGCAGCGCAGGCGGCCGCCATGACGGCCGGCTTCATCGTATCGATCGAGATCGCGCAATCCAGCTCCCGACTCAGCCGCTGGACTACCGGCAGGACGCGATCGAGTTCTTCCTGCTCGGTGACCGGCGCAGCACCGGGCCGCGTCGACTCGCCGCCGACATCGACGATCGCCGCGCCTTCGTCTGTCATCACGCGCGCGCGCGCAACCGCAGCTTCAATTGACTGATGCCGGCCGCCATCGGAAAACGAATCCGGCGTGACGTTGAGCACGCCCATGATGACCGGCATGCGGAGATCGAGCCGCCGGCCCCGCAATTCCAGAATCACAAGCGAAAACGGGGCCGGCAGATGCCGGCCCCGCGCTGGTTCACGAACATTCAGCTCTGACTGGCAGGCTTCGGCGACACCGGCGGAATTACCGCCGTCGGGCTCGGCGGCTTGCTCGGCGGTGGCACGCGGCTGCCATCGGACCAGGAACCCGGCGCACCCGGGTCCTTGCCTTGCATGATGCGCGCGATCTGGTCGCTGTCGATCGTCTCGTACTTCATCAGTGCCTCGGTCATCGCGTGCAGCTTGTCGATGTTGTCTTCGAGGATCTGCTTGGCCCGCGCATAGTTCGTGTCGATGATCTGGCGGATTTCGCGGTCGATCGCGTTCGCCGTGTCG
>JAYWBB010000115.1:0-4048 GCA_043781855.1 Nevskia sp. | reverse complement strand
CTGGCGATGGCTTCGGCTGGATCAGCCCGGACGGTTGCCGGCGATTGTCATCGAAAGGGCGCTTTGAAACCAGTCGCTTGCTGGACGTTCCTGGACTTTGCCGGAACGGCCGATGGTGCCAGGAGAGGACTTCCGGCAGGCACCTAAGCGGCTGATTTGCATAACAATTCGTCGTCTGAAAATCGCCGAAGCCATTAATAGCACCATCACGATTCTTGGCAAGTGCTGGACTTTGCTGGACAGCCGCAGTTCGACTATTTGAGCTCTCTGCGAGAACTGCGGAAATGACTTGGTGGGGCTAATAATAGCTCTACCGCCAAGCCTCTTCCTTGTAGGCTACCTCCGCAAGCACCTTTGTAACGTCGCGCCGACTGGCGAAATTGGAACGGAACACGATCATCGGATTGGGCGCGGCTCCCCCAAAGGATCGGTTTCCGGCTCAAAACGACCGAATGCCAGTGCGAGCGTCGGCAGCAGAAGCAGGTTCAGCACCATTGAGGTCATCAAGCCTCCCAGAATGACGATAGCCATCGGCCCCTCAATCTCCCTACCGGCATTGCCCGAGCCGATCGCCAGCGGCAGCAAGCCCAGTGCGGTCACCAGCGATGTCATCAAAATCGGAACCAACCTATCGGCCGCTCCTTCGATTGCCGTGGCAGAACCCCAGGTTCGCCCTTCCACCGCGACCAGATGCTCGAAGTGGGAAATCATCATGATGGAGTTGCGCAGCGTGATGCCAAACAGCGTCACGAATCCGACCAGCGAACCGAGCGTCAATTGGCCGCCAGTCAGGAGTACGGCAAGGACGCCGCCAGCAAGCGCAAACGGCAGGTTGGCAAGCACCAGCACAAGATTGCGCCAGTTGCGCGTGGCCACCGAGAGCAGCAGGATGATGCCGACCGCCGCCAACAGCGAGTTAAGCAGCAACGCGCTCTGCGAAGCCGATTGCGCTTCAGCTGCACCGGCAAACGTCACATAGGTTCCGGCTGGCAGCTTCACCTGGGCGGCGATCGCAGCCTTGGCGTCCAGAACGAAAGACTTGACGTCGGTGCCGGCGACGTTGGCGGTTATGCTTTGGAGCCGCCGCGCGCCATCGTGCTGCACCTGGTAGCGTCCGCTGCTCGACGTCACGTCGGCCACCTGCTTCAACAGCACGAAACTCCCGCTCGGTGTGTGGAGAGGTAAGTCGGCCACGCGACTCGGATCGCTACGGCTTTGACCATCGAGAATGGTGATGACGTTGAATACCTGGTCGCCATCATAAGTCTGCCCAACCACGTCCCCCTGGTAGGCGGCTCGGACGATGTCGAGCACTTCCACCGCGTTAAGTCCCCAACGCTCGAGATCGAGCTTGCGCAGGCGAATCGAGATCTGCGGCAATCCCGGCGGCGACTGAATCTGCACCTCGCTCGCTCCCCGCACCTTGCCGAGGACGCGCGCGACCTCCTGCGCCTTGGTATCGAGGACATCGAGATCGTTACCGAAGACGTTCACGGCGACCGCGGCCGTGTATCCCGACAGCGTTTCCTCGACACGTTCGGTGAGGAACGTCTTAAGTGAGAAATCCACGCCCACGAAGCCGCTCAAAACTTTTCGAATCTGGCCTTGGACCGCTTCGGCGGCCTCGCCGCTTAGCGGTTTTAAATCGACGTCGAATTCGCTGTAGTGCGTGCCGAACGTGTCGCCGGCCTTCTCGGCCCGCCCAACCCGCTGCGCGACGGAGCGGATCTCGGGGATACGGCGAAGCGCGGTCGATACCCGCGCCCCAAGTCGCAGCGATTGTTCAAGTGAGGTGCCTGGCGCCGCGGACATATGCAGGATGTAATGTCCTTCCTTGAGCTCAGGGATGAAGCCAGCGCCGAAGAATGGGAGCGCGGAGATGCTCAGCAGAGTGAAACCGATCGCTACAATCATCAGCGTACGCGACCGTCCGACGATGCCCTCGAGAAGGTGCTGGTAACGGCCGCGGCTCCACCGCACCACCGGCGGATCGGCGATTTCCCGACGACGGCCCGCGAGCCATGCCATCCCGAGCGCCGGCGTGACTGTCAAAGCAACCACCAGCGAGGCGAGTACCGCCAGGATGTAGGCCAGTCCCAACGGCCCGAACAGGCGGCCAGCGATACCCGGAAGGGCGATGATCGGCAGAAACACGAGGATCACCGCCAAAGTCGCATAAACCACGGCGCTTCGAACCTCGAACACGGCGTCAAACACCACCTTCGCTTCCGCCCGCGGCGAGTCGAGCTTCCTGTTTTCGTGGAGTCGCCGCACGATGTTTTCGACACCGATCACGGCATCATCGACGACCTCACCGATTGCAATCGCCAGGCCGCCCAAGGTCATCGTATTCAGCGAGATGCCGAACTGCTCCAGCAGGAGAGTCGCGGTGAGCAGCGACAAAGGTATGGCGGTGCAGGCGATGGCCGCCGTCCGCAGGTTGAAGAGAAACAGGAACAGCACGACGATCACGAGAATGCCGCCTACGATCAGCGAACTTCGGATATTCGAAAGCGCGGTGGTGATGAAATTAGCCGGGCGGAACAGATCAGCCGAGAGCACGACGCCTTGCGCGGTTATCGCCGGCTTCAAGTCCTGAAGCGCCGCTTCCACCGCTTGCGTTACCTCGACGGTGTTGGCGCCATATTGTTCGGAGACATCGAGGATCACACCCGGCCGGCCCTCGATCGCGGCCGCTCCGATCGGCGGTTCGGGGGCCTGCACGACATCCGCGACCTGACCGAGCGTCACCCGACCGGCGCCTTGCGTCACGACGACGGTCGCTGCGACATCCTCTGGCTGAACTGACTGGCCCTCGCTCTGGAAGACGATCCGCTGGTTGGGAGTGTCGATGAACCCCGCTCCGCGGACGCCGGTTGCCTGGCGAGCGGCGGTCAGTACATCGCCCATGCCAAGGCCATATTTGACGAGCTTTTCGGGATGTACTTGCACCTGAATCGAACGGGTGTCGCCGCCGAACACGAGGACGTCAGAGACGCCCGGCACCGCAAGCAGCCGCCGGCGCACAGTCCATTCAGCCAGCGTCCGAAGCTCCATCAAAGATCGTGTGTTCGAGGTCAGACCCGCCACGAGAACTGTACTGGTTGAAGATGTTAGGGGCGTCATTGCGGGCGGCTGCACGCCTTGAGGAAGCTGCTGCGCTGCCGCAGCCAACCTTTCCGCGACGACTTGACGATCGCGATAGATATCGCTCGCCGGATTGAAGAAGACGTTGACGACCGACAGGCCCTGGATTGAGTTCGATCTAAGGCTCTGAATCCCCGGTACGCCATTGACGGCGGTTTCGATCGGCCGCGTAACCAGCACCTCGACCTGCTCGGGCGTCAGTCCCGGCGCCTCAGTCTGGATTCCCACCTGCGGCGGCGCGAATTCGGGGAACACATCGTATTTGGCACCGGCGAGGCCGTAAACGCCGTAGACTACGAGCACGCAGGCCAGCGCAATGACGATTCCGCGAAACCGGATTGCGAAGGCGATAATGCCAGCTTGGAGACCGGAAGGCCGAGCGGGGTTCAATCTTTTTCTCCGGGGGCCTGCGTCTGCGAACGCATTTCTTCCGAGAGCAGCAGCTGCGCTCCGCGGACCACGACCTGCGCGCTGGCCGGGATGTTTTGCACCAGATAGCCGCCGCTCGGCGCCGGAATATCCGTCGAGATGGGGATGCGCTCGAAGGTCAGCGGCCCGGTTCGGCGGTAGATCCACGAACGTCCCTGCCATGAGACGACAGCCTCCTGGGGAACGGCTGCTCCGGTGGTGTTCTGCGCACCGGGCAGAAGCGCCACGACATTCATGCCCGGAAGCAGTCCGCTCGAAGCGGGCGCGACATAATAGAAGCTGGAGCCCTGGACCCGCGGGTCGGTCCGCGCCGCCGCCGAGACGAAACGCGCTTGCCCGCCGATGCCGGCGTCGGCCTGCACCGGAATAACCGCCGGCGGCGACCTGACCGCCATGTCCGGCGGCGCGGTCACCTGCAGCAGGACGAGGCGCCGCTGGACGATCCCGGCGATGAGCGACGAACCCATGGCGA
>JAYWBB010000114.1:0-12253 GCA_043781855.1 Nevskia sp. | reverse complement strand
TGGCCAGCGAGTGCAGGCCGTCGAAGCCGACAATGTGAATCAGCGGTGTCCTGGTCGCGCAATCGCCGTCCTGATTGCGCGAACTCGGACAACGGCCGGGTGAGTCGCGCCCGAGCCGCGATACCGCCTTGGCCAGAATCGCGTGGTGGTCGGTCGGCCAGGCCGAAAGGCGCAGATTCTGACGGCGAAGTCGCAGCTGGTTCAGGGTCTCGCCAACGCTCCAGCAGTAGCGCTCGTCGGACTGTGCACACAGCAGTTCCGACGAGGCCAGCACCAGCGCGCCGCGGCTGGCCAGCACGCCGTCGGGATGGCCAAGCAGGCGGTCCGCGCTGAAATCGACGAGCAGCGATTCCGGCAGGCGTTCGCGAATCTGCTGAAACAGGAACAAGCGGTCGCGGACATCGGTCGCGACGACGACGATGATGCGCGCATGGCTGGCCGCGAGACGGTCCAGCGCGGCGTCCAGTTGCAACTCGGCGCTGACTGCGGTCGAGTAGGTCTGCAGGCCCTCGGGAAATTCGCTGCCGTTGTCGGCGGCCTCGTCCAGCGACAGCCGGCGCGTGGTGACCGGCAACTTCAGCGGGACCTTGGCAGCACCTCGCGCAGCAGCCGCACCGGCGTCGCGGCGGAGGTCGGCGATATTGGCGGGGAAGCTGATCTTCAGGCTCAGATCGCAGAGCGTCCGGTAGGCGGCATCGAGACCGTCGTACTGGCGCGTACCCTGATCCGGGCAGAGATCCTTCCCGAACACCGATGCTTCGGTCAGAAACGCTACCTGATCGATCGCACGGTTGTTGTCGTTGCCGTCGTCCGGAATCCCGGACAGCTTTGCGAGCGCGAGCATGCGCTGGGTATCGGACACCGCGAGCCGGATCAGGCGAAATCGCGGCGGCCGCGAGTCGGCCAGCTTTTCGGCGACGGCATTGCTGCTGGCCGTCGCGCTCGCGGTCACCGCGCACAGGCCCGACGGCCGGCCGTCGGAACCGAGACGACCGGCCGCTCGCAGCAGCGATTCGATCGAGCCGGAAAAACTCGGGCCGATCACGACCAGCGATGCGGCGCCGTCACCACTTGTGGCACAACCCGGATACGTGGCCAGCCGGTGCGCGCCGCCCTCGCGGATCAGGTCGGAAACGGTATCGATGGCGCCGTCGAGCGCCTGCCGCGCAACGCCGTAACTGGCGGTTTCCGGGACGAGGAGCACCAGCCGGTCGCGCACGGGGCGCACGGCGCTGCTCGCCGCGACGGCCTTGTCGTCAGCGCCGGCCAGATCACGCCACGCGTCCTGCCGGAACAGCATCCAGCCGTAGCAGCCGTCGTCGGCAGCGGCCGCCGACGCGCCGGCACGCAGGCTGTCCTGCCACGGAAAGCCGAAGCGGTCGAGCACGTAGCCGCCTTCGAGCATGCCGGCATCGATCGCCGCAATCGTGTGATCGTAGAAACGCCGATGGCGTGGCACGCGCGGATCGGGCGTGGTGGCAAGCAGGAGCTCGACTACGTCGACCTCACCGACCAGGCTGGTCATCGGCGGCAGGCGGCAGGCGGCGGCCCCGGCAGCGGGTGCGGCAACGAAGGCGTTCGGGCGCGTCGTCGGCGCGGAAGGCACGGTAGCCGTTGCCGCGATTACGGCGAGTGCACTCCCTGCGACAAAGGCCAGACTGCGCATAAAGTCCTCCCACTCGGCGAGGCCTGCGTCCAATCGCCACGTACAGGCTCGTCCGGTCGTACGAGAGTAGTCGCACCGGGATGCTCCGTCCGGGATTTGCGCGGCCGTGCCGAGATTTACGTCACCAATCCGCCGCGGTTTTGGATGATCGGTCGGTAACTCACCGACACCGCAGCAGCCGCGCCGCGTCAGACCTGCGCGTAACGCTCGGCATCGCCAACCCAGCGCGCGATCAGGCGGCGCGCTTCCCTGGGTGATTTCGAGAGCCAGTCGTCGGCGAGTTTCTGCAGCGGCGGAATCAGCGCCGAATCGCGCACCGGGTCGGCGATCTTGAGGCCGACGAGGCCGGTCTGCCGACGGCCGAGCAATTCTCCGGGACCGCGCAGTTCGAGATCTTTCTGGGCGATCACGAAGCCATCGTGCGTCGTGCGCACCACTTCGAGCCTTGCCCGCGCGCCTTCGCCGAGCGGTGGCTGATACATCAGCAGACACTGGCTCAGCATCGCACCGCGACCGACGCGGCCGCGCAGCTGGTGCAGTTGCGACAAGCCAAGCCGCTCGGCGTTGTCGATGATCATGATGCTGGCGTTCGGCACGTCGACACCGACTTCGATGACCGTCGTCGCGACCAGCAATTGCGTGACGCCGTTCTGGAACGCGCGCATCTGCGCATCCTTCTCGGCCGGCTTCAGGCGGCCGTGTACGAGGCCGACACGCAGCTCCGGCAGTTCCTCGCGCAACTGCCGATACGTCTCCTCCGCAGCCTGCGCTTCGAGCTGATCGTTCTCCTCGATCAGCGTGCAGACCCAGTAGGCCTGACGGCCGGCGC
Source organism: Nevskia sp. (assembly GCA_043781855.1). Lineage (GTDB taxonomy): Bacteria > Pseudomonadota > Gammaproteobacteria > Nevskiales > Nevskiaceae > Nevskia. Next base: position 9,758 of record JAYWBB010000114.1, on the reverse strand, counting down.
GGCAGGCGTCACCGATGCGCGCGAGCACCTCAGCGCGGCGTTCGTTCGACAACGCGACGGTCTGTACCGGTGTGCGGCCCGGCGGCAGTTCATCGATGACGCTGACATCGAGATCGGCGTAGATGGTCTGCGCCAGCGTGCGTGGAATCGGTGTCGCCGACATGATGAGCTGATGCGGCGTGACGCCGGCCGGCCCCTTGTCGCGCAGCGCCAGCCGCTGGCCGACACCGAAGCGATGCTGCTCGTCGACCACGACGAGACCGAGCTTCTTGAACCGCACGTCGTTCTGGAACACCGCATGCGTGCCGACCCACACCGGCGTCGTGCCGCGCGCTGCGCGGCTCATGGCCTCGTCCTTCTCGGATTTCTTCATCCGGCCCGACAGCATGCCGACCGCCATACCCAGCGCGCCGAGCCAGCCGGCCAGCGTGCGCGCGTGCTGCTCGACCAGCAGTTCCGTCGGCGCCATCAGCACCGCCTGCATGCCACCCATTGCGCAACCGAGCATCGCCGCCGCCGCGACCACGGTCTTGCCGGAACCGACATCGCCCTGGATCAGTCGCAGCATCGGCCGGCCGGCAGCGAGGTCGTGCGCGATCTCGCCGATGACGCGGCGCTGCGCGCCGGTCAGCGCGAACGGCAATTTTTCCTGGAGCTTCGCGGAGGCGACGAGCACATGCTCGATGCGCGCACCGGGCGCGGCCTTGACCTGCTTGCGCAGCAACCGCATGCAGAGTTGGTGCGCGAGCAGTTCTTCGCGGATCAGGCGCAGCTGCGCCGGATGACGTTCGAGCAGCAGATCGCCGAGATCGCGGCCCTCCGGCTCATGCAGGGTGCGCAATGCGCTCAGCGTGTTTGGGCCCATCAGGCCAGGAAAATCATGGCCGTAGTCGGGATCGTGCTGGGCGACGTCGAGCGCCTGTTTGATCAGGCCGCGCAGCCGCGTCTGGGTGAGCCCGGTGGCGAGCGGATAGATCGGCGTCAGTCTTTCTTCCGGCGGCAGGAGTGCGGCATTTTCGGCAACGCGATATTCGGGATGCACCATCTCCAGCCCCTGCGCGCCAAGGCGCACGGTGCCGAAGGCGCGCACCCAGCGGTCTTCCGCGAATGCGGCCTTCTGTGCTTCGTTGAAATGGAAGAAGCGCAGCAGGAGACTGTCCTTGCCGTCGTCGATGGCAACGCGCAGCGAGCGCTTGCCGGCGAAGCGGATGTCGACCGCCACGACACGGCCGCAGACCAGCGCTTCGTCGCCCGGTTTCACTTCGTTCAGTGGCACGAGGCGGCGACGGTCCTCGTAGCGCGTCGGCAAGTGCAGCAGGAGATCCTGCACGCGCTCGAGACCGAGCGTGCGCAGCTTCATCGCGACGGCCGGTCCGGCACCTTTGAGAAACGTGACCTCGGTCGCCAGCGTCAACGCCGGCTTCACACCACTGCGCATTTTCTGGCGGGTATCAAACATGGACGCGCGGCGCGAACGAAGAGCCGGCTTACTCCAGCACGAGGACCGCGTCGGCTTCCATGCGCGCGCCGCGCGGCAGGCTCGCCACGCCGACGGCGGCGCGCGCCGGGTAGGGCTCGACGAAGTATTCCGCCATGATCTCGTTGACCTTCGCGAAGTGCGCGAGGTCGGTCAGGAAGATGTTGAGCTTGGCGATATCCTTGAGCCCGCCACCGGAAGCTTCGGCGACCGCACGCAGATTCTTGAAGACCTGATGGATCTCATCCTCGATCGCGGCGTTGTTGAGGGTCATGGTCTTGGCGTCTAGGGGAATCTGCCCGGACAGGTAGACCGTTCCGCCGCACTTGACCGCCTGAGAATAGGTGCCGATCGCGGCCGGAGCGTGGTCGGTCTGGATGATCTCGCGCGCCATTGATGTTTCTCGGGAATGGGATAGACCAGCAATATCGCCGGTTGTCGCCAGCGGCGCCAGCCCTCGCGACGGATCCGCCGAGGCCATGCTCGCGCGCAGTTCGTTTCCGGCGGTCAGACGCGCACGACGCGCTGCACGGGCTCCAGCCGGCGCAGGCGACGCAGCACGCGCGCGAGGTGCACGCGGTCCTTGACCGTGATGACGAAGCGCATCTCGAGTGCCTCGGAGCCATCGCGCTCGGGCATCTGCACGTTCTCGATGCTCGCGCCGGCGCCGGCGATTTCACCGGCAACGCTGGCCAGCAGGCCGCGCCGGTTCTCGGACTTGAGCTTGAGCTCGGCGAAGAAGTCGCCCTGCACGCTCGGGGCCCAGATCAGCGGCACGCGCTCCTGCACCGCGCCCTTGCGCGCGGCGATGTGCTTGCATTCGAGCCGATGCACAACGATGCCGCGGCCGATCGAAACGTAGCCGCAGATTTCGTCGCCGGGGATCGGCCGGCAGCATTTGGCGTAGTCGATCACCAGGCCTTCCGTACCCTCGACCGCCAGCGGCACACTCGCGCCGCGCACCGTGGTCTGGTCCGGGTCCGGCAGAAAATGTCGGGCGACCAGCGGCGCGAGCCGGCTGCCGCTGCCGATCGAGATATACAGCTCCTCGATGTCCTGCAGGCCGAAAACCTTGAGTACCGCCTCGGTCGATTCTTCCTTGAGCACGGTCAGCGGCACGTTCAGTTCGCGCAGCGCGATCTCCAGCAGCCGCCGCCCGAGACGGATCGCCTCGTCCTCGCGCTGGCTCTTGAGGAAGTTGCGGATGTGCGTGCGCGCCTTGACGGTCTTGACGTAGTTCAGCCACGCCGCATTGGGTCGCGCGTGACGCGCGGTGATGATCTCGATGGTCTGGCCGTTCTTGAGCACGGTGTTCAGCGGCTCGAGCTGCTGGTCGATGCGCGCGGCCACGCAATGATCGCCGAGTTCGGAATGCACCGAGTAGGCGAAGTCGACCGCCGTCGCGCCCTTCGGCAGCTGGCGGATATGGCCCTTCGGCGTGAACACGTAGACCTCGTCCGGAAACAGGTCGACCTTGACGTTCTCGATGAAATCGAGCGGCGCGGTGCCGCCTTGTGTCTCGAACAGATTGCCGAGCCATTCGCGCGCGCGGTTCTGCGGTGCGCTCTGCATATCGTTCTTGCCGCTCTGGAACTTTGCGGCGTTCTGGCCCTTGCCTTCGAGCTTGTACTGCCAGTGCGCCGCAATGCCGTTTTCGGCGATGTGGTGCATGTCGCGCGTACGGATTTGCACCTCGATCTTGCGGCCCTGCGGGCCGACGCAGGTCGTATGCAACGACTGATAACCGTTGACCTTGGGGTTCGCGATGAAATCGTTGAACAGCTCCGAGATCGGCCGGTAGGCGTGATGCACGACTCCCATCGCGCGGTAGCAGTCGTCGACCTTGGAGACCAGGATGCGGAAGCCGAGCAGGTCCATCACGTCCAGAAAACGCAGGCGCTTGCGCTGCATCTTCTCGTAGATGCCGTAGAGGTTCTTCTGACGGCCGACGACGCTGGCGCCGATGCCTTCTTCTTTCAGCGAGCGTTCGAGTTTGTGCTCGATTTCCTTGATCAACCCCTTGGTGTCGCCGAGCCGGTCGTTGACCGCCTTGCGGAACACTTCGTAACGATTCGGGTAGAGGTTCTCGAAACTGAGATCTTCGAGTTCCATGCGCAGCGTGTTGATGCCGAGCCGCTGTGCGATCGGCGCATAAATCTCGAGTGTTTCGCGCGCCACGCGCCGACGCTTGGCCGGGTCCACGCGTTCGAGCGTGCGTACGTTGTGCAGGCGGTCGGCGAGCTTCACGAGAATCACGCGCAGGTCCTGCGCCATCGCCAGCAGCAGTTTGCGCACGCTCTCGGCCTGGCGCTCGGCGCGCGACATGCCCTCGACTTTCTGGAACTTGGAAACGCCGTCGACGAGTTCCGCGACATCGCGCCCGAATAGCCGCGCAATCTCCTCCTTGCCGACTGACGTGTCCTCGATGACATCGTGGAGGATCGCCGCACAAAGTGTGGTCGCGTCGAGCCGCATTTCCGCAAGGATGCGGGCGACCGCAAGCGGATGAAAGATGTACGGCTCACCGCTCGTACGGTTCTGGCCGGCGTGCATGCGTGCGCCGAATTCATAGGCGCGACGCACTTCGGCGATCTGCGGCGCAGGGAGGTATTCGTCGAGAATCCGCGTCAAGGCTTCAATGCCGTACTCGCGCGCCACGCGCTGAGTCCGGATCGCGGTGCCGATGCGCTGGATAACCGGGAATTCCATGACCGAAGTATAGACCGCGCGTTCGACGCCGCCAGAACGAGCGGCCGTATCGATCAATCGGTGCCCCACGCCCTTGAGCGAACCAATAAAAAAGAGGCCCGGAGGCCTCTTTTCGGTGCTACCTGTTGTCCGGGACGCTGCGCCCGGTCACTTGAGTTAGAGATCGAAACTGGGGTCGAGCGCTTCGAGTTCCATCTTCGGCTGCTGGATCGCTGGTAGATCGGCTTCGCTGAGCACGCCGGTATCGATATAGCCGTCGGCAATTTCCTTGAGCGACAACACGGTCGACTTGTGATTGCCCCAGGGCAGCTTGGCTTCGGCGCCGCGCGCCAGCTGTCGCGCGCGCTTGGCGGCGACCAGGGTCAACTCGAACTGGTTCGGGATGCGGGCCAGACAATCTTCTACGGTGACTCTTGCCATGAGATGACACCTGCGTTTGCTGCGGAAAAGAGCCGGATTATAGCCCGCGCCGAGCGGCTATTCCAGCAGCTGAAGGATCAGGGACTCGTGCCGGGCCTGCTGCGTCGCTCCGCGCAGGCGACGCGCGATGAAAATCGAGGCCAGTTCATCGAGCGCTCGCTCGAAGTCGCGGTTCACGATCAGGTAGTCGTACTCGGCGTGATGGGCCATCTCGGTCCGCGCCGCCTGCATGCGCGCGGCAATCACCGCGTCGCTGTCCTGACCGCGGTTGCGCAGGCGCCGCTCCAGTTCCGCCGACGATGGCGGCAGGATGAAGACGCTTTGCACATCCGACCGGAGTGCGCGGATTTGCCGTGCGCCCTGCCAGTCGATGTCGAGGATCATGTCGATGCCCTCGCCGAGCAAATGCTTGGTCCGGCTCAGCCCGGTGCCGTAATGCGCGCCGAAGACGTCGGCGTGTTCGAGAAAATCGCCATGGTCGATCATCGTCGCGAAGGTTTTTTCGTCGACGAAGTGATAATGCACGCCGTCCAGCTCGCCCGGACGCATCGCGCGCGTCGTATACGACACGGATATTTCGGCCGGCCAATCCCGCGCCACCAGCCGCGGCACCAGCGCCCGCGTCAGGCTGGTCTTGCCGCCGCCGCTCGGCGCAGAGACGATCCACAGCGTTCCCGGAATCTTCAGTTCGGCGTGCGTCTCACTCAATGTTCTGCACCTGTTCGCGCATCTGCTCGATCATGACTTTCATCTCGACGGCGCAACGCGTCATTTCCGCGTCCTGCGATTTCGACGACAGCGTATTGGCCTCGCGATTCAGTTCCTGCATCAGGAAATCGAGTCGGCGGCCGACCGCCTCTTCGCGCACCAACGTATCGCGAACTTCGGTGAAATGGCTGATGAGCCGCGACATCTCTTCATCGACATCGAGCCGCTGCGCAGCCAGCGCCACTTCCTGCGCGAGGCGCGCCGGTTCGACCTCGACGCCGAGTTCGGCGCACCGCTGGCGCAAGCGCTCGAGCCAGGCATCGCGCACTTGGGGTCCGCGTAGGCGAACCCGCTCGACCAGCGCCGCCATCGCGTCGAGCCGCTCCCGCAAGTAAGTCAGAATCCGCTCGCCCTCACGGCTGCGCGTATCGGTGAAATCGTCGAGCGCGGCTTTGAACAGGGTCGAGGCTTCGGCCAGTGGCGGAGCGGTTTCCCCACTGTCGGCGCTAACGACGCCGGGCCACGCAAGCAGGCGCATCGGGTCGGGTGCGGTCGAAGTGCGCAGTTCACGCGAGACGAGATCGAGCGCGCCGCACAGTGCAGTGAGTCTTTCGGCGTCGATATGCAGAGCGCCGGCTGCGCTCGCGTCGCGGCTGTAGCGCAGGCCAATCTCGACCTTGCCGCGACCGATGCGCGCAGTCGCCAGCGCCCGCAGCTCGTTCTCGGCAACGCGGAATTCGTCCGGTAGCTTGATTTGCAGATCGAGATAACGATGATTGACCGAACGTATTTCGCAGCTCAGTCGGCCCCAGGGGCCCTGTTGTTCGACACGGGCATAGCCCGTCATGCTGCGGATCATCGTGATAGTCATCGAGTCGAGGGCGGGCATGCGGATTGTACTGGTGCGGGCTGGCGTGTGGGCGATGCTGGGGTTGCTGGCCGTTGTGGCGCCGATGGCGCGGGCTGCGCCGGTGCTGTCGTTCCATGTCGTCGCAGAGCATCCTCACGATCCCTCCGCGTTCACCGAAGGTCTTGCGATCGATCGCGGGCGACTGATCGAAAGCACCGGTCGCTATGGCCGGTCGCTGCTGCTGATCAGCGACCTGGCGACCGGTCGCTCTCTCAAATCCCGGCGACTCGACGACCGCGACTTCGGTGAGGGCGTGGCCGTTGTCGGCAGTCACATCATCCAGCTGACCTGGAAGGGTGGCGTAGGCTTTGTCTATGACTTCGATCTAAACCGGACCGGGAGCTTCCATATCTCCAGCGAAGGCTGGGGGCTGACATACGATGGTCGCAGACTGATTCGCAGCGATGGCTCATCGACGCTGCAGATGATCGATCCGCGAACTTTTCGGGAAACGCGCCGCATTGCCGTGCGCGATGGGTTGCAGTCGATTGCACGGATCAACGAACTCGAATACGCGAACGGTTGGCTTTACGCCAATGTCTGGATGACTGACCGGATTGCCGTGATCGACCCGCGCAGTGGAATGGTCCACGGCTGGCTCGATCTCGCCGACCTGCGCCAGCGTTTTCCAAAGCCGCCCGACTGGGACGAAGCCGATTACGTGCTCAACGGCATTGCCTACGATCCGACAACGGGTCATTTCTTCGTGACCGGAAAATGCTGGCCGGTGATGTATGAAATTGCGCTTGATCGCCGTTCACAACGCTGAACGCCAATGTCATTCACGGCAACACAGTAATGAATGGTTTTATATTCAACACTTCCAATAGCGCTGTTCGTGATGGGCTTATTTGACGAACTGGTTACGGCTATAAGAGTTTTTACCGTTATTATTTTTGGAGTGCCGTAATGATTCTTTCCCACGAACATAAAGAGATATATCGGCAGGTGAAGTCCTTCGTCGAGAAGGAACTCAACCCCAATACCAGCGAGTGGGAAAAAGCCGGCATTTTTCCCGCGCACGAGGTACTGAAAAAGATGGGGGGATTGGGTCTTCTTGGTATTGCCAAACCCGAAGCCTATGGCGGCATGGGCCTCGATTACTCATATGAAGTTGTTTTTGCTCAGGCACTGGGCAACTGCAACTGCGGTTCTCTGCCGATGGCGATCGGCGTGCAGACCGATATGGCCACACCGGCGCTCGCGCGCTTTGGAAACGACGCGTTGCGCAGTGAATACCTGGTGCCCGCGATCGCCGGCGACATGGTCGCGTCGATCGCCGTTTCGGAAGCAGGCGCCGGCTCCGACGTCGCCAGTATCAAGACTACTGCCCGGAAGGAGGGCGGAGATTACGTCATCAACGGTTCGAAGATGTGGATCACCAACGGCACGCAGTCCGATTGGGCCTGCATGCTGGTCAACACTTCGGAAGGCAAGCCGCATCAGAACAAATCGCTGATCGTCGTACCGATGGATGCGAAAGGCCTCGACCGGAAAACCAGGCTCGACAAACTCGGCATGCGCTCGAGCGATACTGCGATGATCTTTCTCGACGACGTCCGCGTGCCGCAGCGCAACCTGATCGGCAAAGAAGGCATGGGCTTCACGTATCAGATGCTGCAATTCCAGGAAGAACGACTGTTCGGCGCTGCCAGCGGCATCGATTCGCTGAGCAACATCGTCGACGAAACAATCGACTACACGCGTCAGCGCCAGGCTTTCGGCCAGTCGCTGCTCGACAATCAATACATTCATTTCCGGCTCGCGGAACTGAAAACCGAAGTGGAGTCCTTGAAGGCGCTGGTGTACCAGACGACCGAGGAATACGTCGCCGGCCGCGATGCGACGATGCTGGCTTCGATGTGCAAACTGAAAGCCGGCCGCATCGGACGGGAAGTGACCGACACCTGCCTCCAGTTCTGGGGTGGACAGGGCTATATGTGGGAGACGAATGTGGCCCGTGCTTATCGCGACTCGCGCTTGATTTCGATAGGCGGCGGCGCCGACGAAATCATGCTCGGCATCATCTGCAAACTGATGAACATTCTGCCAAGCAGGAAAAAGCAGTTCGCCGAGACTCCGTCCGGGGTCAAGGCAGAATGGCCCGATACCTGAATAAAAACACCAGCCGTTCGGGAAATTTTCTAGACCATTCCCCGAAACTTGCTATCGATGCGCAGCCAATAAAAAACCCCGAACCTTTCGATCCGGGGTTTTCCATTTAGAGCCTGGCAGTGTCCTACTCTCGCATGGTCTTAGCCACACTACCATCGGCGCTGAGCTGTTTCACTTCCGTGTTCGGGATGGGAACGGGTGGTTCCAACTCGCCATTGCCGCCAGGCAAACTGTTTGAGCGAATGAGCGTACTGCTGCTCACACACTCGAATTGGGTTGTAGTCAAACATGCAGGCAATCTCAATGCCTAAGGGTACTTCACGTCTAAAAATGCTTGAGCGTTATATGGTCAAGCCTCACGAGCAATTAGTACGCGTTAGCTCCATGCATTACTGCACTTCCACATCGCGCCTATCAACCTTGTTGTCTACAAGGGCTCTTTAGGTGTCTTAAGACACGTGATATCTCATCTTGAGGTGGGCTTCCCGCTTAGATGCTTTCAGCGGTTATCCCGTCCGTATTTAGCTACCCGGCGATGCCACTGGCGTGACAACCGGAACACCAGAGATACGTTCAACCCGGTCCTCTCGTACTAAGGTCAACTCCTCTCAAATATCAAACGCCCACGGCAGATAGGGACCGAACTGTCTCACGACGTTCTGAACCCAGCTCGCGTACCACTTTAATTGGCGAACAGCCAAACCCTTGGGACCTGCTACAGCCCCAGGATGTGATGAGCCGACATCGAGGTGCCAAACACTGCCGTCGATATGGACTCTTGGGCAGTATCAGCCTGTTATCCCCGGAGTACCTTTTATCCGTTGAGCGATGGCCCTTCCATACAGAACCACCGGATCACTTAGACCTACTTTCGTACCTGCTCGACTTGTTTGTCTTGCAGTCAAGCGACCTTATGCCTATGCACTCACTGCGCGATTTCCGACCGCGCTGAGGTCACCTTCGCACTCCTCCGTTACTCTTTGGGAGGAGACCGCCCCAGTCAAACTACCCACCATACATTGTCCCTGACCGGGATATACCGATCGAGGTTAGAACTCCGAAATTACCAGGGTGGTATTTCAAGGTTGGCTCCATCAGAACTAGCGTCCTGACTTCAATGCCTCCCACCTATCCTACACAAGCAATTTCAAAGTCCAATGTAAAGTTGTAGTGAAGGTTCACGGGGTCTTTCCGTCTTGCCGCGGGAACACTGCATCGTCACAGCGATTTCAATTTCACTGAGCCTCGGAAGGAGACAGTGGGGCTATCGTTACTCCATTCGTGCAGGTCGGAACTTACCCGACAAGGAATTTCGCTACCTTAGGACCGTTATAGTTACGGCCGCCGTTTACTGGGGCTTCGATCAAGAGCTTCGCCTTGCGGCTGACCCCATCAATTAACCTTCCAGCACCGGGCAGG